>JAAFGY010000053.1 GCA_010365135.1 Flavobacterium sp.
AAAAACAGTTTCGGTTCATTATGAAGGTTCTTTGGAAAATGGAAAAGTTTTTGATTCTTCTTATCCTAGAAAAAAACCAATCGAATTCAAATTAGGAATTGGTCAAGTGATTGAAGGCTGGGACGAAGGAATTGCTTTGTTGAAAGTAGGAGACAAAGCCCGTTTTGTAATTCCATCTGATTTAGGATACGGTCCAGCAGGAGCAGGGGGCGCAATTCCGCCAAATGCTACTTTGATTTTCGATGTAGAATTAATGGACGTGAAGTAACAGTTTTCAGTGTTCAGTCGCAGTTTTCAGTATTGAACAATCGAATTTATTAAGATCCCAAGGCGAGAGCTTTGGGATTTCTTGTTTTCTCTTTTGATGAATGAAGAAATAATTCATAAAAAAAGCCCGAAAATCTTTCGACTTTCGGACTTTTTAGGTTTGGTTAGTTATTTTTGGATTTTGTATTATAATTTAAATGTCATCAAATTCTATATCAGTAAAACTTGAAGTTGGAGGTAATTCTCTTTTCTCTTCTTCTGATTTTTCAGTAGTATATTCTTTTTTGAAATCTTTTTGGTGTCTTTCAGAGATCACTTCTTCGCCTTTATGGTTCAAAACATAAGAAGTCATTTCTTCCAGAATTTCAGCGAAAGCGGTAAAATCTTCCTTGTACAAGTATATTTTATGCTTTTTGAAGTGAAATGAACCGTCAACTTCCGTAAATTTCTTGCTTTCGGTAATTGTAATATAATAATCGTCGGCTTTTGTGGCTCTTACATCAAAGAAATAAGTTCTTCTTCCAGCTCGTAAAACTTTCGAAAATATCTCTTCTTTTTCTAACATATCATTTTCTCTCATAATCATCCTGTCAATTTTGTGTAACCAAAAATCGAAAAAATAGTTGTATTACACAACAATTATTGCAATTCTTTTTCAGAAAGTTGTTTCAAATATAAGGCAGCATAATAGCCTTCTTGACTTATCAATTGATTATGAGAGCCTTGCTCGATAATTTGCCCTTCGTCAAGGATGATAATTCGATCTGCATTTTTTGCTGATGAAACCCTATGACTGACAATAATCGTGGTTTTGTCCTTACAAATTTCCTGTAAATTATTTAAAATCGCTTCTTCGGTCTCGGTATCTACAGCAGACAAGCAATCGTCAAAGAGTAAAATTTTTGGATTTTTGATAATCGCTCTTGCTATGGAAACGCGTTGTTTTTGTCCGCCAGAAAGTGTGATTCCTCTTTCGCCAAGAATGGTTTCATACTTTTTATTGAAACCAATGATGTTATTGTGAACATCCGCACTTTTTGCTGCTGATTCCACTTCTTCATTAGTTGCATCTTCTTTACCAAACTTGATATTATTTTTTACACTATCCGAAAACAAAAAAGCATCTTGTGGCACAATTCCAATGCTATTTCGCAAATCGAATAAATTTACTTTGCTTATTTCTTTTCCATCAATATTAATGCGGCCTTCGGTTACATTATACAATCGAGAAATTAGAGAGATAATGGTCGATTTCCCCGAACCTGTTTTTCCTAAAATGGCCAAAGTTTCGCCTTTGTGAACGGTGAATGTAACATCTTTCAACGCTTTTAAGTTGGTATCTTCATAGGTGTAGCTCACATTTTCGAAAGAAATTGTGCCTTCAATTATTGATCTTTCTGGGTTTTTATTTTGGATTTCTGGAACGATTTTCAGAAATTCATTGATGCGTTTTTGTGACGCTTCGGCTTCCTGAACCATAGAGGAAACCCAACCTAAGGATGCTACTGGCCAAGTTAGCATATTGACGTATAAAATAAATTCGGCAATGGTTCCAATGCTTTTTATCGTTCCGTTGATGTACATTAATCCACCAAAATAAATCACGACCAAGTTACTAATTCCAATAAGCGCCATCATCAAAGGCCCAAATAAAGCTTGTATTCTTGCCAAACTCAAGCTTTTGCTTTTGCTTTCGTTGGCCAATTCAATCATATTATTTTGATGTTGGTCTTCAAGTGAATAGGCTTTTATTACTCGAATTCCTGAAAATATTTCTTGACTAAAACTAGAGACTTTAGATAAATATTGTTGAAAAACCGTGCTCCTTTTATTGATTTCGGAGCTTATTTTGAAAATAGCATAAGACAAAATTGGCAACGGTAGCAAGGTGTATAAAGTCAGTCGTGGCGAGACATTAAACATATACACAATTACAATAGCAAAACGAATGATAGTGTTTATAGTGTACATTACGGCTGGGCCAACGTACATTCTCACTTTCGAAACATCTTCGCTAATACGGTTCATTAAATCGCCCGTTCGGTTTTGTTTATAGAAATTCTGAGAAAGGTTTTCGTATTGTCTAAAAACTTCATTTTTCAAATCAAATTCGATATGGCGAGACATTACAATTAAGGTTTGTCGCATCAAAAAAGTAAGAAAACCTGCAATAATTGTGGTTGCAACAATCAATAAAATATTGGAAATTAATTCCTGTTGAATAAGGGATTTAGCTACGGATTTATCTTTTGCAAATTCTTCGATTATAGTAAAGGACTTGCTGATTAATTTTGGTGTAAACAAAGAAAATATTTGGGCAACAATGGTGATGATGATGCCCAGCAAAAAGCTGTATTTGTATTTGACAAAATATTTATTTAAATAACCAAGTTCTTTCATAAGTATAGAGATTCATATAAAATTCAAAGGTAAGATGAAATTCAGATATTTTTCAAGTTTAATTCTTTTTTAAAAAATGAAATTCTTATTTTTGCAAACTAATTTAATAAAAGTTCTTACAAGGTGGTAAACAGAAGACATATTCGCGTTAAGGTTATGCAATCCATTTATGCGATGCATCAAAATGGGTCAGATGATCTGGAAAAAGAAGAGAAATTCCTTTTTTATAGTATTGACGCCATTCAGGATTTATACCTTATAATGCTTTCCTCATTGATCGAAATTTGTAAAAAAGAAACAATCTTTTTGCACAAATCCAGCCAAAAACATCTTGCCACTCCGCAAGAACGCAAGCCTAATGAAAAGTTTATCAAAAATGCAATTTTTCAAATACTTGCCGAAAACAATTCTTTGAGTATTGCTCTCGAAAACCGTAAAATCGACAATTGGACGTTGAATGATGATTACATTTTGTTGCTTCTTAATGACATTAAGCAAAGCAAATTGTATGCAAAATATATGAGCAATGCCGTTAATACATTCGAAGAAGACAAGGAATTTATTGTGAATTTGTTTGCTGAAGTCATTGTTCCAAACGAAAAATTATACGATTATCTCGAAGACAATAAACTGACTTGGATTGATGATATTCCAGTGGTAAATACTGAAATCATCAAGCAATTGAAAGTTTTAAAACCTGTTGAAGAAGGAAATTTTAGGGTTCCAAAATTATTTAAAGATAACGAAGATCGTGATTTTGTTAAAGATTTATATCGAAAAACAGTCTTGAACGAAAAGGAATTGGCAAAGGAATATATAGACAAAACGCCCAATTGGGACAGCGAAAGAATTGCCGAAATAGATACCATTATTCTTAAAATGGCCATTTGCGAATTCTTGAAATTTCCATCGATTCCAGTAAAAGTGACGCTGAACGAATATTTAGAGTTGGCCAAAGAGTATTCTACACCAAAAAGTAGTATTTTTATCAACGGAATTTTAGATAATTTAGTAAAAGAATTACAGGCCAGCAATAGGATTCAAAAAGTGGGTCGTGGACTAATGTAAAAAAAATTAAAAATTAAAAATTAAATCAAAATTATGGAACAATTAACTCAATTTGCGCCTTTTTTATTAATGTTCGTCGTTATCTATTTCTTTATGATTAGACCGCAACAAAAAAGAGCGAAAAACGAAAAATTATTTGAAAGCACCTTAAAAATAGGGGACAAAATCATAACAAAAAGTGGGCTTCACGGTAAAGTGGCCGAGCTTGCCGAAACCACTGTTGTTGTGGAAACAATGGCAGGAAAATTGAAAATGGAACGTTCTGCCATTTCTATGGAAATGAGCGCTGCTTTGAACAAAAAAGCATAAATAACAGCTTTCCTTATATGAAAAAGCCCCGATTCTTATAGTAGAATTGGGGCTTTTGTTATTATTGTATTTAGAAATATTATTTTTTCTTGCTTTTATTTTTCTTGTTTTTCTTTGCTTTTTTGGCTTTCGCTTTCGCCTTTTTTTCTTTGGCTTTGGCTTTTATTTTTGCTTTTTTGGCTTTTTCTTTTTTGGCTTTTTTAGCCTTTTTGGCTTTAGCCTTGGCTTTTTCTTTAGCCTTAGCTTTTTTATCTTTTTCTTTCTCTTTCATCTTATTTCTTTTCTTTTTTTTCTTTTTCTTTTCCTTTTTGAGTTCTGATTCTATAAGAAAATCTTGGTCTTCAATAAATGGTTCTTGAATGGTTTCCTCAATAGCAGGAATTTCAATCGTTAGTTCCATATCTTTAGTTGTTTTGCTAACTCTAGGTTTTCTTTGGTTGGGAGTGATAACAACTTCGGGCGCGGTAATTTCATTTGCAATTTCTTCTTCCTTTTCTTTCATAGTTATATTGATTTTAAAATGAATTTCTATACTGTAAATTAATTATTTACTAACTGTTATCAAATATACTCAATAATTTAATTTGTCAATGTTAAGATTTTCTTTAATTATTTTCAATAAAAAAACCATCATTTGATGGTTTTTTTTATTGAAAATATTGTTTTTTTTTAATTTATTTGCCAATAGGTTCCGCAGTTAATTCGGCAATTTTTACAATCACATCTATTGCTTTTTGCATACTTTCAGCAGGAACATATTCGTATTTTCCGTGAAAATTGTGTCCGCCAGCAAAAATATTCGGGCAAGGCAAACCTTTATAAGACAGTTGGCAACCGTCTGTTCCGCCACGAATGGGTTTTATTATGGGTTTTATTCCCAATTCTTTCATCGCTTTTTCGGCAATATCTACAATGTGTTTTACTGGCAAAACCTTTTCTTTCATATTGTAATACTGGTCTTTTATTTCGGCAATTACAATGTCCTCGCCAAATTTTTTTGCAAATTTTTTGTTGAATTTTTGAGCAATTTTTGCAATTAATTCTTTGCGTTTTGCAAATTTTTTCTTGCTGTGATCTCGAATAATAAGTTCCAAAATCGTTTCTTCAATACTTCCAGTTAAATGATGAACGTGGAAAAAACCTTCATACCCTTTGGTTTCTTGTGGCGTTTCACCTTTTGGTAATTCGTTAATAAAATCATTGGCGATAAGCATCGAATTGATCATTTTTCCTTTGGCATAACCAGGATGCACGCTTTTTCCTTTGAACGTTATTTTAGCTCCAGCGGCATTAAAGTTTTCAAATTCTAATTCGCCTACTTGGCTTCCATCGATAGTATAAGCCCAATCACAACCAAATTTTTCAACATCAAAATGATGCGCTCCTCGACCAATTTCTTCGTCAGGAGTGAAACCCACTCTGATTTTTCCGTGTTTGATTTCTGGATTATTTATTAGGAATTCCATTGCGGTCATAATCTCGGTAATTCCAGCTTTATCATCTGCGCCAAGTAGCGTTGTTCCATCAGTTGTGATGAGTGTTTGACCTTTGTATTGCAGTAAATCTTTGAAATATTTTGGTGATAAAATAATATTTTGTTCTGCATTTAGTACAATGTCTTTGCCATCATAATTTGAAATAACTTGTGGTTTTATATTGGCACCTGTAAAATCTGGCGTTGTATCAAAGTGGGAAATAAAGCCTATCGTCGGCACTAAATAAGCCACATTTGAAGGCAAAGTAGCCATGATGTACGACTTTTCGTCAATAGTAACGTCTTTCATTCCAATGGTTTTTAGTTCTTCGACCAATTTATTGGCTAAATCCCATTGTTTTTTGGTGCTTGGTGTAGTTTCTGAACTTGAATCTGATTCGGTGTCAATGATTACGTAGCTTATAAAACGGTCAATTATATTTTGCATAAGGGTGTATTTTTATACAAATATAATCATTTTTTTAGGACCTTTTATATCTATAAAAAAACGCTTAGATGCCACTTTCTGCTAAGATCTATTTTTAGGATATTTTGATTTATTTTAGACAATTACATTTATTTCTAATTTCACGACGGTCAGTTATTTTTTATAAAACATTGAATATCAGTTGTTATTATTGCCGTTTTTTATTCCATTTCATTCCTTTGGAAACTCAAAAGAATACCCTTTCCCCATTAGAATTATAATTCCGTGAACAATCGATACTGGAAAAAAGTCTAGTTTATCTAGGAAATAATCATACATTTTATTGTCATAATTTGTTATGACAAAAGGCAATGAATTGGAAAGCAGGAAGATGTTGTTTACGTTGTTATTAATAACAGTACCATTGGCAAAAATACTTGCGATGGCAATTTCTTTCTTTTCTTTTTTGAGATGGATGTATTCAAGAGTCGATATCGGAATGTCCTTATTTTTATGATACAAATAGATGGACTTTGCCACATCGATCATTATCCATTTTTGAAACTCCTTGCAATAGATTTCATTAAAAGAATGTCCCCCGGAAACAGTGGGATCATTGGACAAATTCTTCATTCCCCACTCCTTGACTTTTATATCGTTGATCACGCAAAAATTGGAATAAATTTGTGAAAAGTCACTGCAAACACCCCCTTCGCCATTCATCATTTTTTGTAAAGCCGTTGTCGATGATTTTCCTATACCCGCACCACCTTTTATATTGTTTTTCAACCAAATGGCTATTGTAATCGCTTTTTCGAAATCTTCTAATTTTTTACTTTTTTCAGTGAATATTAAGTTGTTTATTTCAAAAAAAAGTGGCGAAATAGTATTCTTTTTGTTTATATCGTTATAGCAAAAGTTTTCGATAGCCTTCAGAGAAGCTTTTTTTGATACTAATCGAAAGCGAATTTGGTACAATAGAGGATGTCTTCTTAAATACCAATTTAGAGGTTTGCTCATATTTAACGATGAATTTAAACCAATGTTTGTTATGTAATAAAAATGTCAACACTAAATATTGTGCGATTTGATAGAATCTCGGGATTTCGAAAGTAATACTAATTTTGGTAGAAAATAAAAAAAAAGGCATGAACTGTTTGAAATAATCGTTAAACGGTTATATATTGTTCAGTAAAACTGCAAATTCCTTAACTTTGTCCCAATCGGTGTATTCGATTTTTGTTTTAGAGTTCGTAGGACCTTTTGTCATCCACATTATCAATTGAATCATCAATTTGTCAATAAAAGGATATTTTTGGTAATCGAGCTTGCCTGCAAAAACGGCAGATGTTTTAGGAACCCAATGAATAGTTTGAAGGAATTTTATAAAATATGGATTGGTTTCCGGACTTGCTTTTTCCGGTTTTCTAGCCACAAGATTGACGGAAAAAAAGGCGTTTTCGGTTTTTTCAAGCGAAGCCTTATTTTGGTTAATGAACTCAATTATTTTGGGGTTGTGTTTTCCGTAGCGAATGCTGGCTCCAATTATAAACTTATCAAAATCTGGTACTTTTCCTTTAAAATCTTCAATCGAGAAAAGTTCGACCGCATTTCCTTTTTCGACCAAAACGTCTTTGATTACATTACAGATTTTCAAGGTTTGTCCATCCACTGTGGAGTATAGAATTCCGATTTTAGTTTTCATTATGTTCTAGTATTTTGGGTTATATTATCAAGCAGATTAGGGTAGAAATTTCTATTGAGCACTATTCAAATGTACAAAAAATGTTTTAAATTTAGCTTGATCCTCAAATTATTAGTCCTGAATTAAATGGGATTTGCATTAAAAATATTGTCTCTATTTATTTCTCTAAAGTAAGGATAAATTATTAAAATTGAAATAAAAAAAAACTCAAAATCATAAAATTAAGAGTTCTTTTTTTGATTTTTATTTAGGGTTTAAGAATTGCTGCTGCTCCAATCAATCTTTCTAGAAAAATACATTACGGCGGCAAGAATAGCGAACAATCCGATGCTTCCCACTAATAAAGCGTAGTTTTCTAATTGGATAATTACATATAGAAAAGTGTATAAGGAACTAAGTGAAGCACCGATAAAAAGCGGGAATTTTCGGTTTTTCAAAATGGCAACCGAATACAGTGTGATTAAAGTGATAACGGCAATTCCTGCAATAATATAGGCTTTCGTAAAACTACTGTGTTCTGTAATCGAAATCAGCAAAGTGTAAAACATTATCAACGCCAGACCAATCATCGTATATTGGAAAATATGAATCTTGATTTTGCTTATGGATTGTATCAAGAAGAAAATTAAAAAAGTCAAGCCAATGACTAGAAATCCGTATTTCGAAGCACGAATATTTTGTTGATATTGATCCACGGGAATTACAAAATCAACGCCAAAAGCATATTGTTTTAAATCAGGTAAATTGTCGAAAGTTTGTTGTGAAAACGCTCTGTTGATGTGCAGAATTTTCCAATCGGACACAAATCCATTGGCAGAAATTTGCTTTGTTTTGTCATCTGGAAGAAAATTGCCAGTAAAACTCGGCGAAGCCCAATTGGATTCCATATTCATCTGAGTTGTTTTCCCGATAGGAACCATTTTTATTTGTTGACTTCCATTGTAAGTGATGTCGAACCGGAAAGTGGTTTTTTCTTGATTCAGGATTTTGCTTAAATCAATATAACCAGTTTCCAAGGCTTCGGTGGTGGTCTTTGAATTGGAATTGTAAACGGGTTCAAAGGTAAAATTCGTGTTCCCAAAATTGATTTTCACTTCTTCTTTGATGCTTTTCAAATTGGTAGTTTGTATCAAAATCGTGGCTTTGTTCCACTCAATATCTTCGTTTGCAATTTCTTTGCTGCTGAAATCGGGTTGAATATAATTGCCTTCAAATTTCATTTTGGAGCTAAAAACCGCCGATTCATAATTGTTTCTGTTCAAGACTTTGGTGTTGACCTTCGATTTTACTTTGAGTTCTTCGGGAAAAAAGTAGGCAAACTTGGTATAAGCTTTTCTTTGCTTTACGGTTTCTTTTGTTTTTTCGTTTATCGAAAGCGTTTCTTCATAAGAGGTGTAAGGGACTTTCAATATTGGACCATAAAAAAAGACGCTTTCGCCCCATTTATCGTTGATTTCCGTAATGACTTCCCCTTGTCTTTGCGACCTTTCGGTGATCAAATTTTTTACAAATTCGAGCGGAATAAGTAAAAAGAGCGTTAATAATCCAACCATAATCATTTTGGCAGTGTTGGATTTAATGAAATTAAATAATACGTTTTGATTTTCTTGTGTTTCCATTTTGTTGTTTTTTTAAATTTAGAATAGAGTATAGATTGAGTTTTTTGTGATAACTAAAGTACTTTGTAATTCAAAGTTAAACGATAAAAAAATAGTGGTTACCGTTTTTGTAATAATTTTTCAAGAGCTTCAATATGATCTTGAAATGCTTTTCTTCCTTCGGCGGTAGCTCTGTAACTGGTGTTCGGTTTTTTGCCAATGAATTGTTTTTCAATAGCAATATAGTTTTCGAGTTCCAATGCCTTGGTATGGCTGGCCAAATTTCCGTCGGTAACGCCTAAAAGTTCTTTCAGCGTACTAAAATCGGCAGATTCATTGACCATCAAAACCGACATAATTCCCAGTCGGATTCGATGATCAAAAGCCTTGTTGATATTTTGGATGATGTTTTTCAAAATTATTTTCTATCGTATTTAAAATACATTATGGAACCGTAAAGAATATGACAAACACCAAAACCTAACGCCCAAAACAGCAAGCCATAGCCTAAAAACCATGTGGAAAGCAAACCCAAAAATAGCATTGTGATTCCTAAATAACGAAGGTCGCCAAGAGTATATTTACTGGCATTTACGCAAGCCAAGCCATAAAATAGTAGTGTAAGTGGTGCAACCAAACCCAATATTTCTTTTTCAATTAAAAATAAAATGAAAATACCGCCAGTAAATAGTGGAATCATAAAATTGATTACCATTCGTTTTGAAGCTGCATTCCAAACGTTGTCGTTACTTTTCTTAGCTTTTCTACTGCTTAAAACGACAGCGGTTACTAGCGACAACACAATAACGCTCACGGCAATTGTGAAAAGTTGTAGTAGCATTGTTTCTGTGATGATTAAATCGCTATAGCTTCCTAATGTTGCGTTGTCAAAATAAATGATTTTATAGGCCAATGCAGCTCCAACTAAACAATACACGCCAGCCAAAATTCCAGAAAGTCCACTCAACGAAATGAAGCGAGACGATCTATCCATTAAATTTTTAATCTCAGAAATGTCGCTAAGGTATTTTTCTTTTTCCATTTTTTAAAGTACTTTGAATTACAAAGTAAACAATAAAAAAAATAGTTACCAAAGAAATTGATAACTATTTTTAAAAATAAGTTAAATCTTAATTGTTCCTCCAAAAGAAATAATAGTTTCTGCAAAGAAAAAATCTTGCGAAGCATGGTCTGCAGTGCTTTTTGTAGTCCGAATGTCTGGCATATTGATGTAACCGCCTTTGACATCACCTTCAATAGTAAAATATTTGAAAATAGTCAGGTTGATACCCCCTTTAAGTGAAGTTCCATATCCTGAAATGTGAAAATCATCGTGTCTTTCTTTTCCCATAAGCGTGGTGTTGGTTTTTGGATACAGCAGTCCAAAACCAAAACCTTCGTTGATATTTACTTGAAATTTATCGGTGTTTTTTATGCCAAACCAGCTCGAAATATCGTCCTGTCTTGCAAGTTCTGTATAAATATAATTCAAACCATCGGTGTGTTCGAACATAAGAAATTCTTCCGTCATTATTGTGGGTGCGTTCGCGTAACCTCCATTGAATGGCGGGTTTCCATCTATAACTCCAGTTACATTTGCCGTTTGATTTTGGGTCATTACATATTTCATGTGATCTTCACCAATGGATAGGCTGTATTTATCGGTTATGAAATATCCTAATTTAAAATTAGTTTGAGGAGTTGTCATCGCACCTGGCGTGATGTAGTCACTACTCCATCCTTTTGGCTTGTCGTGTGCTACCGCATTTTGTACAACAAAATTGTAATCATTTCCCACAAAATGAATGTCTGAATGAGAAAATACTTCTCTATTTCCGCCCCAAGCAATAGTGAACTTTCCTTTGTTGTGGTCAGTGTATCTTTCTTTTTTGATGCTGTCATTCTGTGCAAATGTGCTAAAAACAATGAAAAGAATGAAAAATACGGAGTTGAATATATTTGCTTTCAAAATGGTGTCCTTAAAATTGATTTATGGTTTTTCTGATGGCAACTAATTTGGTCATTAACGCTTCAAAATAGTCTAAATGCAACATATTGGCACCGTCACTTTTGGCATTTGCTGGATCAAAATGAGTTTCTATGAAAATTCCATCGACACCAACTGCGATTCCGGCTTTGGCGATGGTTTCAATCATATCGGGTCTTCCGCCAGTTACACCCACAGTTTGGTTGGGTTGTTGCAAGGAATGCGTCACATCAAGAACCGTAGTCGCGTAGTTTTGCATTGTAGGAATACCTCGAAAATCGACAATCATATCTTGGTATCCAAACATCGTTCCTCTGTCGGTTACCATCACGTTTTGATTGTTGCAATCCAATACTTTTTGAACGGCATGTTTCATACTTTCTGGACTTATAAATTGTCCTTTTTTCAGGTTGACTACTTTTCCAGTATTGGCAGCAGCCACAAGCAAATCGGTTTGACGCACCAAGAAAGCGGGAATTTGTAGCACATCGACATATTCGGCAGCCATTACAGCATCTTCATTGGTATGAATATCGGTCACGGTTGGAACTCCAAAAGTTTCGGAAACTTTTCGAAGAATTCGCAATGCTTTTTCATCTCCAATTCCTGAAAAACTGTCAATTCTAGAACGATTGGCTTTTTTGAAAGACCCTTTGAAAATGAATGGAATTTCTAATTTGTCGGTAATTCCAATTAGTTTTTCGGCAATTCGCATCGCCATTTCTTCGCCTTCAATAGCGCAAGGACCTGCCAAAAGGAAGAAGTTGCCGCTTTCGGTATGCTTTATTTGTGGAATATTGTGTATGTTCATAATTTGATTTTGAATGCGTAAAGATAGTTAGGATTTGTGATTTTGAATTAATTTTTTTTCAATCTCAATCCAAATGGAACCATCAAGACTCCTTTTTCAAAAATATTCAAGTATAAAATTACAGGTTTTTTTTGTCCTTCCCATTTTAGTTCATAGACATCTAATAATCCAGCGCCCATTTCGCTTCTTGTTGTAGGAAACGGACAGCAACTTTCCAGTTTGGTATAGGTTATTTTTTCGCCTTTTGGTCCAGCCAAAGCATTCAAAAAGCGTTGTTGATTAATCGTTACATTTCGAGTACTTTCGAAAAAAATATTGATTGGATAATCTTTTTCATAACCATATTTTTTGTCCTTACTGAATTCTGAAATATAAAAGGTATTGTTCTCAATTAATTGGAGATTTGGGGCATCATTGTCAACGTTTTTTATAGTCGATTTTGTACTTGTACACGATGTAATGCTAATTAATAAGGCGATAAGTAGCGCTATTTTTTTCATAATTGTAAGTATTCGGTTTTTAGAAGATATAAAATAACATCACTGTAATTTAACTACAAATTTAATTGGTATTACGCCAGAAACAACACTTATGCCTTAATTATTCATTTTTATAAAATTAGAATTATTATTTTCGCCCAATAAAAGTACTATTATGGAAATTTTATTTCAAACATGGCCTTGGTATATTTCGGGGTTTTTGATCGGAATGGTGATGCTTAGCCTGATTTATTTTGGGAAGACTTTCGGAATGTCCTCTAACTTGAGCACTTTGTGTTCGATGGCTGGATTGGGAAAAAAAGTTAGTTTTTTCGACTTTGATTGGAAAGCCCAACGTTGGAATTTAGTAGTGGTTTTAGGAGCGATGTTGGGCGGTTTTGTTGCCGTTCATTTTATGAGTGATGCTTCGAATGTGGCTATTAATCCCAAAACAATTGCACAATTGGCACAACTTGGTATTGATGCTCCTAACGGTAAATTATTACCCGACACTTTATTTGCAAACGATATTTTTCAATCTCCAAAAATGATTTCTATTTTGATAATCGGCGGTATTTTGATTGGTTTTGGAACGCGTTATGCCGGTGGTTGTACTTCGGGTCACGCTATTTATGGCTTGAGCAGTTTGCAAATTCCTTCTTTAAAAGCCGTTATTGGATTTTTTATCGGAGGATTGATCATGGCGCATTTCATTTTACCTTTAATTTTTTAGTTATGAAAGCATTAAAATATATAGTCGTTGGATTTATTTTCGGAATTGTTTTGACAAAATCCGAAGCGGTTTCTTGGTATCGAATTTATGAAATGTTTCTATTTCAATCCTTTCATATGTACGGAATAATTATAGTTGCCATTGTTACGGGAGTCATTGGAATCCAAATTATTAAGAGAAGAAACATCAAAGATTTTAGGGGCTTACCTATAGAAATTATAGCCAAAGAACCTGGTTCTACACGGTTTTGGATTGGTGGAATTTTCTTCGGATTGGGTTGGGCTTTGGTAGGTTCTTGTCCTGGACCGATATTTATATTACTCGGAGCTGGATTTTTGCCATTGATTTTGGTACTTTTTGGAGCACTTTTTGGAACGTTTTTATACGGATTGATAAAAGATAAATTGCCACATTAATTTTAAACCATTCAAGAAATTTAACGTCATTTAGGTTGAATTGTTTTGGATTATCAAATGACGATACAAATAAAAAAGCAGGATTTTCAACTAAGAAAATTCTGCTTTTTTTTATTTAATACCCAAATGTTTATACAATCTCAGCGCTCAATCCAGCTTCTAATAATTGACTGCATTGTGGCTTTAGTTTTTCTAAAATATCTGTTTTTACAGTACATTTTCCATTATAATGTACAATCAACGAGCATTGTTCGGCCTGTTCCCAAGTGTGATCGCAAACGCGAACTAAGGTGTCGATGACGTGATCAAAAGTATTTACGTCGTCATTATAAACTACAATTTCGTTATTTATTGAGGTTGCTTCTTTGAGGCTAACTCGTTCTCTAACTTTTTCTTTGGTACTCATTTTTAGATAATTTGTAGGTTTTAAATAAAAATTTTGTTGCTTTTAATTTCTTTTTTCAAATGCACAAAATGTAAAATTTTGTTTAGTTTCGAAAGGGGTTATATGGTCTTCGGTGAAACATTTTAGTTTTTTAAAATGATCTGAAAATTGATTTTCTATTGCTTTTTCAGAGTATTGTTTAATGTCTAATCCACTGCATTTTTTTGGTCCGTTTTCTGAAAAGGTACCTATTATCATATAATTGGAAATCCATTTCTTAGTAATTTCTTTGTATTTTTTTATTTGTTCCGATGTTGTCAAAAAGTGAAATGTGGCTCGGTCGTGCCAAATGTCATAAGTAACTTCGGGTTTGAATTCGGTAATATCCGAAACAATCCAATTAACCTTTAAAGCATTTTTCCCCAATCTTTTTTTAGCTCTTTCTAATGCGTTTGCTGAAATATCCAAAACGCTTATATTTTGATAACCTTCTTCCAATAAATAATCAACTAGTTTGCTGTCGCCGCCACCAATATCTATAATTTTTGCCTTTTTGTCTAAATGAGTTTCGTGAATAAAATCAAGCGAAGTTTTTGGATTTTCTTGTGTCCAACTTACTTCGTCAGGTCTTTTGGTTTTGTAAACTGTTTCCCAATGATTTTTTCTTTCGATTTCCATTTTTTTATTTAGTGAATACTAATTTAAATATTTTAACGAAACCCAATTGTTTCTTTCGAATTTTTTTACATAAGTTAATCCTTTTTCCGTGCAAGAAGCATCAATAAACGGAATGTCTTCGGTGTAAAAACCACTCAATAATAAAGTCCCTTTTGGGTTCAAACAATCAACATAAGATTGCATATCATTCAACAAAATATTTCGGTTGATGTTGGCAATAATTAAATCGTATTTTTTGCCTTTCAACAATGCTGCATCTCCTTCGTAAACGGTAATTTGCTTGCAATTATTGCGTTCGGCATTTTCTATAGAATTCAAATAACACCAGTTGTCAATGTCAATGGCCTCAATAGGTTGAGCACCTTTTATCTCGGCCAAAATAGCTAAAATCGCTGTTCCGCAACCCATATCTAATGTTTTCAATCCTTTAACATCCATTTCTAATAAATGCTGAATCATCATATGTGTAGTTTCGTGATGACCGGTTCCAAAACTCATTTTGGGTTCGATTACAATGTCAAATTCGGCATCAGTTTTGGGGTGAAAAGGAGCCCGAACGTGACAATTTCCATCTACATCGATGGGTTCAAAATTCTTTTCCCATTCCTCATTCCAATTGACTTGGTCGATTTCTTCAATCTTGTAGGAAATGGTAAATTCAGGCGATTTTAGAATGAACAAATCATCGAGAATAGTCGAAGTCCAAAGGTCTTTTTGAATGTAAGCAACAATACCCAAATCACTATCAATAAAGCTTTCGAAAGGCAATTCTCCTAGTTCGGCAACCAAAATTTCGGAACCTAATTCTTTTGGTTCAACGGTAAAATGATAGCCTAAATATATGTTTGACATAAGATTTTTTTTTGCAAAGATAAGTAAATGGTTTGGGAGTATTTTGGCAAATAGTCAGCGCGAAATTTTTCGCAGAAGAAATTATTGTTCCTTTATAAATAGAAAGAACATGTGTAGAAAATGTATTTTTTTGATCCTGCAATATTCGAAAATCTTAAAAAAGGTTTACGGTTTTACACTATCTTCTTCTGATTTGATTTTGTAAACAATATGAAAATCGATGTCTATCCATTCGTTTATGATTACCAGCCCCATCATTTTGGGTTTTGGATAAAGTCCGAAATCACGAATGTTCAGTTTTTTATTTCCATCTAAAATAAAGATGTTTCCATTGCTTTTCAAAGTAATTGGAATGGAATATTGTTTTGTTACGCCGGTAATTGTCATGCTGATCAAAGCGTTTCCGATATATTTTTGTCCTTTTTCGGAGATGAGAAGTGGTTCGACGAAATTTATTTGAACTTGCAAAACAGGATAGGAATCCGATTTTAATAGCTTAAAAAATTCTCTTAAAGCGATAAAATTATTGGAAGTAAAACTTTTGACCATTACCGAAAGTTGATTCTGAGTCAAATAGGTTTTATTGTGAAACGTTGTTGTTTCGATTTTTAACTTCCCTTTTGAGAGCTCTTTATCGTTTTGACGAAGCTCAAATTTTAGCAGATTCGTTGAAGCATTAATTTTTAGAGTGCTGCTAGATTGTATTTCGGCAGAAACCAAGTTCTGTGCAAAAAATGATTGTGATAAGAAGAAACAAAGGAATAATATGCCGATATTTTTTTTCATAACACAAATATTTAATTCTTTTAAATAAAAAACCGGCAAGAAAGTGTCTTGCCGGTTTCTAACAAAATTAACTAAAAACTAATAGTAGCTTCAAAAACTAAACCTTTAAAATTACCACCATAAAAGTTGTTCGCATTTCCTGTAGGTACGTTTCCTACAAATTGCGTGTAATCTTTATAATTTTGACTAACATAATCTAATTTTGCTAAAATGTTTTTAGTCATAAACCAACCAATGCTTGATTCAACTCTATTTACAGTAACTTTTTTAGCATCGGCATTAGATAGTTTTCCTGAGACAGTATTGTATTTTCCTGCTATGTAGAATTGGTCGTTTTTCCCAAATCTGTAAACAACATCTCCAGCATATTGGTTAGCCGTACGTTTTGCGTCAACACCTGCTTTATCTCCTCCTGAAGCTAATTCAACAGTTCCAAATAATTCAAGTCCTTTGAATTTTACAAATGGATTAATCATAACCGAAGTAGCCCAGTTTTTGAAACCAGGGTTGAATGTTCCTTCTGGTGTTGAATTTGAATTGTAATTTCCCGCTACAGCAGCACCATTATTCGTATAAGCATTATTGTTTAATACACCCCAATACCCAAATCCTGATCTAGAAGAAGAATACAAGTTTGAGTTACCTAAGTTTGCATTATGGTAGTAAGAACCTGTAAGTCTTACTCTCAAATCTTGGTTGATTTGTTGGTCATAACCTAATTTAGCTAAAAGTGTAGGACTAACTACTGTATTTGGATTTGGAGTAGCAGGAGAAGCAGTAGGATATACAACTTCTTGAGTACCTTGATTTAAATTTCCATTAGTAACACCTAACATACTTACTAATCCGCTTCTGTTGTAATACACTTCCATACCCATTTCAGTGGTGAATGCATTCATGATGTTGTTTCCAACAAATGCATTTCTAATTGTACTACCATTATCAGAACTTCTAAAGTGAGCATCACCAAAGTTGTTCTCCATTTGTCCGATTTTAATTGTAGCGTATTTCATTACATCGACCAAGAAATCTTTCTTGATGAAGTCTAACTTGTCAATTTGTAAATATCCACCTCTTGCATAAGTGTCATTGTGGTGTCTTGAAGCTAAATAAATATCTAGATTTACTCTTACACCGTCAAACAATTGGGCTCCAATTATCATGTCAGCTGCAGGAAGATTGAAATTGTTTTCCTGATTCATTAATCGATATCCAGCAATTTTTGAGGGTAAAGCAAAAGTTGACGGTTGGTCATTGAAGGAATTTATTGCTTGGTAATCCATGTTGAACGCACCTCCCAAGTCAATGCTAAGACCTTTAAATTCTGTGCTGTCTTTTTTTACGTCAAATTGATTTAATCCAGTTTGGTCTCTTTTTATTTGGTTTTGCATGTGACCAAAAGTAACATGTTGTGCCATAATATTGCCCGAAAAGCAAATGGCCGCCATCATTAATGATGCTTTGAAAATTGTTTTCATAATTAGAATTTAAAGATTGGTTATTAATTGTATTTAATTTATTGATATTATCTTTTGAATGTTACGTCATATTTAACGTTAACTACATCTCCTGTTTTTATAGAACCAAGCAACGCTGTTGGTGGTTTCATTTTGAATTCTGTCATTTTTAAAGGAACGCTTCCTCTAAATTGATAATCACCTGTTTTTGTGATTTTCGCAATGGATTTAATACTAAATTTTTTGGATTCTCCATGCATAGTCAGGTTCCCCGTTAATGTAACTTCAGAATCTTTTTCAGTTAATTTGGTAAAGACAACATCCGTTAGTTGAAAAACAATATTGGGAAATTTCTTTGCTTCAAAAGCATCGGAAGTTTTTTGATCCATAAGTCCTTTTCCGCTTTTTAAGGAAGTGACAGGAACTTTTATAGTTAAGACATTAATGTTTTTTGTACTGTTGATTCCTAATTCACCACTTATTTTGGTTGTCTTACTTTGCCAATCGTGAAGATTTGAAGTTCCGAAAACTGTCATTGAGGAACTTGGATCTACGATAAAATTTTGTGCTGTTATAATACTTGGGATCGAAAAAATGACACTTAATATAAGTATCATGAAAGTTCTTGAAATTTGTGATTTTTTCATTTTGTTTGTATTTAAATATTAATAGGTTTAATTTTTGTTCCATTTATTCTGTAACATTATTGCATATAAATGGAAATTTTATTGTACAAAGATATTTAAATATGTGAACAATTAAGATGATAATTGTCATATTATTGACATATATCTAACATAAATTCTATATTTTGACAAATAGTTAAATAATTAACAGTATATGTGATTAATTTATAATTGGGAATAATGTTAAATTTATTAAAAAGGATGTTTTTGTCCTGTTTAACACATTGATAATTAATCAGTTACAGTTCAGTTAATTATGAATTATTTTTATTGTTAAAATAGCTTTATTGCAATTATTCCTTAATTTTAGCTAACTATTTATAATTTTACTACAACGTTTTCATTAAGAAGTGCAATGATTTTTAAATATTTTTCCTAAATTTTTATAAAATCGAATAGATAATTTTACTTTTGCACCACAACACACTTCATTATGTACAAACAAATTATTCGTCCACTATTTTTCTATTTTGACCCTGAAAAAGTTCATTATTTCACCTTTTCTTTAATACGAAATTTATCCAAAATACCGGGAATTCCATCTTTTTTGAGATCATTATATGTGGTCGATGACAAACGATTGGAAACAGAAGTCTTTGGATTAAAATTCAAAAATCCTGTTGGACTAGCTGCTGGAATGGACAAAGATGCTTCTTTGTATAAGGAGTTGTCTAACCTAGGTTTTGGATTTATCGAAATTGGAACCATTACTCCAAAAGGACAAGAGGGAAATCCAAAAAAACGTATTTTTCGTTTGGTAGAAGATAGTGCTATCATCAACAGAATGGGTTTTAATAACGGCGGAGTTCAAGAAGCTGTCGAACGATTGAAGAAAAATAAAGGCGTTCTTATTGGTGGAAACATTGGTAAAAATAAAGTCACTCTAAACGAAAATGCTGTCGATGATTACTTGATTTGCTTCGATGCGTTATACGATTATGTCCATTATTTTGTGGTTAATGTGAGTTCGCCAAATACACCCAATCTTCGCGAATTACAGGAAAAAGAGCCGTTGAAACAATTATTGCAAACGTTGCAAAACCAGAATTTGACCAAACCAAAACAAAAACCCATCCTGCTAAAAATCGCTCCAGATTTGACCGATTCTCAATTATTGGATATTATTGAAATTGTAAAAGAAACCAAAATTGCGGGCGTTATTGCTACCAATACTACTTTGTCTCGTGAAGGTTTGAAATCTGAAAACAAGGTTGAAACGGGTGGAATGTCTGGAAAACCATTAAAAAACCGTTCAACAGAAGTAATCCGTTTTCTTTCTGAAAAAAGCAACAAAGCCTTTCCTATTATTGGAGTAGGTGGAATTCATTCAGCAGATGATGCGATTGAAAAATTGGAGGCTGGAGCGAGTTTAATCCAACTTTATACTGGTTTTATCTACGAAGGACCAGGTTTGATAAAGGAAATTAATAAGAAGCTTTTAGCCAAAATGCAATAATCCGAATTGCACCAAAAGTCCCGTCAGTAAAGCGATTCCAAAACTCAATAGCGTTCCGATAAGTACATATTCGGTTAGTTTTCTATCTTTGGCTTCTTTCAAATCGCCAAAACGGAAGATCGATTTTGCAGCCAATAAAAATCCAATGGCTTCAAAATGTCCTGTCAGTATAAAGCAAAAAACAAATAAGCGTTCGAATATTCCAATATAATTTCCTGCATTTTCAAGCGAATCATCATTTTTATTTTTGCTTTCGGGTGTCCAAATCGAAATGATATTTTTAATAATTATCGAGCTAGGTTTTGTCAAGAATAAAATTCCGGTAATCAATATCCAAAACTGATTGTTGAAAACGGAAAAATCAACGGTTAAGTTTTTGTAAAGACTTGCAATTAGTACGATTGTCATCAAATGCAGAATTTGATCTACGACAAACCAAATTCTTTTAGTTTTGTTTTTTTGGAACTGCAATTTTAAAAAATCGATTCCTCCGTGTGCTAAAGCCAATCCTAAGACAAACCAACCAAAAGCCATTTCACCAACGAAGATCCACGCTAAAATGCCGTGTAAAAGTATATGAATGTAGAGGTATTTACTTTTGTGTTTTTTACTTTCTTTATCCAAAACCCAAGAAGTGGGTTGCAATAAAAAATCGCCCAACAAATGAGCCAAAAGCAGTTTTACTATAATAATCATTCGCTGATGGTTTTGATTTTATTTCTGAAATACTTTTCCATTTCCAGCACTAAATCAAATTGTGCGCGTTTTTGCCTTTTACTTACGGCTGCTTGATTAATACCTAGTTTTACGCCAATTTCTTCCTGTGAAAGCGTTGGGTTTTCGATGGCTGTCAAAACAAATTCAGCCGATTGTGCCAACCAATTATCCATAAAAGTCAAGCTCAGTCGCAACATCAAATTGATTTCGGCATCTAAAATTTCGTTATCAGAGTTAATGGCTAAATTGATTTTTTGCTTCTTTAAAGTTTCAAAAACTTCGCCCGAACGAGAAAAAGCGGTGCCATTACTTTCGGAGATTTTATCTGCTTTATAAGTCATTTCTCCAAAACCAATGCTCATTCGAGCGTCGAGTTTTAAAGTTTTAAAATAAGCTTTTATTCGCAAAGCAATTAGTAAAGCGTCTTCTGGATTTTTAATTTCCAATTGAAATTCATCACCGCGGTAAATCTCCCATTCTATTGGATTTTCTCCAAAAACATTCAATATTCGCTTCAAACCATCTATCCAAATTTCGGATGACAGTTTCCTTGAATTGACGATATCCCCTGTAATTATGCCTATCATAATTCAAATGTAATAAAAAAATAAATTAAAAAAATAATTTTTCCTGTAA
>JAAFGY010000239.1 GCA_010365135.1 Flavobacterium sp.
ATCTTTAGTTACTCATAATCAGTTTTTTTATCTTTTAGTAATACGCTCCAATTTCCTAAATTTCTACCTACTCCTAATCCCAAGTTTAAAAAGCTTATTTTAGTCCATAATTGGCAGTAAACTTAGGTTTTTAGACAGACTGCCGTTGTAGCTAATGCGAAAAAATGAATAACGAGATAAAACAGAAAACAGAATATTTTTCAGCGTTGATTAACAAAAACTATAATCAACTAAAAGACTTCTATGCTCATTCATTTATGGAGTTTTGCGAATTAAATTCGCTCAAAGTTGAGATTCTAAACTGTCAGCTTTTTGAACTTTTTCAATCAAGTATTTTTAGTACTAATCATTTTATGGAAAGAATGATTAAGCTAGCGTTAATAAAATTACACACTATTGAATTTGACCTTTCAGATATCGAGAAATATTCTGAAAGACTAAAAGAAAGTGAAAAGAAATATGACAATTTGGTTTTATTTAAATCACTAGAAAAAGCGTTGGAAAAGAAATTAATTACAACTGAACAGTATGATTATTTAATAAATGCAAAAAACGAATTTCGGAATCCTTACTCGCACGCTGAAGTTTCTAAAGTGATTAAAAATGATAATGATTTTACAGGGTTTATGTTCAGCTTTAGTGATGTTCAAGACAAATTGAAAGAAGGAAAACCTTTAGATATTCCTAAACCAACAGTTATTCCAAAATTTTCACCAGCAATAGCTCAAATGTTACAAGAGAATAACTCTAGAGAAAAGGCATTTGAATATTTTGAGAATGTTTTTGTAATATTAAAAGAAATGGAAAATAAAATAACGGAATTGAAAAGTGAAAAGCACTAGCTACAACACCTCATATAATTTATGCTTACTTTTAAACTAAATAACGAACTGACTAACATTCAACAAACGATTTGCTACCACCGAAAAATCTCCGATTTTCCAGTCGCACAAATCATATGTGTGCCGAGAGTAACGAACGGTTAAAAATCGTTACGCAACTGTTTATAAGATGGTGGAACCGACCCGCCGGTGTTGTCCTGCAGGGGAGAGCATCAAACCCCCATAAGGTGCTTTTGTAAAGAGCCAAGGTATTGAGCGTTATGGAAAAGGCTGCGCCAAGAGCGTGGTCAGGTATGGATAATGGAGATGAATGCAAATGAACCTCTGATGAAGTGTCGAGAAAGTGCTATATTCTGTCAAAAGTGTTTGAAGTATAACAAACATTATAAGTCCAGCGGTCACCTGTTTATTGGCTGGGCGGCAGGCGTCATTTAGAAGGCATGACCATTATTCGGGCTTATTTTCGGAACTCGGGAACCTGCATAATGATGCAAAGGGAAATGTGTAATAAGATTAACTTAGAGGCAGAATACCGGTGTATTATGCAGGGGCAGGGGCAGATCCATCCGTAGTAGTGTTGAAGTTTCCTTGATGGAAATGGAGCAAAGGGATGGGCTAATTTGATGTACTGCCTGCCAACTTGGAAAAGGATGAGCTATCTTTGTATATCATTTTAGAAGAGACGTATGATGGGAGACTATCATCCCGATAATTATCGGGAGTTCTGTGAGAGGCTCGGGGTGAAATTCCCCTTGCCTACTCGACACATCAACGTTGGGCGTAATTACCAATTTTTCGTGAATAAAATATTAATTATAAAATTTGAATCAGAATTTAAAAAATGAACGAAACCGTTTTAAACCTTTTAATTGGAATTATTGGTGGCTTTATTGGAGGACTTCTTGTCTATTTATATCAAAAGCATTCGGAAAATATTGAAAAGAAAAATTTTGTAAAAAATCAAATTACTTCATCCAAAAAACTGTTGCCAAATGATTTTTTAAATTTCATTGATATCGGAATGAATATGAAAAAAATTGATGAATTTATAGGTTTACCTACTTACTCTTATGAAATAGATGATAGAGAGTTGCTAATAGATGGTTTAAAGACAAATCTTAATTCATATTATTTTGAAAATTGTTCATTAAAAATTACACATAATGGTACTCAATTAACATCATATATGTTGCAGTCGTATAATGATAGTTTCATCGAATTTGAAATGTTTGATTCAGATTTTGAAAAAACAACATTAGGTAAATTTGCAGTCGATTCAAGTTTCGAAGATGTAAAAGAAATTATTTACGAATCGAACTACCGAGAAAGTTGGTTTGGAA
>JAAFGY010000054.1 GCA_010365135.1 Flavobacterium sp.
CAAACTCTATGAGATTTTGACCTTTAAATATTTCCATTTTTTCTATGTTTTACTAGACTTTAAAGATATGTAATTAAGTGCTTACCTCAAAAAAGTTATTTTTTAGTTTTCTTTTCTTCCAGCATCATGTATTTTTTTATTTCACCGTCAGAAAGTGTAGGGTTAGCTCCTTCCTGACCAGCAACTAATGCTCCAACAGCGCAAGCGTAATTCAAAGATTTCTGAGGAGATTTGCCTTTGAGTAACCTAACTATTAAAGTAGCCAGAAAAGAATCTCCTGCACCAACGGTATCAACCACTTTTATAAAATAACCACTGTTGTAATAAAATTTATCGTTGTAATATAAAACAGCTCCAAATTCTCCTTTGGTCACGCAAATTTGCTTGGTGTTTGTTATCTCGGCAATGAATTTCATATTCTGCTCAAAAGAATTATAGGGCGACTTTAACTCTTTGCTTATTTTCTTTAATTCTTCATCATTTAGCTTGATAAAATCAGCCCTTGACATCAATTCTATCAGTACTTCCGTTGTATAATAGGGCGCTCTTAGATTAGCATCCAAAACTTTATATTTTGCTTTATCCAACAAAGTTAACAATGTTGATCTAGAAACTTCATCTCTACAGATTAAGCTTCCAAAAATGAAAACATCGGATTCTGAAACTTTTTCAATCATTGCTTGGGTCAATATGATTTTGTCCCAAGAAGAAGGGTACATAATGTCATAAGAAGCATTCCCTTTTTCGTTAATCATTACATTGACCACTCCAGTTTTATAGTCTTCACCCACTTGAATGGAGTCGGAACTGACATTCTTATTTTTTAAAAAAGATACTATATCATCTCCATCTTCGTCCTTGCCAATACGACTTATGATTGTTGTTGTTATTCCTAAAGAATTCATCCGAAGTGCCACATTTAGAGGAGCACCTCCAATTTTTTTATGAGATGGAAATACATCCCATAAAACCTCTCCAAAGCACACGGCTTTAAAATTTTTATTTTTTTTCATGATTTTTAAAATATTCGACTGTCAAAAGTCCGTTTTACTATTACTGCTTTTTAAATTCCAAAGTTTCAGGCTTTCAATTTTAATCGATCCATCTTCGCTAAAAATTTCAATTTCATCACTATTATAAAATTTTGGGAAAATCCTTGTTGTAAAAGCTTCTTTATCATTTATAAAACCCTCAACCACTGACCCATCAATAAACAATTGCAATTTAATCGTTTCATTTCTTTTCAAATTGAGTTCTCCTATTTCGATTCTTTTCTCCATTAACTCAGTTTCGCTGGAATTGGATTGATCAATTACTAATTGATTCTTTTTTAGATCAAAATATAGTTTAGTTTCTTCTTTATTATTTTGATTCTTTCCAATGTAAAAACCAAACTTATTGGATTTCAAGGGCAAAATTTCTGTAACTATTTCAATTTGATGACCTGATCCTAATTTTAAATTTTTAGATGAACTTACCATTATATTCTCAATAGATTTCAACGAATCTCTTAATTTCATGAGAGAAGGATGTGGTGTTTGATAAATTACACCATTTTCCAAATTCCAAATTCTTGGTATACTGTATAAATGTGTCCATCCATGTTTTAATTGTAATTTCGAATCGATAAGATCCGGAATTATAGCAATCGCAATAGTTTCCCCATCTTTATCTAACGATACAGAAGGAGAAAGCATCCGATTAATTACTTCTAATTTTTTGGGCAAATCATTTTCTGGAACAAATTTTTCATTGACAAAGTCACCTACCCAATATATATTTATTGCAGGTTTACCATCATATGGAATAGGATTTACTGATAAAATATATTTATCACCCATCTTCCAAAAAACAGGCATCTCCCAAAATATTCCTGAATTATCAATTCCAGGATTACCCTTAAATAAGGGATGTAAATAGATCCATTTTTTTAAATCATTTGATTTATATAATAAAAGAGCCCCTTTTTGTATCTCATTCTCCACCAAACCATATCCTACAGCCATATACCATACATCCTTTTCTTTCCAAATATATGGATCTCGAAAATCTTTACGACTATATTGACTTGGAGGCCCTTTTACAACAGGATTATTTTCATATTTTTTCCAATTAATTAAATCATCATCCTCTGGAAAAGCAAGACACATTCCAATTTCATTTTCATTTCCACCAGTATACATAATTAATGGCACGCCATTGTCATCCTTTACTACATGTCCCGACCAAATACCCAATTGGTCATAACCTTCTTCTGGTGTTAATACAGGTTTATGCTCTGTCCATTGCACTAAATCTGGACTGCTAAAATGTCCCCAATTAATTTGACCTAAATATAAATTAGTTCCATTTTTTTGATTGAAAATATGGTATTTACCCTCATAATAAATTAAACCATGTGTTTCATTAGTCCAATTTGCCATAGGAAGCAAATGATATTGTGGTCGATTAAAATCGTCTTTAAATCTACTTTTAGGTATAGCTAAAATTGCTTTGCTATTTATTTTTTCGCCTACTTCGAATTTTTTAATATAATTTGGATCTAATGATGTATTCCATATTTTCACTTCATCTACAATGCCGTTGATATAGGATAAAGGAAATCTTTTATCTAAATATTTTTCTTCTGCATCTCTGCCAATAGTAAAACTATTAAAAGATAGATTAATTTTATTATTTAAAGGCACCTCTATTGTTACCTCCCCATTAACTAACAACATTATATTACTTTTATTAATAATAAGTGATATGTGAAACCATTTAAATTTCGATAATTTATTTTCGGCATAATATTTTGTCTCCTCACCATTAAAACAAACCGAAATTATGGGTTTTCCAAACTTATTTATGCTTGCAGAGATCGCATTTTTATTGTTATTTTTTTCATCGATCAACGAAAAAAAACTAGCTGTTTCAGTTGGAAATGTTTCTAATGCTACCCAAGATGTTATTGTGATTGGGAAGGGTAAAGGTTTGGGTAACAGACCTCCAATGTAAGTTGAATAGCCATCCAAGCGTAATCCATAACCTTCTATTCCATTAACAAATTCGGGAGTTTCAAAATTACTATTGATTTGATATACAGTTTGTGTATTTTCTTCAATCGTACTTTTTTCTTTAGTTAAATTAAATTTCCAATGGAATACTGGTTTTGGTTCTTTAGCATAAGAAACATATAGAATCATATACATAATAATACAATATATTTTATTCATATTTATTAGGTTGAGATTTAATGTAAAATTAGTTTGAAATAAAATTAAGTTTGAAAGAAGATTAAGGAAATTATGGGTTGTCCTTATTTAAATTAAAGGGCAGGAAAATCCTGCCCGATAAAATCACTAACCCAACCATTTATTGCTTAAATTACTATTTTGTATTTAAATAATCTATCGAGTTACGGTAGATTCCTTGTATGTTGGAAGCATAAGCATTGGTACTTCCATCGTTCATTGCCCATTCCATACCACCAACACCAATTGCGATAATGGTGCCTGCATAAACGGAATTCGATTTGAACTCAATAATACCTGGACAACATTCATCACTCACTCCAGCCCAAACAGCAAGAACTTTACCACCATAAAGGTTTTCAAATTCAGCAAATTGTCCTTTTTGATGCCCTGGCCCTAATAATGATCCTAAATCCCACAGATTATTGTGGTCTTCTTTATATCCTCCATTATGTATTGGAAAATACCCATTGGCATCCGTTGAAATTACTTGTGTGAAATTATAAATAGGACTATTTCTTTGGTCATTTTGAAAATTTACTCCCCCATCAATAGCCCAAGTCCCACCATCAACAAATCCAATACCGTTTCCTTTTATAGTTAAAAGTCCACTTTTATCACGACCAATAACTTCAGCATAACTAGTTGCCATTCCACCTAAAAGCATTTTACCTCCTTCAACAAGATATTGAGTCAATACATTCTTTTTATCCAAACTCACTTGCGGTAAAGCCGATGTTCCTTGAGTATCATAAAAAAAGAAAACCACATTCACTGTCTTTAAAGAATTTATGGTTAAACTCGAAAAAGGAATAAAAACAAACCTGCTACCATACGTGTTTTTCGCCCATTGAGCTGCAGCTTTAACATCGTCATCAACTATAGTTTCAATCGAGGAAGCATCGCTTACAAAAGCTATTTGATTGGGTAATACTCGTGCATTGATAATATAATGTCTCGTTTTGCCTCCAGAGGTAGCGGTTAGCTCCAGCGGATTAGTTAAGTTGACTGTCGTTCCTGTAGCAGGAGTTGAGATTACACCTTCTGTGCTTTTTATATCCAAAACAACTGAATTTAGATTGGTGTCGGAGGGTAAAACAAAGTTTATAACTCCCGACAAATTATCAATCGTTGCGCTGGTTTTACCTATTTTAATGGATTCAATTATATTCAACGTGCTTGGTAATTCGTCCTCATAATTGAGACGTTCTTCACAAGAGTATGTCATTGTTGCTATTACTAGCAACAATACATACTTAAGCTGAAATGTGTTTATAAATTTATTTTTCATATCACTGTATTTGAAATTAATTATCGTTGTTGATGCTATATAAGTAATCAATAATATTCTTGGTAAAAACTTTGATATTATTTTGATAAGCGTTTGCGGACCCATTAGAATTCCATTCATAACCTACAATTGTATTAGAAATTGTAAATACGTGCCCTTTGAAATCTTTAGGTATTTGAGAATCAAATGAAGCATCGTTTGTTAAGTCTGTTCTTTTGAATTCTACTGCTCCATAACCAAAAGCATCACCAATGCTTTTTAACGTACCAAATTTAACAGCGGTCAATGTTTTTTCAAATTTAGTGGCAGCATCTGAACCACAACAGCTAGGATTTAGAATACCGTCAAAGTGTTGCCACCAGATTAATCTAACTTCTCTGTTGGCACTATTTTGCAATGGTAAATATTCATTTCTAGCTCCACCTTCAAAAGTCAAACCATTAAAAATAGCGTGCGTACGTCTGTTTCCAGAATTGTTTGTATCTCTCATTCCCAATCCCCAAATATCGTCTGAAGCTTTACCTGTGTCATAACATCCCGCTGCACCGGCACAACCAAATTCAGAAAAAACATAATTTCCTGGTGCTCTTGCTGCTCCAAAATTAGCAGGAACTCTACCTAAAGAAAAGATAAATGGGCTAGGGTCTCCTGCAATCAACATATCTCCACCACTTTTTACCCAAGACTTAAGAACATTGGCTTGAGAGGCTCCAGCTCGTAATGCCGCTGGTAACATTGTTGAAACATCTGTTGGTGTTGCTGAAAAATTTTGATTTTCACTTGGAGTCAAGTAATACAACATTGCTACTTTTACATCCCCAATATTTTGGGCTGAAATGTCTGCAATTTTGATATATTTAAAATTCGCCCCGTATGTAGTTTGCATCCAAGTTGCGGCAGCTTTTGCATCGTCATCAACAAGAGAACTGATATCGTTTTCTAATCCTAAAAAGGCATATTTTGTAGGAGCAATAGACTCCACGGATACATTATAAGCTTTGGTTAGATTTTCTTTATTTTTAACTGTATAGGTCACTTTACCAGTACTAAAATTTTGTGTCGCTCCAGAAGCGGGAGTTACGGTTTGATCTGCAGGCAATGTAATTACGGGTGCTAAGCTAGTTAGACTTGTTCCCGGAGGTAAAATAACTACAATTGAATTGGCTGCATTATCAATAATACCAACGGTTCCATTAATTACAAAAGAGTCAATTCTAGGAGCTTGTATTTGTGTAACTGTCACTGTATATTGTTTAGCAGTGTATCCATTATTTGATAAAACAGTATATACTTTTGAAGAAGTAAAGTCTCTCGCCACTCCTGAAGCAAAATCTACTGTTGTACCAGCAGCAATTACAAATGAAGGAGCCAAATTATTTAAATTACCATCTTGACTGCCAATCTCCACTGCAATAGTATTGTTGGCTTCATTAATCACACCTGTTTTACCAGCAATAGAAAAAGATAATATTTTAGGATCTCCATAAGCTCCAAGGCTAACAGTATAGGTTCTGTGAGCTCCGTTGGTAGCAACCACTTCAAAGGTTACTGGACCAGCGCTAAAATCTATTTTAGTCCCTGAAGCCGGTGTCACTGACGCTGTTTCTGGAAGTCTAATTTCGGGTGTAATATTTTTCAAATCAGTTCCCGAAGGCAATGTCATTGTAATGGTTCCAATAGTATGGTTTATATCGGCATACTTACTACCCACTTTAAAGGATTGAATGATGGATTCGGTATAATCTGGAACACTATCCGAGAAGTTATCGTCTTTTGCGCAAGAGATTACAGCAAAAACAAGAATTAAAAAGGCTAATGCCGTTTTATAGATAGAACTTTTGTTTAGAATTGTTTTCATATTTTTAAATATTTGGTTGGTTTTTAATTAGTATCCTGCTCTTTGTTTATACACTCCTGAACTTGCATCTATTTCTATTTGAGGTATAGGCAAATATTGTTCGTGCGCTTGTAATGAAGAACTTTGTAAATAGGTGCGACGTGTTTTTTCAACTTGAATGTAGTTGTTGACATAGGTTTCGGCTATGCCCCATCTTACAAGGTCATAAAAACCGTGTCCTTCGTTAGCCAACTCTAATTTCCTTTCCATTCTAAGTGCTTTTATTGCAGCATCTTTTGATAAAGTCAATGGATAAAGATTTATTAAATAATTGGCTGCATTTTGAGATGGATTATTGAAGTTCTTTACATACGGTGAATTTTTAGCTCTATTTCTAATCTCGTTAATCAAAGTAATACCTCCAGAAATATTGGTTCCAGATTCAATCAAAGCTTCAGCTTTCCACAACAACAAATCACTGTATTTGATAATAGGAAAATCTAAATTTCCCAAGGCCCAAGGGAATCCTGTTGGATTGGAAGCCAAACCATTTGAATTGGGAGAAATTACATTTTTCTTTACTAAAAAAGAACCATAAGTTGCGGGGTCTCTATTCCAATCATTTTGTTGAGGTCTAGCAGCCCAATCTTTCCAAGTAATTCCATTTCTTCCAATTTCGTGATCTAATCTCGGATCTACTAAGTCTGTTGCGGTTACATTTGCATTGTTGTAACTATCAAAAAGAGGAAGTCCATCAGCACCAACTTTAAAGGAGTTTACCAAATTTTGAGAAGGTTTATCGAAATCATCACCATTTAAATAAGGGTTTTTAGTATCATCTCCAGGACTATCTGGGGCATTTAATAAATTTCCGAAATTTAGATTTCCATACTGGGAACCATCGTTTATGGAATATTGAACTGCAAAAATATTTTCACGATTTCCATAACCTGGAATTGAATATAATTTTTCAAGATCAGTAACCAATCCATATTTTCCAGAATTAATGACATAGTTGGCGCTTACAACAGCCTCAGTCCATTTCTTCTGAAAGACTTGGGCTTTACATAAATAGGCATAAGCAACCACTTTATTTACTCTTCCTAAGTCCGTCTGAGTGTCCGGCAAAAGAGCAATTGCATCAGCTAAATCTCCTTCTACTTTTGACCACATAAAGCCAAAATCAAAAGAATTTGGTATTTTGTTAATGTCACCAATTGGAGTGTTTTCATCATACCAAACGATGGATCCAAAATTTTTAATGGCCTCAAAGTAAAAATGGGCCCTTAACACTTTTAATTCTCCAATTCTTTCCTTCTTGTTGGGAAATTGCTTTTCATCTATAGTATTAATAGTTCTTAAAGCGGAATCCACTCTTTTGATTCCAAAATAAATCGCTCTCCAAACATTATAGGCATTCTCACTTGATGGAAATAAATCGTGTGTTTCAAGCTGATGCATTCCACCACCTGGATTATCTCCTGTTCCTCCACCACCTTTATAAGCTTCACCAGAACGAATGTCAGATGTAGCCCAATTGGAAGGTGCGTGATCAAAAGGCCATAAATCTCTAAATTCACCTGTGTTATAACGATAATCAAGTGCGCTATAAGCTGCGATTACTAGTTGTTCAGGATCAATACTATCAGCTGTTAAAACATAATTTTCCTTTACCTCTAGATCGCTGTCATTTACACAAGAAAGCAATTGTATGCTTATCATTAAAGTAAAAACTATTTTATATCTTGTTTTCATATCTTAAAATTTTAAAAATTTGCATTAATTCCAAAAGTCAACGATTTTGTGTGAGGTATTCCATAACCTGCCACACCAATTCCACCGGCACTTAAACCAGAAACTTCATAGTCAAACCCTGTAAAAGAAGTTAGAGAAAATAAATTTTGTCCTACCAAATAAAATCTCAGTTTATTCATTCCCATTCTTTTAGAAAAATCTTTGTCAAAATTATAACCTACTGTAATGGTTTTTAACCTGATATAAGAACCGTCCTCAACATAATAACTAGAGGCTTGCAGTTCATTATTACTATTTAAAGTAGATAAGGCAGGAATGTTAGAATTTGCTTTGCTTGGTGTCCAGGCGTCTAAAGTGTTTGTATGGTGATTAAAACTAAAATAATCAAAATCACCTATGGCACGTTGTGCATTATACAAGTCATTTCCTTGTTTTCCGTCAAAAAATAAAGTCAAATCAAATCCTTTGTAAGAAGAATTTAAGTTTATTCCGTATATAAAATCTGGATGTGGATTACCAATGATAGTTCTGTCAAATTGGTCAATTTTTCCATCAAAATTCACGTCTCTATATCTAATTCTACCTAACGCTTTTCCGGGTTGATCTGCGTGAACGGCAACTTCCTCAGGAGTTCTGAAAAGGCCATCAGCGATTAATCCGTAGAAAGAAGCAATAGGCGATCCTTTTCTGGTTATTGACACGCCATTTAGTAAAAAATTGGACTCTGTATCTAAACTTTCTACGTTATTATCATACATAGAGTAATTCAAATCAATCCCATATTTAAAATCCTTGGCTGGATTGCTTTTGTAACTCAACACCGCTTCAAAACCTGTGTTGCTAACTGAACCTGCATTGATTAATGGGGGTTGACTTTCTCCGTTAATCGACAATGCGATAGGTCTTAGAATTAAATCATTGGTAGTTTTTACGTAGAAATCAGTTTGAAGAGTGATTCTTTCGTTTAGAAATCCTATGTCAAATCCGACGTTGTATTGCTCTGTAGACTCCCATTTTAAATCAGGATTGGCTTGACGAGATTGCAAAACTCCACCCGAAGTTCCTATGCCTGTTCCACTGATGTTGTAATCCGAAAATTCGACTACATTACCTATAGTATTATCTACAAAACTGGATAAGTATGCGTAATCTGCAATTTGGTCATTTCCATTTACCCCCCAAGAAGCTCTTAATTTCAAATTGGAAACGTACTTATTATCTGCTAAAAACTGCTCATTTTTTGCATTCCAAGCTAAGGAAGCGGATGGAAAAATACCGTATTTATTGTTTTCCCCAAAACGTGATGACCCATCTCTTCTTACAGTACCAGACACAATATAGCGATCATCAAAAACATATTTTACAGACCCAAATTGTGAAATCTTAAAGGTTTCCACTTTTCCCACAGGTGTTTTGTATTGGGCATTGGCATTTATTGTATACCCGGCAGGATCGGTAATGTTTACGCCGTTAATTTGGTTGTTATGAAAATTTTCCTCTCTTGCCGAATTTTCAACACCTCCTAATAAGGAGAATCTATGTTTTCCAAAACTTTTATCATATTTCAAAGTATTGGTGAAAATAGTTGCTAAATAATCATTGTCTACATCATCGGTTGTAATGTTATTAAATACAGATGGAATTACACCATTGGCAGAAAAAACTTGAGTTGCGGTGTTGAATCTATAAGTTCCTTTATCAAAATTTAAAGTCGAATTGAAAATCAATCCCTCTAATATTTTAAAATCTAAATAGGCATTACCTAAAAACCTTTGATTCTTTTGTTCATTTTTGCTATTGCTCCACAAATTAGCAACCGAATTTGGTTTGTCTTGCATCCCACCTGTGATGATAGTGGCATAATCTCCAAGATTGGAATATACGGGAAGCATTGGGTTTTGTAGAATTGCGTTTTCAAATTCATTGGCTTTTACCTCATTAAATTGAGAATACAAGAAATTCTCGCCAATAGTAAGTCTTTGTTTGAAAAATTTATACGATGTATTTATTCTCGCATTAAAGCGGTCATAACTTGTATATCTCTGAACACCATTGTCTTCGGAATAACTCAATTGCGTGTACAAACTCAGGTTTTCAGTTCCTTTTCGGTATCCAAAATCGGTGTTGCTTGAAATCGTGTTATTTGTAATTTCATTAACCCAATTTGTATTGGCCGCTGTTTGCAAACCATTCGGATCTAAATATTGAGGCAGTGTAAAACCCGAACCATTATTTATTAAAACAGGATGCGTTGGAGATGCAATTCCAGCGCCACGCTGCGCTTGATATTCTACATCTGCCCATTGTTGCGAATTAAGCAAGCTAATTTTATCTCTTAGCATATTCACGGTTGTTTCTGCTTTGAAAGTAAATTCAGAAACCCCTTTTTTACCTTTTTTGGTGGTCACCACAATTACTCCATTCGCGGCTGATGTACCATAAATAGCTGCCGATGCTCCATCTTTCAACACCTGAATCGATTCGATTTCTTCAGGATTTAAGGAAGACGAACTAGTGGTTTGCACTCCATCGATTACCCATAAAGGGGCTGATCCACTGGTTACGGTAGTCAATCCTCTTATTATAATTTGAGAATCATTTCCCCCAGGAGTACCGCCAGAATTAATTTGCAAACCCGCAACTCTACCTTGCAAAGAAGTTAAAATATTAGGAGAAGGCTCTTGGGTGATATCTCCCATTTTAACAACCGAAATAGCACCTGCGATGTCTGATTTTTTTTCTTTGGTATATCCTACAACAATAACTTCTGAGAGACTGTTTGAACTGGATTGTAATTTAATGCTATAAGTAGTTATTGCTGTAACTTTTATTTTTGCATCTTGATAACCTAAATAAGAAACAATCAGATTCGCTCCTTGCTCCACTGAAATCTTAAATTTACCATCGATATCTGTAGTTGTTCCTGTTTTTGAACCTTCTACAATAATATTAGCGCCTGGCAATGGCTGCCCATCGTCTGCCAAGACAGAGCCGTTTATTAGTCTTTGTTGCCCTGAAGCAATAAACACTATGAAAAACAAACATAATGACAATATGTTTTTCTTGTTTTTAAAATACTTAATTTTCATACGTTTTATAATTTAGTTGTTAGTTTTATATTTGAATTCATTGGTTACTTTGGCTTTACATTTACTATTTAATTTTTAGTTGGTTTATCATTACATTTTGTAGTTCAAAAGAAGAATTTGCTTTTGCTACAGAAAAAGACTCCATTGGTTGATCTGAAAAAAATATTTCGGTCATTACCGTTTTTCCATTATCATAAAACACTTCTATGGAGGTTTTGTCGATAATCACTCTCACTTCCATCGAATTAAAATCGGATGTAAGGGGCGCTTTTGAAATTTTATTGGAAAATTCATTTGAAAAGGATTTTTGACGAGCATTTTTTCTGTCGATGTAAAAAAACTTTTCCTTTTTATTGATTCCAAAATGAATGGTATTATTTTCTTTGTTGGAAAGGATAAAATCATAGTTGTCATCTTTTAGATTATTTATTGTAAAGCGAATGTCTAAACTGGACATATCTACTGCTGATTTACCAATAATTTCTGTTGTTTTGTCAATAGTAAGAAGGTCTTTTTTTATGGTTTTTGAAATATATTTATCTAATTCTTTAACGGGAAGCGACACAATTCGATAATGACCATTATTATTAACGAGTTTCAATTCTCTTGGAATAGTCATAGCACTTCTCCAGTTTTCGGTAGGGACTTTATCCGCATATTGCCAATTGGACATCCAACCGATAAACAATTTACGACCATCCGAATCTGGAATGTTGGCCCAAGTCACTCCTGCATAATTATCCTTGCCATAATCTACCCACAAAGCTGCAAACTGGTTTAAATCTTGAATGAATGAATTATCAAGCGTAAAAGTTTTACCATCAAAATTTCCAACAAAATATTGAGTTGCCGATCCACCATTTGGTCCACCAGGATTAATACTTTGCAAAAGAACCCATTTAGTTTCGGTAGAACCTTCCACTTTTATCGGGAAAAAATCAGGGCATTCCCAAGGAGCACCGTGAACTCCTAAATTTTTACCAAATCCAGAAGCTAATTCCCAATCTATTAAATTGGAAGAACGATAGATTTGTGTTTCCACATCGGCAGCCAGAACCATTATCCATTGATTATGAATAGCGTCCCAAGTCATTTTTGGATCTCTAAAATCTTTAAGATTTGGATTTTTAATTACTGGATTATTCTTGTATTTTGTCCAAGTCGTTCCTTCATCTAATGAATAAGCAATCGCTTGTGATTGAAAATCAATAGCTCCAGATTTTGCTTTAACAGCATCGTGATACGTGAACATAGCTACAATTGGTGGATTATTTAAACTTCCAAATCCAGAGGTATTATTTACATCGACAACGGAACTTCCGGAAAAAATATATCCCTTCTCATCTGGATAAAGAGCGATTTTTTCTTCTTTCCAAGTAATCATATCTTTGCTTGTGGCGTGTCCCCAATGCATTGGACCCCAAACAGTATCATCTGGGTAATACTGAAAAGATAAATGGTACAGGCCTTTGTAAAAGAACATTCCATTGGGGTCGTTCATCCATCCACTTTTAGGTGTGAAATGTATGTTGGGTCTGTATAATTCTTCATTGGTTAATACTTTTTCATTACTTGTTTTAGTAGAATTACAACTAATCATTATAGCCAGAATTAGGACTGCAACTATATTTTTTAAAACTCCTATTTTTGATAGATTCCTCATAATTCTTTATTTATTAATTAATCCTTTGCTTACGTCTTCCAAAGAAATTCCTTTGGTTTCCGGCATCATAAATAGTACAAACAGTAATTGAAAAACCATCATAAAAGCAAAAAAGGCAAATACATTCCCAACACCAAAACTGGTGAAAAGGATTGGCACCATAGAAGGAATGATAGCTGCTAAAACCCAATGAACAGAACTACCAAAGGACTGTCCAGAAGCTCTCAAATGATTAGGGAATATTTCAGAAATAAATACCCATATAACAGCTCCTTGCCCAATAGCGTGCGAGGCAATAAAGAAGAATAAAAATCCAGGTACTGCTAAACCTGTCCAGTTTAGATAAAAAGAAGTTGCCACCATTGAAAGCGAGAAAATATAACCAATGGATCCGAATAACATTAATTTACGTCGTCCTAATCTATCAATAAGATAGACACCAATTAATGTAAAGATTAAATTGATGAAGCCAATACCAATACTACTTAACAAGGCGGTTTTTGCACCTAATCCTGCTTCTTCAAATATTCTGGGAGCATAATATAGAAACGCATTAATTCCAGATAATTGATTAAATGCAGCAATCAAGAAAACCAATATTAATTGAAAACGGTATTTTTTCATAAAAATATTTTCGTTCAAAGGAGTACTATTGCTATTGTTGCTTAAATCTTCCAAAATACTTTTAACATCTTCTTTTGAACCAATTTTATCAAAAATATCTTTTGCTTCTTCAATTCTGAGCATTGAATACAACCATCTTGGACTTTCAGGAATACTAAATGCCATAAACGTATAAATTAAGGAAGGGAAAACCTGAACTCCAAGCATCCATCTCCAAGCGTTTACACCAACATCACTTAGAAGATAATTGGATAAAAAGGCACAAAGAATACCTAAAACGATATTAAATTGATACAATCCCACTAGACGGCCTCTATCTTTGGCAGGTGCAATTTCAGAAATATAAGCTGGTGCAGCAATTGTAGAAGCTCCAATTCCTAACCCACCTAGAAACCTAAAAAAAGCAAATACAAATGGATCGTTTGCCAATGCTGATCCAGCTGCTGAAATGGAAAATAAAACACCTATAATTAATAAGGTCTTTTTTCTACCTAAAGTATTCGTTGGAATTCCACCAAAAATGGCACCTATTACTGTACCCCAAAGTGCCATTGCCATTACTACAGAACCATGGAATACATCACTTGAATTCCATAACAACTGAAGCGTTTTGTCTGCGCCTGAAATCACTACAGTATCAAAGCCAAATAGAAATCCTGCAAACGAAGCAATGACTGACCATCTCAAAATTTTATTATTCATCATCTTGTGTTTTAATTATTTCCAAATTTATTATGAAACAGTAGTATAACGTTTTCGTAATGTATCCATTAACTTCAAATTTGTTACATACGCATCAATTTATTGATTTTCATATATTTAAGTTTTATTTTTATTAAGTTGTTTCAAAATTGTAACATATAATTACGGTTTTGAAACAACGAATGAAAACAAATAATTGTTTTAAATAATTTATGTTGTTTGAAATTATAGATACTGTTTTTTTATTGCAAAATAGTTGCGCTTATAACAACACTTCTCGTCAAAAACAGCTTATTTAGTTGTGTAATATTATAGATTTTACTTCAAAAGTTGGCTCGAAAACTAGAATTTGACTATTGATTGTAGATTTCCAATGTTATTTTATTATTTATTTCAGTTCGATTAATACTTTATCCCGCAGGAAGTTCTTATTGGCAGAAAAATAACTTTAATGGCATACGGATGGCACAGATTAAACGGATTTACAAAGATTCGCAAAGCAAAAATGGTATAAGTGTATTCTTTTTGAATATACCAGAAGTAGTTCTAATCAAAAAAAAACTATATAATAATATTTTACAATACCATTATATAGTCTAATAAAAATGGAAGATAACATTCACCAGCGAAGTATACAATGTTTAATTATTCAACAATTATTTTAGCATCAAACAATTCGTTTTTCAATAAACCTTTGATGATATAAACACCTCTGACGGCTTTATTTCCATTGTCCATTATTCCATCCCAATGAACGATTGAATTATTTTCATCCAGCATTTTTAAAATCTTTTTCACTGGAAACCCTGTTATATCAAAGATATAGCCGTAAACGGGAGTTGCTTCGGTGATGTGGCCAAATTTAATGTTGAAATTGACACTTGAAGGATTCGGATAAACTACGGGATGAAGAATTACTTCAGTTTTTTTTTCACTGAGTTTTGCCACAGAAGCTGTTCCTCCACCTTGAATGTTGTATATTTTTAAGTCTGTTGCAGTTGCAGTTCCGCCCTGAGCAAATAAATCGATTAAATTATTTCCTGTAGATGGGAAAGAGCGTGTTGCAAAAGCCAATTCTTCATTTACAAAAACTTCAATTACTGAGGCATCTACAAAAATTCTCCAATTAATATTTCCAGCAGGCAGCACATAATTTGTAGATTGATTCGACAGCGGAACACCTGTAAGAATAGAAGATTTACTTCTATCGACAACAAAACTACTTGTTGCAAAATCATAGTAAATTAATGTGTGTTCCCCTGTGGCAGTATTTTTATTTAAAGAAAAACCAACTTTTGTAGCAGTTCCAGGATTAACAGTAGCCACAATTTCATATTGAGATCCAGTTGAATTATTTAAAACATTCGAACTGTTTTGATCAAAAACTACATTGGTGAAATTTTTCGAAGCACCTCTAAGATTCAATACGTTGGGATGGGGAACTTGTTTTATTTTTCCATTAACCAGTGTCCAAACTCTAGGCAAACTAAAGGTGTGTGCCCAACCTTGCTCTTTGTGTTTTGCCGAACTGACACCATCAGGAATAATTCCAATGGCTGTCAAATTACCATTGACATCAGGATGAATGGAAGGAGACAGCAATTGATTTATCACATCCAATCTTTCCGGAACGGGATTGTCTCTAACGAATTGTGAACCATTAAAAGTCCCTGTCCAATACAAAGCGTTTGCATTAGGAAGCTTATTGATTAGTACAATGGATTTGGCACCAAAATTATAATAAATTGGCATTTCCCAAAAATCACCAGTTCCATCCACAGCAGGATTTCCTTCCAACATTGTGCCTTGTGGCGACCAATTTTTAAAATCGGATGAAGTTGATTTATACAAATACAATCCTCCTCTTGATGTACCACTTCTCAAGCCTGTTCCTATCATCATATACCATTCTGAATTGTGTTGAAACACAAACGGATCTCTAAAATCAGCATTGGCCGATGTTGTTGGAGCATTTGGTATTACGGGATTAGGATTTTTTGTCCAAGTATCATAAGGAGCAGCGGAAGTTGCAAGCCCAATTGCGGCTTTTGCTTTATTTACGCCTGTATAAAAAATATAAGGCTGACCATTGCTAATTATAGCGTGTCCTGACCAAATTCCTACTTCGTCAAATCCGGGTTGTGGCCACAAAACTTGTGTTTTTTCCTCCCAGTTTATTAAATCACTATTAACATAATGACCCCAATTGATATGTTCCAAATAAGGTCCATTGAAATTTCTTTGACTAAATATATGGTATTTATTGTCTATATAGAGCAAACCGTGCGATTCATTGGTCCACCCAGCTGATGGAAGCAAGTGGTATTTTGGACGATGAATGTCATTGGCAAATCGAGCACTGGGGATTTTTAGATCTGGATCCGCAGGGGCGTATTTAGTGTACTGCGTAAGTATTTCGGCAGCTGTCAATTCTTTATTCCAAAGAGCTACCTGATCAATGGCTCCTGTTAATCCATTAGTGTCAAACCCGGCAATTGTTTTGGATTTAGATTCTTTTCCAATATAAATTGTGGCATTATTATCCCATAAAAGAGTCCCGGCATCAAACGTGGTACTTTTGATTTGAACCCCATTCAGATATAACGAAGCAGAACCGTTTGAAGCATTTATGTTTAATGCAATAAAACTCCACTTTTTCAAGGCTACTTCTTGATCCGATAAAATTTGAATCACATTTGTCCCAACTTTAAATTGTCCAATGACTCTTCCGTGATGATTGATACCTAAGGCAACACCCGAACTATTGGAAGCATTGACATTGGAGAAAATGGCGGCGTTGGTATTTTCGGTAATTGGATCTGCATCTTTTCTTTGAACAGGAAAAGCAGAAGGTGCAATCCAGCCAGAGATACTTACTTTTGCAGTAGGATAAGTGGTGCTTGCATTTCCAGTTGCCCATCCATAAAAACCATTCACCCGGAGCGCATTGCCTTCAACACCACTTATTCGTTCAGCAGAACCAGCAGGTCCGTTAATGCTAAAACTCGCATTCGTCTTAGTTTCTGAAAGCGATTGTCCAGATGTCTCGTTAAAATTAAACGATAAAAGGGCTGTAGCCACCGACGGATTGGGAGTTGGATTGGGAGTTGGACTTGGGTCATTTTGAGATTTACATCCAAGAACTATAAGTCCGAGCAGGATGATTGTGTTGGTTTTTTTCATTTCTTAATAATTTTAAATAAAATTACCAGAAAGTCAACTCGAACTAGTTAAGTATTGTTACACCTGATTAATTATTTAGAAATATACACTAAGCTTCATAAAAACAAAGCTTTAAGGAAGGAAAAAATAAAAGATATCAATAAAAATAAATGCTGAATATTGTATTATGTATAAAAATGTTACATCATTATTGGGCAATTAATTGTTTCTAAAGTCTTTTGGAGGTATTCCGTATTTAGTTTTAAAGGTAGTCGAAAAATAATTGGGAGAAGTAAATCCACAAGAATAGGCTATTTCTGAAATGTTCATTGTAGTCGTCGTTAATAACTCTTTTGCTTTCTCCAATCTAAAATTATTAATATAGTCGCTAACACCAATTCCTAATACTGCTTTTACTTTTCGATAAAGCTGCACTCGCGAAATATTCATTTTACCGGCAAGTTCTTCAACAGAAAAAGAGGAGTTATCAAGGTTTTTTCCTAAATTTAAATCAATCTTGGTCAAAAACTCCCTTTCAATTAAACTGAGTCCATCAGTTTCAATTTTATCTATATTATTGGTGTAATAATAGCGTAACTTTTCTCTGTTGAATAATAATCCTTTTATGGATTGCTTTAAGACTTTTAGATTGAAAGGTTTGGTCAAAAATAAATCGGCTCCCACTTCCAGTGACTTTAAATACGTATTATTATCATCCATTGCCGTTAAAATAATTACAGGAATATGTGATGTAATCATATCTGTTTTTAAGGCTTCGCAAATTTCAAATCCATTCTTTTCGGGTAAATTCAAATCACAAACTACAATGTCTGGCATTACCTCCAAGGTGGTTTCTATGGCTTTGGTTCCATTGCATCTTATGACGGTATAATCAGTTTTTAGTTTAGAAAAAATAAAATCCAATAAATCAACATTGTCTTCAATAATCAATATGGTATGTTTATTTTCAGTAATAAGAGATTCTGCAGTTTGTGTCAGTTCCGTTTCTAAATATTCATACCCGTTTTCGCTATCCGAGATATAAGTGCTTTCATTTATGATTTGATTTTTATCTAAATGGGCTTCACCCATTTTTAAATAAATGGAAAATTCAGCGCCATTATTTGACTTTACTTCTATTGTGCCTTCGTGTAACTCAATAAAGTTTTTAGATAAATTTAACCCAATTCCTGAACCATTTCTATAGTTGTTCGAACCTTGGAAAAATGGAGTGAAAATTTGATTTATTTCTTTTTTGGGGATACCAATGCCTGAATCCTTAAAATTAATTTTAACAAGTCCTTTGTCCTTTTCTTGACTTATTTTAATTTCAATTCTGCCACCGTCTGGAGTAAATTTAAAACAATTGGACAAGAGATTATAATAAACCTTGTCCATTAAATTTTCATCAAAATAAACTTCCAACTCTTCGTTATCGGTGTCAATGGTGTAGTTTATCTTTCTTTTTTTAGCTTCTCTTTTGAATTCCTTAAACATATTGACTGAAAATTTCCATAGATTATTTTTGGAAAGTTTTAGCGTGAATTTTTTATCCTCAACCTTTCTAAAATCCAACAATTGATTAATCAATCGAAGCAATCGCAACGAATTGTTATACATGATGTCTAAATCTTTTTTAACAGAATGACTTTTATTTTTAAATTCATCGTGTAAAGATTCAACTGAACTTAATATTAAAGTTAAAGGAGTTTTGAATTCGTGGGATATGCCAGTAAAAAAATTGATTTTTGATTCGTTACTTTCTTTAAGTTGCTCCACAAATTTTTCAATTTCATTCCTTTGCTGAATGATTTTGGAATTTGTTTCTTCTAACAACATCTTTTTCTTTTTTATGGAAACCACGGAATAAATGCTAAAAAGTCCCAAGCAGAAAATGACCACCAATAGAAAACTCAGTAATTTGATTAAATTATATAAGGTCAAGTATTTTTTTTCTTGTTCTTTAATTGCTTTTTGTTGCAACTCGATATTGGATTGTTGAATGGTTATCCTATCAAATTGATTACTCATTATGTCGGCATTCAGAGAGTCTATCAAAATGGTGTTTAATGTATTATTCTTGGCAACTATTTCTTTGTTTGCCAACTTAATGGCCAACTTTATTGCTTCGCTTCCTCCTGTTGGATATAATATGGTTGCGGTCAACTTGCCGTCTTTAACTGCTTGTATTCCTCCATTTGGATCATTCAGTCCATCTATTCCAATAAATTTTATACTCCTTTCTCTTCCTTTTTGTTTTGCCATATCCCAAGCTTGAAGCGCGATAATGTCATTAAAAGCAAATACGTAATCTATTTTGGGCATACTGTCCATGACCTTACTCAATTTATCATTTAGCGATGCCAAATCGGGTGCCGATATGCTTTTCTTTTTAATGTTGGGATATTGGTCGATAATTTGTTTAAATCCTAAACTTCTTTCTACACTTGGCGATATAGTGGTCGTGGCTTTAATTTCAAGAATAGTTGCCTTGGCTTTAGACATTGAAACAATATATTTTCCTGCAATATGACCTACTTCAACATTGTCTGCTCCTAAAAAAGAAGTATAATTGGAGGCGTTTACTTTCCTGTCAACTATAATTACCGGAATTCCTTTTTTACCTGCCTTTTCAATTACGGGAACAATCGAATCCGAGC
>JAAFGY010000055.1 GCA_010365135.1 Flavobacterium sp.
TGGTGCAAAGAGTCACTTTGGCCAAAGCCAATAAAGAAATTGTTTCCATCGCCTACTTGGGAAATGTTGTAGATGTTTGGGAAAAATTTGATGAAAAAAATATTCATATCGATTTGGGTTCCGACCAGACTTCGTTGCATAATCCTTATGCTGGCGGCTATTATCCCGTAGCAATTTCTTTTGAAGATGCCAACGAAATGATGGCCAATAATCCTGATTTATTTAAGGAAAAAGTACAAGAAACCTTGCGACGACATACTAACGCCATTAACAAACACACTTCAAAAGGAACTTATTTTTTCGATTATGGAAATGCTTTTCTCTTAGAAGCTTCTCGCGCCGGAGCTGATGTTATGGCCGAAAACGGAGTCGATTTCAAATACCCGAGTTATGTTCAGGATATTATGGGTCCAATGTGTTTTGATTACGGTTTTGGCCCCTTCCGATGGGTTTGTACCTCGGGAAATCCAGAAGATTTGCAAAAAACAGATGCAATTGCGCGCCAAGTTTTGGAAGAAATGCAAAAAAATTCTCCTATAGAAATTCAACAACAAATGGTTGATAATATTCATTGGATTAAAGGTGCTCAGGAAAATAAATTAGTCGTTGGCTCGCAAGCCAGAATTTTATATGCGGATGCCGAAGGAAGAGTGAAAATCGCCGAAGCTTTTAATCAAGCGATTGCCAAAGGCGAGATTGGAACCATAGTTTTAGGTCGCGATCATCACGATGTTTCTGGTACCGATTCTCCTTACAGAGAAACCTCAAATATTTACGATGGTTCCAGTTTTACTGCCGATATGGCCATACAAAATGTGATTGGAGACAGTTTTCGCGGTGCAACTTGGGTATCGATTCACAATGGCGGAGGCGTGGGATGGGGCGAGGTTATAAATGGTGGCTTTGGCATGGTTCTTGATGGTTCAAAAGAAGCGTCAAAGCGCATAGAATCAATGCTTTTCTGGGATGTAAACAACGGAATTTCCAGAAGAAGTTGGGCGCGAAATGAAGGTGCTATTTTTGCTATAAAAAGAGCTATGGAAATCCAACCTTTATTAAAAGTTACTTTACCCAATTTGGTAAATGATGATTTGTTTAACATTTAAACCTAAAAAAAATGAAAAAGATTAAATTTCTTCCGTTTTTGCTACTTATTATATTGAGTTCCTGCAGTTCGATTACTGTGTATTCTGATTTTGACAATAAAGTGGATTTTAGTCCCTACAAGACGTATGCTTTTCATCAAGCAGGAATTGACAAAGTTCAGATTTCGCAACTTGATAAGAATAGAATTATTTATGCCATCGATGCTGAACTTACTAAAAAAGGAATGACAAAAAGTGAAAATCCTGATTTGTTAATTAATTTTTTCACTAAAGAAAGAGAGCGTGTCGATGTAACTCAATATTCCTACGGCTGGGGATATGGTTGGGGATATGGCTGGAATCCGTATTTATGGGGAGGTCGACCTTATGTCAGCACTTCGACTGAGGGAACGTTGTACATTGACTTAATCGATGCCAAGAAAAAAGAATTAATCTGGCAAGGTGAAGGCGTGGGTTATTTAACTCAAAATCGTTCAAAAAAAGAAGTCCAAATTAACGAATTTGTCTCCAAAATTTTAATGCAATATCCACCCGTTACGAAGTAATCGGATTGTAGACTTAAGGTTGCAGAGGAATAATTTTAAAAACGAACCGTGTCAGAAATGATGCGGTTTGTTTTTAAGAAATTCAAAATATTGCTGACGGTAAAATCTAAAACTGGAATTACCCTTTTATCTTTTGATTAAAATCAGATTCTTTTTCAATAACTTTTCCCTCGTATTGCAGTTTCCAACCCATTGTATTGGTTAGAATTAGCATTTTCGAAAGTTCTGAAATCAATCTGTTTTTTGCGTTTGATTTTAAGGAAGATTTTTCTATTTTCTTGGCTAAATTAGCTCGAACCAATTTGTTTATTTTATTGTAATCATCAGCTGTAAAAGGATTCAATTTACTTTGTTCTACATCGTAATATTGCAGATTTGGACTTATTTTTATTTCTTCTTTGGGAATATTTGTAATGGTAATGGTTTTGTTTTTTTCGTCAATATCATACTTCATTTGATGTAAATCATAGGCTACCGTTACGTCGGCATTCACGATTACTATGGCCTTTTTTTCGAAAGAAACCATATCCAATAAATATTTATCCTGATCTTTGTAGGTTATGACTTCGGCAAAATGACCTTCGGTAACCACCAGTTTACCCACATTTACAATTTGTTGTTGAATGAGATTGGTGTTGTAATCTAATGTTGAAGCGTCTTCCTTTTTGAATTCACAAAACTTGAAAACTAGAACAATAGAGATTACTCCAATAATCGCGATCAGTATTCTATTTTGCATTTTTTATTTTTTATAAAAGTAGAAAAAATATCGGAATGGAGAAGGAATCTAAATCAACTTATTATTTGTTATTTTTTGACTGTTTCCGCGTTTATCGCGAACTTGCAATTTGCATTGGAAATCAATATGATAAAATAGTATTTCAAAAATTTACTAATTTAAAACTGTGGAAACTGTTTTGGAAGTGCCCACATTTTATCTTGAAGTTTTACTAAAAATTGCTGATGACTTAAAGAATTAGGATTAAAAGGGCGGTGTTTCAACCCTTTTTGAATCGTTTCTACCTCTTTCATCACAGAATGACTTTCCTCCGAAATAAAAGTCTCTGAAAATCGAAGCCAAATATAATCGATCGCCACTTGGTTGGGATGAATCATATCTGGGGTATAAAACCGATAATCGCGAAGTTCGTCCATCATAATTTCGTAGGAAGGGAAATAATTGATGATTGACAATTGATAATTAATGATTTTATGAATTGCTGTAATCAAATGCGCCTTGCTTCTTTGATTTTCTACAAAACCGTCTTTGAGATGGCGAACTGGTGAAACAGTGAAAATAAAATTGACGTTTGGATTTATTTTTTGGATTAAAGCTATTGTATTTCGCATCGATTTTTCGATAATTTCAACCGATAAAATTTCTTTGGAAAACTGTTTTTGAGACACTTTGTGACAATTCGCCACGATTTTATTTGTCGTTATGTTTCTATAAATCCACGAAGTTCCGTAAGTAATTATGATATGAGTTGCTTCTTGAAGTTCGAGTTTTGTTGATTTGACAATGGAAGTCAAATTTGCAATTAATGATTCCTTATTTGCATCACTTAAATCCGAATGAGCATCAAAACAATGCCAACGTTCGTTATGAAAAAACACATCTTCTTCAGTGAATTGCTTTTGAGAAACAGCAAATTCAACCAATTTTTCGATTGCCAATGGATGAAATAAAATTCCAAAAGGATTGCAGGAGTTTTGGAACTTAAAAAAATCCAATTTCTCGGCCATATTTACAGCAAAACAAGAACCTAAAGACACAATTTTGGAGTTGTAATCAATTGCATTATCGCTTTTGAGGATGGAAATTTTGGTTCTGAATTGCATCTATTATTTTTTACAAAAATAGAATTAATTGTAGAATAATTGTGATTTTAAATGTGTAGAAACAGCATTTCCAAAAAGTATGTTTTGGGAAACAATTTCGGTTGGATAGCTATCCGAGTTGTATTGATATTTGCTATCAATTCTCTTTGCGTCAGAAATAATTTGATCCTCTGCAATATATTTGATGGAGGAATTTTCAATTCTAGTAATTTCATTATTTGAGGAAATTGCCGTGGAATAATTCAATAATTTAGTGAAACCCAAAATGTTTTTCAATGCATTATTTTTAGTATCGTATTCTAAGTTGATAGTGTTTTTAGCCAAAATTCCTTCTCCTGCATTATCCAAAGTTTTATCGTCTTTGATCAGATTTTCGTTTTGAAAATATAAGATTCCGTGATCGATTTTTACATCAAGATTGTTCGAATCTTTTGTTAGCTTTTCATACGAAACTGAGTTGTCCTTATTGTGAATATAATTTATCACATAATTATCTGATGATGTAATTTTTACTAATTGACCCTCCAAATAGGAATAATCTAAGGTGTTGATGTGTTGTGTTGTATTATCCAATTCTGTGATTTTTGTGATTAAATCACCTGTATAATAAAACTTCGAAAGTTTGTCAACTTTGTCAATATTCACTATTTTATTTCCATTGTAATGGAGTGTCGTAACATTTGAAGATCCATCAACTGAGATTTCAACAATCTTTTTCAACAAAAGTACCTGCACTTGATCAACATTTTCATTGGTGCAAGAACAAAATGTTAATAAAAATACCACTAAAATCCCAACTATATCTTTTGCTTTTTTCATAAAATAATCCGCCTTATGTACAACTCAAACTCTTATTTATTTTGCAAATCAACTTCATAAAAACACTAACCACAATATTCACCGTTACAAACCCAATATTTCGGTTAAACTACTATTTCAACTTAAATTATACGTTATTTTACACTCAAACAACAGGTTACCAAAACAACAAACATAGGGATTAATGCCAGTTAACAGGTTTAAAACTCACAAAATAAACGCCTTTATTAGATTATTATAATATTGAGTTAAAAAATCTGAATTAGAATATTGACCTACATTTTTATCTATATATTTGTCAAACGTTCTACAAAAAAAAGTTTTTTTTAATCACTCAACAACAACAAAATGAAACATTTATTTGCAACATTATTTGCTGTATGCCTTTGCTTTACGGCTGCAACAGCACAAGAAAAAGTAGCGGACAAAGCCTCACAAGAAAAAATGATGTCCAAAGAAGACAAAGCTGCGGCAAAAGCTAAAAAGGAAGCCGATCTAAAAGAAGCATTTGACAAAGCTGGACTTACAGCCGTCGAACAGCAAAAAACAAAAACTATCTTAGAAGAAACTGCTGCAATGAATAAAACGGTAAAAGCAGATGCTACGCTTACTGACGACCAAAAGATGGAAAAAGCGAAGGAAAACACCAAAGTTAGAGACAGCAAGCTTAAAGAATTATTAGGGGATAAATACAAACCTTTAAAAGACATCCAAAAAGCTCAAAAAGAAGCTGCTCAAGCAAAATAAAAAAGCAATTTTTAGTAATAAAAAAGGGTTTGACTTCAAAAGTCAAACCCTTTTCTAGTACTAATTTGTTGAAATAATGATTACTTCACAAACGCCACGGCTTTCAACAAAGCTTCCTGAATTCCTGCAGCATTTTTACCTCCAGCGGTTGCAAAAAACGGTTGTCCGCCTCCACCACCTTGAATATATTTCCCTAATTCACGAACTACTGTTCCAGCATTTAGATTTTTTTCGGCAACTAATTCTTTGGAAATATAACAGCTCAACATTGGTTTCCCCTCTTCGACTGTAGCCAAAACCAAGAAAATATTTTTACCTAAAGTTCCCAATTCATACGCTAAATCCTTTGCTCCTTCTGGACTCAAATCGACTTGTCTAGCCAAAAATTGTACTCCGTTTATTTCGAGCAATTCGTGCGCCAATTCGCCTTTCATATTCTTGGCTTTATCTTTCAATAAAACTTCTAATTGCTTTTTCAATTTGGCGTTTTCGTCTTGCAAAGAATGAACTGATTTGACAACATCTTGCGGGTTTTTCAAAACCGTTTTAACCTCATCTAGCATTTTTTCTTGGTTTTCAAAATAAGTTTGCACCGCATCGCTCGTAATGGCTTCGATACGTCGAATGCCTGCTGCAACTGCACCTTCGGAAACAATTTTGAAATGCCAAATTTCAGCCGTATTTTTCACGTGAATTCCACCGCAAAGTTCCATACTTTCACCAAACTTGATGGCGCGAACCGTATCTCCATATTTTTCTCCAAATAAAGCCATTGCACCTTCGTCTAAAGCTTGTTGAATTGGAATGCTTCTTCTTTCAATCAAAGGCAATTGCTCTTGGATTCTTGCATTTACAAAATCTTCCACTTGTTTCAATTCCTCGTCGGTCATTTTTGCAAAATGAGAGAAATCGAAACGCAAATTTTTAGAATTGACCAAAGATCCTTTTTGCTCCACGTGAGTTCCCAAAATACTCCTCAAAGCTTGATGCATCAAGTGAGTTGCACTGTGATTTGCTGCTGATTTGCGCCTTAAATCGATCCCAACAATTACTTTGAAAATTTCAGTTAAATTAGCCGGCAATTCTTTTGTAAAATGAATAATCTGGTTGTTTTCTTTTTTGGTATCAATGATATAAATCAAATCGCCGTTTGCGGTTTCCAGAACTCCAGCATCTCCTACTTGCCCTCCTCCTTCTGGATAAAAAGGGGTTTTATTGAAAACCAATTGGTAAATCTCTCCATCTTTTACACTTTCTACTTTTCTGTAACGCGTAATTTTTACGTTGGCTTCGGTGTAATCATAACCGATGAATTCTTGCTCTTCGTCATCTACTAAATTATGCCAATCCCCAGCTTTTACTTTGGAAGCGGCACGAGAACGCTCTTTTTGTTTTTGCAATTCCGATTCGAAAGCAGCTTCATCTAAACTCAATCCTTTTTCCGAAAGAATCAAAGCCGTTAAATCAATTGGAAAACCGAACGTATCGAATAATTCAAAAGCTTTTTTCCCTGATATTACTGTGTCTTTTGAATTATTAATAATATTTTCGAGCAAAACCAAACCTTGATCTAATGTTCGTAAAAAAGAATTTTCTTCTTCACGAATTACGTTGATGCAAAGTGTTTTTTGCGATTTTATTTCCGGGAAAGAATCTCCCATTTGGGCGCTCAAAGTGTCAACTAATTTATAAATAAAGGCATCTTTGGAATTCAAAAAAGTGAAACCGTATCGTATTGCACGACGCAAAATTCTACGAATTACATAACCTGCTCCAGTATTCGACGGCAATTGTCCATCGGCAATAGCAAAAGCAACCGCACGAACGTGATCGGCAACGACACGAATGGCAATATTTACTTTGTCTTCTTCATCGTTGGAAGCTTTGATAGTATATTTTGTACCTGTAATTAATTCGATTTCACGGATAAGTGGCGTAAAAACATCGGTATCATAATTCGACTGAACGCCTTGCAAAACCATACATAAACGTTCGAATCCCATTCCAGTATCAACGTGTTGTGCTGGCAATTTTTCTAATGAACCATCGGCTTTACGGTTGAATTCCATAAATACGTTATTCCAAATTTCGACAACGTGTGGATGATCATTATTTACTAAAGATTTTCCTGAAACCAAGGCTTTTTCTTCGGCAGAACGAATGTCTACGTGAATTTCTGAACACGGTCCGCAAGGTCCTTGATCGCCCATTTCCCAAAAATTGTCTTTCTTGTTTCCAAGAATAATGCGGTCTTCATCGATTAAGGTTTTCCAAATATCATAGGCTTCTTGATCGAAAGGAACATTTTCGGCAGCGTTTCCTTTAAAAACGGAAACGTAAAGAATGTCTTTTGGGATTTTATAGACTTCGGTCAATAATTCCCACGCCCAGTTGATGGCTTCTTTCTTGAAATAATCACCAAAAGACCAGTTGCCCAACATTTCGAACATCGTGTGGTGATAGGTGTCGATTCCTACTTCCTCTAAATCGTTGTGTTTTCCTGAAACGCGAAGACATTTTTGTGTATCGGCAATTCTTTTGCTTTTCGGTGTGGCGTTGCCTAAAAAATATTCTTTAAACTGCGCCATTCCTGAGTTGTTGAACATCAGCGTTGGATCGTTTTTGAGCACTATTGGCGCTGAAGGAACGATTAAATGTCCTTTGCTTTCGAAAAAATCTAGGAATTGCTTGCGTACGTCTTGTGATTTCATTGTAAAATTTAAAGATTTAAAAATTTAAAGATTTAAAGATTCTGTCGAAATAAAATTTTTAAATTTTTAAATCTTTCAATCTTTCAATCTGTTTTTTTGCCCCAGATAGCAGTGGAAAGCTTCGAAGTTTTGAAATTTATTTTTTCTTGAGATAGCAGAGCGACCAACGGAAGCTCCTGCTGGCTCATTAGAAAAAAAGATTTCAAGACGAGAACTTGCAACGAATAGCTGGAAAAGGCACATTAAAATATTTATTATCAAAAAAAGAGTTGAAAAAATGAAACATTTACTAAATTTGTTCGACTAACCTTTTTCGAAGTGCAAAAATAGGGTATTTTAAAATATGGCGAAAGTAAAATATTATTACGATTCCGAAAATCTAACCTATAGAAAAATAATAACAAAAACCAGAAAGAAAATTGGCGTTGTTTTGTTGTTTTTAGTGGCTTCGGCATTGTTTGGGTTTTTGAGTTTTGTAGTTTTATTGAATACGCCTTATTTTGAAACTCCAAAAAACAGGTTGCAAGCTCGCGAAATCGAGAATTTAAAATTGCGATATGCTATTTTGAACAAAAAAATGGACGAAGTAGATAATGTAATTGGGCTGATTGAAGAAAGAGATAATAATTTGTATAGAGTCTATTTTAATGCTTCGGAAATTCCTGAAGAGGAACGAAAATCGGGTTTTAAAGATGTAAATCGGTATAAAGATTTAGAAGGTTACGATAATTCGCAATTGGTTAGCAATACGACAAAAAGGATTGACGTTCTTCGAAAAGAATTGGCCATTCAGTCGAAATCGTTGGATGATATTTTGAAAATGGCGAAGGCGAAAGACAAATTATTGGCAGCAATTCCAGCCATTCAGCCTGTTAGAAATGAAAATTTAAAGCAAATGGCCTCTGGTTTTGGTTATAGAACAGATCCTTTCACGAAGGCAAGAAAAATGCACGAAGGAATGGATTTTACGGCAAAAATTGGAACACCAATTTATGCTACTGGCGATGGAGTTGTAGAACGCGCCGATAATACAGCTTCGGGTTTTGGAAATCACATTGTAATTAATCACGGTTTTGGTTATGAAACTTTATATGCGCATTTAAGCAAGTACAAATGTAGAACGGGTCAGCGAATTCAGCGTGGTGAGATCATAGGTTATGTGGGAAGTACGGGGAGATCAGAAGGGCCGCATTTGCATTATGAAGTGCATAAAAACGGAAAAGTGGTCAATCCGCTGAATTTTTATTACGGCAATATTTCGGCGGTAGAATATGTGGCTATTGCACAATTGGCGAATCAAGAGAATCAATCTTATGATTAACGATCGTAGATTGCTGAATTTAGATTTTAGATTTCAAAAGAGTAGCCTGAATTAAATAAAATAAAAGATATGCACGTAAATTTATCACCTGACAAAAGGTATTATGGCATTGGTGAAGTGTCCAAAGCATTTGCCGTGAATGCATCGCTTATTCGCTTTTGGGATAGTGAATTTGATATTCTGAAGCCCAAGAAAAACGCAAAAGGCAACAGAATGTTTACTCCAGAAGACATCAAAAACTTGCAACTGATTTATCATTTGGTAAAAGAAAGAGGTTTCACACTCGAAGGTGCTAGAACGCATTTGAAGGAAGGACAAAAGAAAACTTTGGATAAATTTGACATCATCAGCAAGCTCGAAAGCATAAAAGTACAGTTGACCAATATTAAGAATGAGATTTAGAAGGCAGACTTCAGAAAGCAGAATTTAGAAATCAGAATTTAGAAGGCAGATTTCAGAAGGCAGAATTTAGAAAGTAGAAAAATAGATAAACACTAAACCTTAAATTAAACAAAAATGGATTTTAAAAAATTTTTACCTTGGATTGTTGGAATTGGATTAATACTAGTCATTGCTTTTTGGGTAATGGGAATCATGAATACGGGTTTGCGTAAAGATCAAGCTGTAAACAAAGAATGGGGAAATGTAAATACAGCGTACCAAAGAAGAAATGATTTAATTGGAAATTTAGTGAACACCGTTAAAGGTGCTGCAGATTTCGAAAAAGGCACTTTAACTGCTGTAATCGAAGCCAGAGCAAAAGCAACTTCTATAACAATCGATCCAGCTAATGTAACTCCGGAACAATTGGCTGCATTTAATTCGGCTCAATCAGGAGTTTCTTCTTCTTTGTCAAGATTATTGGTTTCCGTAGAACGATATCCAGATTTGAAAGCCAATCAAAACTTCTTGAAATTGCAAGACGAATTAGCAAGCACCGAAAATCAAATTCTTACTGCAAGAACTCGTTTTAACGAATCAGTTCAAGATTACAACGGGTATGTAATGGCAATGCCGCAAAGTATATTTTTAGGAAAATACAAAGAAAAACCATATTTCAAAGCGGTTGAAGGCGCTGATAAACCTGTAGAAGTAAAATTCTAAAAAATGATTTCAGATTAACGATTAACGGTTTTTGATTGCAGAATGAATACTTCTAAAATCAAAAATCGTTACTCTTCATTCAAAAATTTTTCCTATGTCAAAAGTTGAAGATTTTTTAACCAAAGAAGAAGAACAAGCGGTTGTTGAAGCTATTCGTATGGCTGAAAAAGAAACTTCTGGCGAGATAAGAGTTCATATAGAAAAATCAACTTCCAAAGTTCCTTATGATAGGGCTTTGGAAGTTTTTCACGAATTGGGAATGGATGCTACTGAACTCAAAAATGGCGTACTATTTTATTTTGCTGTTGCCGACAAAAATTTTGTTATTTGTGGCGACAAAGGCATCAATGATTTGGTTGCCGATGATTTTTGGGACACGACCAAAGAAAAAATGGCAATTCAATTTAAAGCTGGCAACTTCAAACAAGGCATTGTTGACGGTGTTTTTAGCGCTGGTGAACAATTGCAAAAATACTTTCCGTATCAAGAAGGCGATTCGGATGAATTATCAAACGAAATATCTAAAGGATAATGGAAATAAATCGAATGTCAGAAAGTCAAAAGTCGAAAGTCAAAAGTCAGAAGGCAAAAGCAGATTGGAATTTATTTTTATTCATTGCTTTATTTTTGTATAGTGGTTTCCTATTTGCCCAATTTACAATTCCTGAAAAACCTAGTTTTCAAACCTCCGTTTATGATTATGCCAATGTTTTAAGCGCTTCCCAAAAATCACAACTAGAAGAAAAACTCATTCGTTATTCTGATTCAACCACAACTCAGATTGTAGTTATTACTATCGAAAGTTTGAAAGGCGAAGATGTTAGTCTATTAGCCACAAAATGGGGACAAACTTGGGGAATTGGGGGCACAGCCAAAGAAGACAATGGCGTTGTAATATTAGTAGCTAAAAACGAAAGAAAAATTGCAATCAATCCGGGTTATGGACTTGAGGATCGATTAACAGCTGGAATAGGCGGAGAAATAATCCGGAATATTATCATTCCAGAATTTAAATCTGGCAGTTATTACAACGGCTTGAATAAAGGTGCAGATGCACTTTTCGATGTTTTCAAAGGCAAATACAAAGGGGAACGAAAACAAACTAAAGGGAAAGATTTCCCTATTTTACCTATAATTATTATAGTGGTTGTATTGCTTGTTTTGATTTCAAGAAATAAAAAAGGTGGTGGCAATTCTGGAAATTCAGGTGGCGGACCAAGCTTACTGGATGTAATTCTGCTCAGTAGTTTGGGTAGAAACATCGGAGGAGGTGGTGGTTTTGGCGGAGGCTCATCAGGTGGTGGATTTGGCGGCGGCGGCGGCGGTTTCGGTGGAGGATTTGGCGGTGGAGGATTCTCTGGTGGTGGAAGCAGTGGAGGCTGGTAATTAGTAATATTACGTTTTTAGTGTCTTTCCAAAAATTATTAAAATTGAAATAAATGCTGTCACAAAAAACAAAATATGCTCTGAAAGCCTTACTATATTTAGCACAACAAGAAGAAGGCTTTATAGCTAAAACTATGGATATTGCCGAAGGTGCAAATATTCCTAAAAAGTTTTTGGAACAAATCTTATTGGAGTTGAAAAGAGGTCATTTTGTGAGCAGCAAGCAGGGAAAATTAGGTGGTTATTACCTCATAAAATCCAAAAACACGATAACATTAGCCGATATTCACCGCTTATTTGACGGTGCGATTGCGTTACTTCCATGCGCTTCCTTAAATTTTTATGAACCTTGTCTGGATTGCAAAACCGAATCGGAATGCCTATTAAGACTGGGATTAATTGCCGTTAGAGAAAAAACTTTAGTGGCAATGCAAGGCATCACTATTGCCTCCTTAGCAAAAAAATAAAAAACTATTTTTTAAACTCTACTAATTATATAGAATTAATTATATATTTGCCCCTGAATTAAAAAAAAATATTAACAAGACAAATTTAAAATTATGCAAACGAATCAAAAGAAATTCGCTTTATTGAAAAAACAAAAGACCAAAAAAACAGGGCTAAAAATTGCAAAACAGGATTATAAAATAATGTGTATGTGTTGTCTTTAAAAAAATTTGATTTTAAACTATACTAATTACATATAATTCATATAATAATGAAAACAATTTATACAAAAACAATTTCGACTTTAATTTTACTTTTATTTTTCTCGACTTCTTATGGGCAAACTCTTTTAGAAGGAATAGTGAAAAACGAACAAGATTCACCAATAGAAGGTGTTAATATAGTGGTGAAAGGAACTCTCAATACAACAACCACAGATGCTAATGGTAATTTTAGCATTGATGCCAAAGCACTTCCATTTACTCTAATTGTACAATATGCTGGTTATAATACTAAAGAACTTAAAATAAGCGAACTTCCAACGAACACAAAACCGTTAATAATAGTCATTGCTACTGGTGAAGAAAAAGTACTATCGGAAGTAGTGGTTACCTCAAGACGTAGAATTGAAAAAGTTCAAGATGTACCCATTGCCATATCAGTAGTTACTGGTAAACAAGCCGAACAAGCCGGAGCTTTTAACGTGAATCGGATCAAAGAATTGGTTCCCTCTGTTCAATTGTATTCATCCAATCCAAGAAATACAGGGATTAACATTCGTAGTTTAGGTTCTCCTTACGGATTGACTAATGATGGTATCGATCCGGGTGTTGGTTTCTATGTTGACGGTGTGTATTATGCTCGTCCGGCAGCAACCACTTTAGATTTTCTTGATGTAGAGCGTATTGAAGTTTTGCGTGGTCCACAAGGATCCTTGTTTGGAAAAAACACTACTTCAGGTGCTTTTAACATCACTTCACGCAAACCAAGTTTTACATCAGGAGCTATTTTTGAAGTGAGTTATGGAAATTTTGCCTACCTGCAAGCCAAGGCATCGATTACCGGCCCTTTGAGTAAAAAAGTTGCTGGTCGAATCTCATTTTCTGGCACACAACGTGATGGTCTAATTGATAATATTGTAACAGGAAGAGCTACAAACACATTGAACAATCAAGGAATTAAAGGTCAATTGCTTTATACTCCATCAGAAAATACTAATATCACATTTGCGGCAGACATCACAACCCAACGTCCTGACGGTTATGCTCAAGTGGTTGCTGGTGTTGCTCCAACTCAAAGAGCTGCCTACCGTCAATTTGACGCCATCATTGCCGACTTGAATTATAAATTACCAAGTTTGAATGCTTTTGACCGCAAAATTGATCACGATACTCCTTGGCGTTCTGGACAAGATTTAGGTGGAGCCTCATTGAATGTTGATACAAAAATTGGAGAAGGAACATTAACGGCAACAATGGCCTGGCGTTTTTGGACTTGGGATCCATCCAATGATAGAGATTTTACAGGATTACAAGTATTGGCAAAATCACAAAATCCTTCTAGACAAACCCAATTTACTCAAGAAGTTCGTTATGTTGGAAAACTTAGCTCTAAAATAAATGGTGTTGTGGGTGTGTTTTTTATTGACCAAACCTCAAAAACAAAAGGTACTGAAGAATCTGGAAATGCACAATGGCGTTTTTCTCAAAGTACAACCAACACAGCATTATGGAAAACCCCAGGTCTTTTTGAAGGATATGGAATAAAAACAAATGCCAAAATACATTCAACGAGTGCTGCCGTTTTCGGTCAATTGGACTGGGCTGTAACTGAACGTTTACATGTATTACCAGGTTTGCGATACAATTATGATAACAAAGATGCTAATTACGACCGTAAAACGTATGGAGGTCTTCAAACTACTGATCCAGCATTACTTGCATTAAAAAGATTAGTCTATACTGACCAAGCCTTTGTAGCAGGTGAAGATGATACCGACTTTTCTGGAAATTTAACCGTAAATTATAAGGTCTCTAACAAAATTAATGCGTATGCTACTTATGCCAAAAGTTACAAACCAATTGGTGTGAATGTCGCTGGTCTTCCTACTGTTGGAGGTCAGCCAGCTCTTGACCTTGCCGTAATCAAGCCCGAAGATGTAAATCACTATGAAATAGGAGTTAAAACCTCTCCGGTTAAAAATTCCATATTCAACTTGACTTTCTTTACTACTGACATTAAAGATTTTCAAACCAATGTTCAAGCAGCCGAATTAGGTGTTAATCGTGGCTATCTTGCCAATGCAGATCAAGTTCGTGTAAAAGGTGCTGAATTAGATGCTAGCTTTGTAATCAACAAACATATTTCTGTTACTGGAGCTGCAACTTATACAGACGGTAAATATGTTAAATTCACCAATGCTCCACTTCCGTTAGAAGAAACTGGATCTGCCGTTTCCTTCAAAGATGTCTCTGGAACCGATTTGCCTGGTGCTTCAAAATGGGCAGGAAGTTTAGGTGCTGAATATACTAAAAACGCTAAATTCTTTGGAAATTTAGGAAAGTTTTTCATCGCCCTTGATAGTTATGCGCGTTCAGAATTTTCGTCAAGTCCTTCGGCATCGAAATATTTAGTAGTTCCCGGTTATGCTATTTTTAATGGTCGTTTAGGATTTCGTGTAACAGATGGCTTGTCGGCTAGTTTATGGGGACGCAACCTTTTGGATAAAGATTATTACGAACAATTACTTCCTGCTGGAGGAAACTCAGGACAATATGCAGCTGTTTTGGGAGACCAAAGAACTTATGGAGTAACTTTGAAATATTCTTTATAAATTCAAATCCTGCAGGTAGACTTGAATACTAATGAATTTTAAAACCATCAAATTTATGATGAATTAATGATTAATGCTGGAGGAAATATTATTAAAAACACTTTTGACCAAAACCGAATTTACGCTGCTCTACAATATGGAGTCAACAAAAACATAGCCTTGGAATTGGGGCATTTAAACAGTTTCCAACAACGTTCGAACGGGGTAGATTATTTCAATAGGATATTATTCGATTTACCTTTTATAACAAAATCAATCTTTAGAAAAAGGAATAAAACAAAAAAAGTTCCAAACATAAAATTTTATGTTTGGAACTTTTTTTGTTTTAGAATGAAATTTTAATTCTCTCCTCCCATATTGCCTCCATTACCCCAGCTACCATTTCTTCTACCTTCTCTCATTTTTTCCATATTGGCTTTTTCAATCTCTTTCATTTTTTTGAATTGGTCTGGAGTCAAAATGGCTTGTAATTTAGCATCGTTTGCTTTTTTGTCATCTTGTCTTTTGGCTCTAAATGCCACTCTTTCTTCAGGAGTCATTTCTTTTCCATTACCTGCGATTCGTTGTGCCCTCATAGCTTCCATTTTAGCATTTTGTTCTGCAAGAATTGGTTTTATTTGCTCTTGTTGTTGGGCATTCAACGTTAATTCCGTCGTCCATTTATCTAACTGGGCTTGACTCCTTTTTTCTGGAGTTAGTTTTTCTCTTTTTTGCCCTTTATTTCCTTTTTTTTCGGACTGATTTTCTTGTGCAAAAGCGGAGATACTAACAACCATTAATGCAGCGATAATTAATTTCTTCATTTTTTATTTTCTTTAAGATTAGGTTTATAAGACAAAAATATGCTGAAAAGGTTTAATCGTTAATCGTTTTATTTCAAACAAATTAAAACAATTAATCCGTATTGTCCATTTCTCTATTTCTAGAACCTTTGGAACGTTTTTCTTTACCTCCAAAATTTCCCAATTTATAAGCTAAAGAAAACATCGCATACCTTTTTAAAACAGTGTTTTCTTCGTCGCGAATGGTAGTTGGAGATATGGTTCTGGTGGCACTTTGATTTTGATTCAAGACATCATAAACTTTGACTTTTAAAGCCATTTTTTTGTCCATAAAAACACAGGATAAACTTGTATTCCATAAATAAAAATCTTTTTTGAAATCATTGGAAATATTCGAATTGTAGGTATATCCAAAATCATTTCCAAAAATCCAATTTTTAGGCCAATAATTGGTAGTTTGTATGTTAATTCTGTGTACTACATTCGAACTGGCTTTCAAGGATGAGTTGGTATATTTCGATTCATTATAAGACAAACTGTACGATGGCGCCACCGTTAACAATTCGCCATAATCGTAGGAAAAGTAAACTTTTGGGGTAATTCCCAAAGATTTTGCATCATACAAAACGGCATTGGTAAATCCTTTGTCCAAAGAATAATTACCATATATGCTCACACCGTATTTCAGTACGTGAGCTTCTCTTTTTAGCGTTTGATTCCAATTTCCTCCAATAGAGGTGGTGTAAGTTCCTGTAACATTTTTATAAGTGGTGTTTCTTTTTCCACTAGCGTCATAAACTGAACTCGAAACTATTTCGCTATTAAAAAAATCTGCTCTCATATACACGGAATAGCCTGAGCGAGATCGCATATCAAAATTCCTATAATTGAGGTTGACACTGTTTTTTTCGTTTGGATTCAAGTTGGGATTTCCAATAATCGTATTCAATGGATTAGCCAAATTTGCCACTGGCATCAATTGATTAGAGCCAGGAAGACTGCTGGAATAATCATATCTCAAAGTAATAAATTTTGATCGATCAAATTTATACCGGATTTGTGCTCTTCCATAAGACAATACATATTTTTGATTCAAATCGGTAATTTTATTAAGATATAATGAATGATTGTCAAAATCGATAATCGAAGTGCTAGAATTCAAATTAAAGATGAAATTGTTCTTTTCGAAAGTAATCGCCACTTTAGGAGTAATTGAATTTTGAGTTGAAGAGGTATAATTTGTTTGCAAATCATTTAGATTGGAATACGATCCGGAAACGGTATCATAATCGAATGTTTTGAAGTCATTTATGGCATTTGTCCACACAAAATCGGAGCCTATTCGAATCCGCAACGAATCTGTTATAGGTTCAGTATATTCAACATCACCCGAGTAAGAGTCATAAGAATTAGCGGTTTTGCTGTTTTGCTTTCTCGCATCTTTGGGTTCACTCCCTTGATAAAAAATAGTTTCCGACAGATTTAATGCGTTGGAATCGTTATTGGTATTATTATTATTAAATTCAAAACTCAAATTACGAGTTTGCTTTTTGAATGTCTTATTAAAATTTATGGAGTTTGCAAAATTGGTTGCAGTATTTTCTCTGTACGATTTTGAACTACTTTCGTTTAAAGAAACGTTATTTTCATCCGTTGAGGAACTAGAAGATTCCGAAAGATTATTGGAACGAGTTTGATCGACTTTTGGCGCAACCACAATTCGCATGGTGGGATTTATTTTATATTCAAATTCGAAATTTGCCTTGTTTCCTGTGTTTTCAGCTCTAGTTTTGGAATTTGAATTGGTAAAAATAGTTCCCGTCGGCAAGAAATTAGCTTGGGTAGATTTGCTTTCATTCTTATTGACGGTATTCGAAAAATTATAACTTGCACTGGTTTGCATATCTTTCGACCATTCATCGGAATAATTAAAGCCAACCAAATTCGATTGAGTGATTCCTTTGCCTCCACCTGTGCTCCTATTATTTCCTTTAGCATTTCGTCCTCCGCCCATACTATCAAAGACTTCGTCCTGCGAAAAACCAGTAGAATTAATATTATTGGCCGCAGCCAATAAACTTATCTTTTGTTTGTTATTGAAAAAATTCAGAATAAGACTGGTTTCATACCGATCATTAGTTCCGTATCCTCCCAAGAATTTTCCGAAATAGCCTTTGTTTTTCTTTTCGTCAATGGTCATATTAATGCTGGAAAATTCGGAACTTGACTCTTGCTTGGCTAATTCTTCCTTTTTGGTTTTAAAATCCGACACTTGAACTTTGCTTATTAAATCGGCGGGCAAATTTTTTAAAGCTATGGCACCATCTTTATCGAAAAAAGCTTTGCCGTTTACAAGAAATTGGGTCACTTCTTTCCCATTTACGGTTATTTTACCGTCATTGTCGACTTCAAATCCTGGCATTTGTTTCAATAAAATTTCGACATTGGCATCTGGACGGACCTTAAATGAAGAAGCATTAAACTCTAAAGTATCTTTTTTTACTCTAATAGGAGGAGCCTGAGTAATAATTACCACTTCTTTTAGGAGATTCTCACTTTCTAACAAATTGATTTTTCCGACGTTGATACTTTTTTGAATTTCTTTAAATTCTTGCAAGAAATTTTGATACCCAACAGAAGAAATTTTTAAGTAAACAGGACTATTTATTTTTTTTGAAATAAATTTAAAACTTCCATTTTTATCTGAAATGGTGTAGTCAATTACCGTTGAATCTTTTACAGAAGTAAGATACACAGTAGCCAATTCGATGGGGATTTTAGTTTTCTCGCTTAGGATTTCGCCTTCAATTGTGATGTTATTTTGAGCTTTACTAGTAAAAAAAAAGAACAGAAATGCAAACGCGATATAAAACTTAAACATAAATAAAATTTAAAATACGAAGGTATGACTACAAAATTCAACAATGGTTTAATTGCAATAAATTCTTTGCAATAAAAATTCCAAAATCTAAAAATCTTTGTCTTACTTTTCCTTATTCAAAGCCTCTTGTACCAAATCATCAACCGAGATGAATCGGGTAATGTTTCCCAAAAGTTCTTCCATATTCTCAGAACGCAACTTATCTCGCACTTCGGAACGAGCTTCCGCAATCTTTAAAGAAATACCAATGGCCTTTAAATCCAGAAAAAGACTTTTAAAAAAGCGTACTCCGGCAATATCTATAAAGGGTGAAGAGTTCAAATCAAAAATTATTAATTTAATATTTTCCGTCTCCGAGTTTATCTTTGCCCAAATTTCATCACTAATGTTATCAGTATTAAAATAAAGAATAGAAGATTCAATTCTTACAATTAACACACCTGGAACATTTTCGTTTTCTGGATGTCTAGCTCTATCAGAATACCGATGTGTATTGGGAATTTTTCCTAGAAAAGCAACATTCGGTTTAGACGTAGCCCTTATAATCATTAGCAATGTAACTAATGCGGCCAATAAAACTCCTTTTAGAATTCCAAAAAAGATCACTCCAAAAAGTGCAATTATCGCTACTGCAAACTCCCCTTTATCAACTTTAAATAAATGTTTCATTTCTTTTAGATCAAATAAACCGCTTATAGCAACAAGTACAATTGCAGCAAGAATTACCATTGGCAAATTTTGCAACATTCCCGTTAAGAATACAAGACAAAGTGCAATTGCGATTGAGGCAAATACCAATGACAAAGGAGTTTTTGCACCTGCTGTGTCATTTACTGCAGATTGCGATAATCCACCTGCAACAGGATAACCTTGAGCTAAACCAACAGCCGCATTTGCAATACCTAAAGCCAATAATTCTTGATGTACATCGATTTTAAATCCATTTTTTTGAGCCAATGTTCTGGCAGCCGAAACACTTTCGATGTAAGACAATAAGAAACACGCAAAGGCAAGTGGAAAAACTTCCTCCACATCTTTAACGGTAAATCTAGGCATATGAAATGACGGTAAACCCGCGGGGATTGTACCTACAACTTTAAATCCTTGCAAACCAA
>JAAFGY010000056.1 GCA_010365135.1 Flavobacterium sp.
GTTACGGATTCATTACAGACGAAGAAACAGGAAAAGACATTTTTGTTCATGCATCAGGAATCAACGCGGAAGAACTTCGTGAAGGTGACAGAGTTAGCTATGAAGAAGAAGAAGGAAGAAAAGGAAAAGTTGCTGCGAAAGTAGCAGTTATCTAAGCAATAAAATTTATTTTTATTGCCTACGAATGGTTAAAGCGTCCCGATAAATCGGGACGCTTTTTTTTTAAAAAAGCACATTTTACTTGACCTACAATTAACAAAACCCAATTATTAGTTAATAATCATTTTCAATCAACTAAATTTTGTTTTAAACTTGTGTTTTTAAGACTTGAAAGCTATCTTTGTACACTTATTTAGACTAAACTAATATATTTATGCAATCAAGTCAATTAGATTTTTTTCCAATACTGATGCAGATGCTCTTAGCCATTGGTTTTGTTGCGGCAATAATCGCAATATCAGGAAAATTAGGACCCAAAAGATCTTCAGCAATTAAAGATCAAAACTTTGAATGTGGTATTGAATCTTTAGGAAATGCCCGCATTCCTTTTTCTGTAAAATATTTTCTAGTCGCTATTCTTTTTGTGTTGTTTGATGTCGAGGTGATTTTTCTGTATCCTTGGGCAATCAATTTTAAGGAATTGGGAATGGAAGGAATGGTAAAAATGGTCATTTTTATGCTTTTATTGTTGGTGGGATTTTTCTACATCATCAAAAAGAAAGCATTGGAATGGGAATAAAAATATATTTTAAATGTTGAATTTTAAATTTTAATGGTTTCCAACATTAATTTATAATTCAACATTTAAAATTCAAAACAATAAAAAATGAGTGATTCAAACATAAAAATGGTTGCCCCTCCTGAAGGTGTTTCTGGTGAAGGTTTCTTTGCTACAACATTGAATGATGTTGTTGGATTGGCTCGTGCTAATTCCCTTTGGCCGTTGCCTTTCGCAACCTCTTGTTGCGGCATTGAATTTATGGCGACTATGGCTTCACATTACGATTTAGCCCGTTTTGGTTCTGAGCGTGTGAGTTTTTCTCCTCGTCAAGCTGATATGTTGCTGGTTATGGGAACTATTTCCAAAAAAATGGGGCCAATTTTACGTCAGGTTTACGAACAAATGGCTGAACCTCGTTGGGTAATTGCCGTTGGAGCTTGTGCTACATCAGGTGGTGTTTTTGATACGTATTCGGTTTTACAGGGAATAGACAAAGTAATTCCTGTTGATGTATATGTTCCAGGCTGTCCGCCAAGGCCAGAACAAATTGTAGACGGCGTCATGAGATTGCAAGATTTAGTAAAGAGCGAATCTGTAAGAAGAAGAAGTTCTCCAGAATATCAAGAATTATTAGCTTCTTATAACATAAAATAAGGAAATGAATTTAGAAACAACCGAAATTCAAGATAAATTAGTGGGGACATTTGGCGAAAGCGTGTCCCATTTCAATCAAGAAAAAGATATTTTTTCATTTGAAGTAGCCGCTGACAAAAATACTGCAATTATCCTTTTTTTGAAAAACGATCCAACATTGCGTTTCCATTTCCTGACTGATTTATGTGGGATTCATTATCCGGATAACGAGGTCGAAAGACAGTTTGCTATTGTATATCATATGCATAATTGGTACGAAAATAAACGCATAAAAATCAAAGCATTCATCAATGGGGAAAACCCAGAAATAAAATCAGTTTCCACTATTTTTCTCTGCTCCAATTGGATGGAAAGAGAAACCTATGATTTTTACGGCATCAATTTCATTGGTCATCCACAATTGAAACGTATTTTGAATATGGACGAAATGGTTTCTTTTCCAATGCGAAAAGAATTCCCGATGGAAGACGGAGGAAGAACGGACAAAGATGACCGTTTCTTTGGAAGAACAGCGCAAAATAATAAAAAATAAATAATTCAACATTATAAATGTCAGAACTATTATTACCACCAGAGCATCGATATGCTAAAATAATTCAGGAAAGCCATAACGAAGACGGAAGTGAGCTTTCAATCCTGAATTTAGGCCCAACTCATCCTGCGACTCACGGCATCTTCCAGAATGTCTTGTTGATGGATGGTGAGCGAATTCTCGAAGCGGAACCAACCATTGGTTACATTCACAGAGCTTTTGAAAAAATTGCAGAAAACCGTCCGTTTTATCAAATAACACCACTTACGGATCGAATGAACTATTGTTCATCGCCCATCAATAATATGGGATGGTGGATGACTTTGGAAAAATTGTTGGATATTGAAGTCCCTAAAAGAGTTCAATATTTAAGAGTTATCGTGATGGAATTAGCCAGAATTTCAGATCATTTAATTTGTAATTCGATTCTTGGTGTAGATACAGGAGCTTATACTGGTTTCCTCTATGTTTTTCAATTTAGAGAGAAAGTTTACGAAATCTACGAAGAAATTTGTGGCGCGCGTTTGACTACCAATATGGGAAGAATGGGCGGTTTCGAAAGAGATTGGTCTCCCGAAGCTTTTCGAAAATTAGACCTGTTTTTGAAAGATTTTCCGGTTGCTTGGAAAGAATTTGAAAATTTGTTCGAAAGAAACAGAATTTTTATTGACAGAACTGTGAACGTGGGTCCAATTACTGCCGAAATGGCGATGGCTTACGGATTCACAGGTCCAAATTTACGTGCTGCTGGTGTTGATTATGATGTTCGTGTGGCGCATCCTTACTCCTCTTACGAAGATTTCGACTTTATAGTTCCTGTTGGAAAATCAGGCGATACCTTCGACCGTTTTTGTGTTCGTAACGCTGAAGTTTGGGAAAGTTTGAGCATTATTCGTCAAGCATTAGACAAAATGCCCGAAGGAAATGTTTTTCACGCAGATGTTCCCGAATATTATTTGCCTCCAAAAGAAGATGTATATCACGATATGGAATCCTTGATTTACCATTTCAAAATTGTGATGGGAGAAATTCCTGTTCCAATTGCTGAAATTTATCATGCTGTTGAAGGCGGAAACGGAGAACTTGGGTTTTATTTGATAACTGACGGAAGTAGAACTCCTTATAGATTGCACTTTCGCCGCCCTTGTTTTATTTATTACCAAGCGTATCCTGAAATGATAAAAGGTGCAATGCTTTCGGATGCGATTGTTATTTTGTCAAGTTTAAATGTTATTGCAGGAGAATTAGACGCTTAAAAAAGAGTGCAGAATACAGATTTCAGAATGCAGATTGAAAAATCTGAAATCTGAAATCTAAAATCTAAAATACAGAATGGAAAGAACACATTACAAACAAGAAATAAATATGACGGATCCATTGATGAATCGCATCAATGAATTAATCAGTCATTATCCAGAAGGAAAACAAAAATCAGCTTTGTTGCCTATTTTACACGAAGTTCAGGATGCGCATGAAAACTGGTTGAGTTTTGAATTAATGAACAAAGTAGCCGAAATGCTGAAAATTAAGCCAATTGAGGTTTATGAAGTGGTTTCCTTCTACACGATGTTCAACCAAAAGCCAATCGGAAAATATATGTTCGAATTTTGCCAAACGTCTCCTTGTTGTTTAAATGGCGTTGAGGATTTAATGGATTATACCTGCGAAAAATTGGGCGTTGGAATTGGCGAAACTACAGCAGACGGTCTTTTTGAAATAAGAGGTGTGGAATGTTTAGGTGCTTGTGGATATGCTCCAATGATGCAATTGGGTGATTTTTACAAAGAACACTTGACCAAAGAAAAAGTAGATCAGATTATAACCGATTGTAGAGATAATAAAATTACGTTACACGATAAATAATGAACTTATCCGTCACAGAAATAAACCAAATTAAATCTTTTTTTGCAGATAAACCTGTAAAGAAGGTTTATTTATTTGGCTCTTATGCTAGAGGTGAAGCAGATGAGAACAGCGATGTAGATTTATTGATTGATTGGGATTATTCGAAGCATATAGGCTTAAATTATATTTTTTGGAGAGAAGAAATAGAAAAAATTCTTCATAAAGAGGTTGATTTTGTTTCTGCTGACTATATCGCACCATTTATTGAAACATATATTAATAATGACAAAAAGTTAATATATGAAACATAGATTAGATGATAAAGCAAGAATAATACACATTCTTGAAGCAATATCAGACATCGAGATTTTTCTTGAAGGCATCAATTTAGAAACGTTTCTAAATAGTAAAGAAAAAAGTGCTGCTGTGGAGAGAAAATTAGAAATAATTGGAGAGGCTTCAAATCATATTTCAGAAAAAATATTATATCATCCAGCAATTTCAGCTCCTTGGAGAAAAATAATTGGGACAAGAAATTTGATAGTTCACGAATATTTTAGAATAGATTACAACATAATATATCAAATAGCAAAAGAAGATATTATTCCGCTAAAACAAGAGATTCAAAATATATTAAAAGATTTAGACCAATATTTAAAATAATATGTCAAAAAAAATATTATTAGACAAAATAAATATTCTAGGGATTAAAACATATGAAGTCTATCGTGCGAACGGTGGTTATGCTTCTGTAGAAAAAGCCTTGAAAACATTAACACCTGATGAAGTTGTTGAAGAAGTAAAAACTTCTGGATTAAGAGGTCGTGGTGGTGCAGGTTTTCCAGCTGGAATGAAATGGAGTTTTATTGATAAAAAATCAGGAAAACCAAGACATTTAGTTTGCAACGCCGACGAATCAGAACCAGGAACTTTCAAAGATCGTTATTTGATGGAATTCATTCCCCATTTATTGATTGAAGGAATGATTACTTCGAGTTACGCTTTGGGTGCTAACCTATCTTACATTTATATTCGTGGAGAATATATGTGGGTTTACAAAATATTAGAACGTGCCATCGCCGAAGCAAAAGCTGCAGGTTGGCTAGGAAAAAACATATTAGGAACCGGATACGATTTAGAAGTATATGTTCAAATCGGTGCTGGAGCTTATATTTGTGGGGAAGAAACCGCATTAATCGAATCTTTGGAAGGAAAAAGAGGAAATCCTCGAATTAAACCGCCATTTCCAGCAGTTTCGGGACTTTGGGCGAATCCAACCGTGGTAAACAATGTGGAAACTATTGCTGCAGTGCCTTGGATTGTAAACAATTCAGGTGCTGATTATGCCAAAATTGGTGTTGGAAGATCTACAGGAACCAAATTAATTTCGGCTTCAGGACACATTAAAAATCCAGGAGTTTATGAAATAGAAATGGGATTGAGCGTTTATGAATTTATGAATTCTGATGAATATTTAGGAGGAATGAGTTCTGACAGACCTTTGAAAGCTTTTGTTCCCGGAGGATCATCAGTGCCTGTTTTACCAGCAAATTTAATATACAAAACAGCCAATGGCGACGACCGTTTAATGACTTATGAAAGTTTGAGCGACGGTGGCTTTGCAACGGGTTCAATGTTGGGTTCAGGAGGTTTTATCGTTTATAACGACACTTCTTGCATCGTAAGAAATACTTGGAATTTTGCTCGTTTTTACCACCACGAAAGTTGTGGACAATGTTCTCCTTGTCGGGAAGGAACCGGTTGGTTGGAAAAAGTATTGCATAGAATTGAAAACGGTCACGGTCGTGAAGAAGATGTCGATTTGCTTTTGAGCATTCAAAGTAAAATTGAAGGAAACACGATTTGTCCTTTGGGTGATGCAGCGGCTTGGCCAGTGGCAGCAGCCATTCGTCACTTTAGAGAGGAGTTTGAATACCATATCCGTTTCCCAGAAAAAATAAAAAATAGAGATCATTTTGTTGCTGAGCCTTTTTCTAAAGTCATAATGTTTTAAAGTCGAAAGTTATAACGTAAAGAAGAATGGGAAAATTTAAATCTTTTGAAGAAATTAATTCTTAGCAAAAATCTAGATTATTTAATAAAAGGATTTATGAAATAACAGAGAATGCAATATTTAAAAAAGATTTCGATTTAGTTCGACAATTAAGAAGGGCATCAATTTCAATTTCTTCAAATATTGCAGAAGGTTTTGAAAGGAATACAGATAAAGAGTTTGTTTATTTTTTATATGTGTCAAAAGCATCAGCAGGCGAAGTAAGATCACAATTATATTTAGCATTAGATTTAAACTATATTTCAAAGATAGAATTTGATGAATTATATTTAAATGTTTCAGATATATCAAAATTATTAAGTGGATTTATAAAATATTTAAATGACAGTCAAAAAAAGTAAAGTTGAAATATATTCGACATTAGGACATTTGACATTAAGACGTTAAGACTTTAAACATGAAAGTAACCATAGACGGTCAAGCGATAGAAGTAGAACCAGGAACAACAATCCTGCAAGCAGCCAGAATGATTGGTGGGGAAGTAGTTCCGCCCGCGATGTGCTATTATTCAAAACTAAAAGGGAGCGGTGGAAAGTGCCGTGCTTGCTTGGTTGAAGTTGCCAAAGGAAGTGAAGCCGACCCAAGACCAATGCCAAAATTAATGGCTTCTTGTGTAACGGGTTGCCAAGAAGGAATGGAAATTAACAGCAAATCTTCGCCAAGAGTTCAAGAGGCACAAAAAGCCGTGACAGAATTTTTGTTGATCAACCACCCCTTAGATTGTCCAATCTGTGATCAAGCGGGCGAATGTGATTTGCAGAATTTAAGTTTCGAACACGGAAAATCGGAAAGTCGTTTTATCGAAGAAAAAAGAACTTTCGAACCAGAAGATATTGGCCCAAATATTCAATTGCATATGAATCGTTGTATTCTCTGCTACCGTTGTGTGATGGTGGCCGACCAAATTACGGACGATAGAGTACACGGAGTGATGGACAGAGGCGATCATTCAAACATTTCGACTTGTATTTCGCACGCCATAGACAATGAGTTTTCTGGAAATATGATCGATGTATGCCCTGTAGGCGCTTTGACCGATAAGACTTTTAGATTCAAATCGAGAGTTTGGTTCAATAAACCTTATGATGCTCATAGAGCTTGTCCCACTTGTTCTGGAAAAACTACCGTTTGGATGTTTGGCGACGAAATTCAAAGAGTTACAGGAAGAAAAGACGAATTTCACGAAGTTGATGAATTCATTTGCAACAGTTGTCGTTTTGATCATAAAAATGTTAGTGACTGGATTATTGAAGGTCCTAGAGCCTTTGAGAAAGATTCGGTTATCAATCAAAACAAACACTTTGGCAAATTAGAAACAGTTCAAATCAATACCGAAAAGAATATTCTTTTAGGTAGAGACCAAGACCGAAAAAAAATAAGTATGTCCGAGATAGATTACAACGAAAAAATAGACGGTAACCCATTAAATTCGACTAAAAATGGATAGTACATTTATTATAGAAAAAAGCGTTGTGATCCTTGTGGTATTTGCCTTTACAATGCTAATGGCAATGTATTCGACTTGGGCTGAACGAAAGGTTGCCGCTTATCTTCAAGACCGAGTTGGTCCCAATCGTGCGGGTTGGGGAGGTTTATTTCAACCGCTTGCCGATGGATTAAAATTGTTTGCCAAAGAAGAATTTTCACCCAATACTCCTAATAAATTTTTATTCTTAGTTGGCCCTGGAGTTGCAATGGGAACTGCTTTGATGACTAGCGCGGTGATTCCTTGGGGCGATAGATTTCATCTTTTTGGAAGAGATATTTTGCTTCAAGCTACTGATATTGATGTAGCAGTTTTATATGTTTTTGGTGTGGTATCAGTTGGAGTTTATGGAATTATGATTGGTGGCTGGGCTTCAAATAATAAATTTTCCTTGATCGGAGCCGTTCGAGCTGCTTCGCAAATGGTTTCTTATGAAGTTGCGATGGGATTGTCCGTAGTGGCTTTGTTAATGATGACAGGAACTTTGAGCTTAAAAGAAATTTCTATACAACAATCCGGAATGCACTGGAATGTTTTTTATCAACCGCTATCGTTTATCATATTCTTGATTTGTGCTTTTGCAGAAACCAACAGAACTCCCTTTGACTTACCAGAATGTGAAACCGAATTAATTGGGGGGTATCACACAGAATATTCCTCAATGAAAATGGGTTTCTATCTCTTTGCCGAATATGCCAATATGTTTATTTCATCGACCATTTTGGCGGTTTTATTCTTCGGAGGATACAATTATCCGGGAATGAGTTGGGCTGTCGAAAATTGGGGAGTTAATATTGCCAATGTAATAGGAGTTTTAGCTTTATTCATCAAATTATGTGGGTTTATTTTCTTTTATATGTGGGTTCGTTGGACTATTCCAAGATTTAGATACGATCAATTGATGCATTTGGGTTGGAGAATTTTGATTCCACTTTCGATTTTTAATATTATAATCACAGGAATTGTTCTTTTGAGAGTAGAAATAATGGCTTATTTAGGGTTTTAATAGAACACGAATGCCCTAGCCCTGATAGCAGTAAAAATCCTTTTATGCCGGGGTTCGGCTTAAAAGATTGAAACGAATAGCAGGATTAAGCTTCAAAAAATAAGAAAAAAATAAGAAAAACAGATTTTTGAATTGGGAATTCCTGAATCTAAAATCTAAAATCTAAAATCTAAATGTCAATACAAGAAATATCACTTTCCGGAAGAAAAAAGGTAGTCTCTAATAAAGAGATGACTTTTTTCGAACGAATGTATCTTATAGCCATATTCAAAGGCTTGTGGATTACTATTAAACACTTTTTTAGAAAAAAAGCCACGATTCATTATCCAGAACAAGTGCGTGAAATGAGTCCGGTTTATCGTGGTCAACACATGCTGAAACGAGATGAATTGGGTCGTGAAAACTGCACCGCTTGTGGATTGTGTGCCTTATCTTGTCCTGCTGAAGCCATCACGATGAAGGCCGCAGAACGAACAGCCGATGAGAAACATTTGTACCGCGAAGAAAAATACGCCGAGATTTATGAAATCAATATGTTGCGTTGCATCTTTTGCGGATTGTGTGAAGAAGCTTGCCCAAAAGACGCCATATATTTGACAATTTCTAAAGAATTAGTTCCTGCTAGTTACAACAGAGAAGATTTTATTTTTGGAAAAGACAAATTGGTAATGCCTTTGGATATCGCAATGCAAAATGCTCAACTTAAAAACGCCAACTAATGATACATATTCCTGATATCGCAAATGCAACACCAGTACAAATTCTATTTTGTATTTTGTCTGTTATCACATTGGCCACGGCATTTTTAACCATTTATTGCAAAAATCCTATACATAGCGCCATTTATTTGGTGATTTGTTTCTTCACAATTGCAGGTCATTATTTGTTATTGAATGCTCAATTTCTAGCTATTGTTCACGTAATTGTCTATTCTGGAGCTATTATGATTTTGTTTTTATTCACCGTGATGCTAATGAATTTAAACAAAGAAAATGAGGTGCATAAACCCAGAATTACTAGACTTGGAGCAATTGTCACGTTCTGTTTGATGTGTTTGGTTTTAATCGCAATTTTTATTAATTCAAAACCTATTGCTGATGGTTCTTACGAAGTAACTGGCCAAGATTACCAATCTATTAAAGTATTGGGTAAAGTATTGCTGAACGAATATATGGTTCCTTTTGAATTTGCCTCTGTATTGCTTTTAGTAGCGATGATTGGCGCGGTTTTATTGTCTAAAAAAGAAAAATTACAGAAATAATATGAATAATATTTTGAATCAAATTGGTATCGAAAATTACATATTCCTATGCGTAATACTTTTTTGTATTGGCGTTTTTGGAGTGTTGTACAGACGAAACGCAATCATTGTATTTATGTCAATCGAAATAATGCTAAATGCTGTCAACCTTTTATTTGTAGCGTTTTCGACCTATCATCAAGATGCACAAGGACAAATATTTGTGTTTTTCTCAATGGCTGTTGCTGCTGCCGAAGTTGCCGTTGGATTGGCAATTTTAGTTTCGGTGTTCCGGAATTTAGGAACAATTGATGTGGGAAATTTAAAAAACTTAAAAGGATAATCTTCAATGGATACAAGTTTAGTTTTAGTCTTACTATTAGCTCCTTTTTTAGGATTTTTGTTTAATGTTTTTCTGGGCAAAAAAGCGGGTAAAAGCATCGTGGGAATTGTGGGAACTCTTTCGGTCGTAGTTTCCTTTGCGGTAACTTTATATTTGTTTGGAGCCGCAAATCAAGAACCTGTTGTCATTAATTTATTCGATTGGATTTCGATTCAAAGATTCGATGTGAGTTTTGGATTTCTTATTGACCAATTATCGTTAATTTGGTTATTATTTGTAACGGGAATTGGGTCATTGATTCATTTGTATTCCATTAGTTATATGCACGATGACGAAAAAATGCATTCGTTTTTCGCTTATATGAATCTGTTTATTTTCTTTATGATTACTTTGGTAATCGGTAGCAACTTGCTAATGATGTTCATTGGTTGGGAAGGCGTTGGACTTTGCTCCTATTTATTGATTGGATTTTGGTATAAAAATCAAGACTTCAATGATGCCGCCAAAAAGGCTTTCATTATGAATAGAATTGGTGATTTAGGATTTTTAATCGGGATATTTATTGTGGGTTCTTTATTCAACACTTTAGATTTTACCACTTTAAAAGCTATGATTACTACTGCAAGCGACATCAATGATTTTTGGATTGCAGTTGCGGCTTTAGCCTTATTCATTGGAGCGGCTGGAAAATCGGCACAAATTCCTTTATATACTTGGTTGCCTGATGCGATGGCTGGACCAACGCCAGTTTCGGCATTGATTCACGCTGCGACGATGGTTACGGGAGGAATCTTTATGATTACTAGATTGAACTTCTTGTTTGATATGGCTCCAAGTGTTCAAAATATCATAGCGATCGTTGGTGCAATTACGGCTTTGGTTGCAGCAACAATAGCTTTGGTCCAAAATGACATTAAAAAAGTATTGGCTTATTCTACCGTTTCGCAACTGGGTCTAATGTTCTTAGCTTTAGGATTGGGCGCATATGAAGTAGCCGTTTTCCACGTCATCACGCACGCTTTCTTCAAAGCTTGTTTGTTCCTAGGGTCCGGCTCGGTAATTCACGGATTGCACGGCGAACAAGATATGCGCAAAATGGGTGGTTTGAAAAAAGCGATGCCAATCACTTTTATCACAATGTTGATTGCAGCATTGGCTATTTCGGGAATATTCCCCTTGGCAGGGTTTTGGTCGAAAGACGAAATCTTGATGACTGCTTTTCACGCAAACAAAACCTTATGGGTTATTGGTTCGATTGCTTCAATAATGACTGCTTTTTATATGTTTAGATTGATTTATCTAACATTTTTCAACTCATTTAGAGGAACCGAAGAGCAAAAAAATCATCTCCACGAAAGTCCAAGTTTAATTACAGTGCCTTTAATTATTTTGGCGGTTTTATCATTTTTTGGAGGAATTATCAGCTTGCCAGGACATAGTTGGTTAAACAATTATTTATCTCCATTATTTTCGAAAGTGACTCACGAAGAACATGCATTTGGAACAACCGAATATGTATTGATGGCAGTTGCTACCATTGGAGCTCTTATTGGAATCGGAATTGCGTACAAAAAATATTTGAAAGACAACACGATTCCAAGTGAAGATGCCGAAATCACTGGCGTTTCGAAAGTTTTATACAACAAATATTATGTCGATGAAGGGTACGATGCTATTTTCGTAAAACCTATAAATGTGCTTTCAAGTTTCTTTAGAGATTCAGTAGAAACGACTTTATCAGCATTAGTATTTGGATTAGGAAAAGTAACGAACGAAATCGCTTTAAAAGGAAAAAAAGTCCACAACGGAAGCGTTGGTTTGTATCTTTTTGCTTTCGTCATAGGCGTTATCGTCATAATAACTTATTTATTTTTATAATAATTTTTACATAATGGATGTAACTACACTATTAATTATTCTGCTTGTTGGCGCATTTGCAACTTATTTTTCGGGCGATAAATGGGCCCCAAAAGTGGCATTGATTTTTGGATTGACCGCCTTTGCAGGTGCCATTTGTTTGCTGAGCCAATACAATTTAGGAAACGAAATAAACTACTCAAAAATTTGGATAACCCAACCAAGAATCTATTTTGCTTTGCAAGCAGATGGACTTTCGCTAGCGATGTTATTACTAACAACCGCATTGACACCTATTATAATATATTCTTCTTTTGGAAATACTTATAAAAATGCTAAAGCTTTCTATGCCTTAATCTTGTTTATGACTTTTTCGATGTCGGGAACATTCCTAGCTTCTGATGGTCTTCTATATTATATTTTCTGGGAATTGTCCTTGATTCCAATCTATTTTATTGCTTTGATTTGGGGGAATGGCGATGTGGAACAACGCAAAAAAGCAGTGGTAAAATTCTTCATTTACACATTTGCCGGTTCATTGTTTATGCTGGTTGCCTTTATTTATTTGCACCAAAAAGCTGGAAGCGTTTTAATCAGTGATTTGACTCAACTTAAATTATCGTCTACTGAACAATTTTGGATATTCTTAGCATTTTTCTTAGCTTATGCTATTAAAATTCCATTGATTCCTTTTCATACTTGGCAGGCAGAAGTGTACCAAAAAGCGCCAACTGTTGGAACAATGTTACTTTCGGGAATTATGCTAAAAATGGGTTTGTACAGCGTTATTCGTTGGCAATTGCCAATTGCACCATTGGCTGCCAAAGAATATATGGACGTGTTTATTATCGTCGGAATTGCGGGTGTAATCTATGGTTCAATCGTGGCTTTGCGCCAAAAAGATTTGAAAAAATTACTGGCTTATTCTTCCTTGGCACACGTTGGATTAATTGCTGCGGGATCTTATACTTTAACGCTTGACGGATTTCGTGGTGCCGTTTTACAAATGATAGCACACGGATTTGTAGTAGTTGGGTTGTTCTTGATTGCCGAAATCATTTTCAGAAGATACGAAACGAGAAAAATTGCAGAAATGGGTGGTATTCGTGCACAATCGCCAAAATTCACCTCAATGTTTATGCTATTGGTATTAGCATCCGTTGCTTTGCCATCGACATTCAACTTTGTGGGAGAATTTACGGTTTTATTCAGTCTTTCCCAAGTGAACATTTGGTTTGCCCTTTTCGGTGGAACAACCATAATTTTGGGTGCTTATTATATGTTGAAAATGTTTCAACACGTAATGTTGGGCGAAACGAACGTGAAATTATTTGCAGATGTAACTTTCAACGAAGGATTATCTTTAACCATTATCATTGCTGTTTTGTTCTTTTTTGGGATGTATCCAAAACCAATTATTGACTTGATTTCACCAAGTCTCGAAAATATTTTAACTCAAATAAATAGATTTAACTAAGTCAAATAAAAAAATGAATACATTAATAGCTATAACAGGATTAGGTGTTTTATGCCTTTTATTTGAAATTTTAAATTTTAGAAAAGCCATTGTTCCAATTACTATCATTGGATTATTGGCAGTTTTAGGAATCACCTTTTCGGAATTTAATACTCCAGAAAGTTATTACAACAATATGATTGTGGTGAGCAAATTCTCTTCTGCCTTTTCTGCTTTGTTTATTGTTCTTACGATTTTTTTGGTTGCATTAGCTCACGATTTCTACGAAGATCATCAAACCAAAATCTCCGATTTTATTGCTATCAAAATATTTATGTTAGCCGGAGCAGTTGCTATGGTTTCTTTTGGAAATTTGGCGATGTTCTTTCTTGGACTCGAAGTTTTATCAATTTCATTATATATTCTCGCCGCCAGCAATAGATTGAATGTAAAAAGCAACGAAGCCGGAATGAAATATTTCTTGATGGGTTCTTTTGCTTCTGGAATTATATTGTTTGGAATTTGCTTGATTTACGGTGCAATGGGCTCTTTTGACGTTGCGGAAATCACCGATTGGTCGCGCTCTGCCGAATTGCCAATTTGGTTTCCAATAGGAATTTCATTAGTTACGATCGGAATGCTTTTCAAAATTGCAGCTGTTCCATTTCACTTTTGGGCACCCGATGTTTACGAAGGTTCACCAACTTTGACCACAACAACAATGAGCACTTTAGTAAAAGTGGTTGCAATGGCCACTTTATATAAGTTACTAACCGCTATGAATGCTGATCTTTCTGGTGCGTTTATCGATATTATCGTTGTAATCTCGATTGCTTCGATGACCGTTGGGACTATTATGGCATTAAACCAAAACAATGTAAAACGTATGTTGGCCTTCTCCGGAATTTCGCATGCCGGTTTTATGTTGATGGCTTTGTTGAACATTAGTAATTCTGCTGGAAATTTGTTGTATTATGCAACCGCTTACTCCTTGGCAGGAATTGCTGCTTTTGCAGTGATTTTATACGTTTGCAAAAACAAGAATAACGAAGACATTACCCACTTTAACGGACTGGGTAAAAACAATCCATTGATGGCAGCTATTCTTACTGCCTCTTTGCTTTCGATGGCAGGAATTCCAATTTTTGCTGGATTTTTTGCCAAATTCTTTATCTTTAATCAAACTATTGAAGCAGGTCATTTAGTGGTTGTCATTGTGGCTATCCTCAGTTCAATCATAAGTATTGGTTACTATTTCAAACTGATTCTAGCGATGTACAACAAAGAGCCGAATGAGCAAGCTACAAAAACGCCTTTTGTGTTATATGCAGTAGCCGTTGTTTCCATTCTTTTGAATATCGTTTTAGGTTTATTCCCTTCTATGCTATTGGATTTGTTGGGATAAGTAGCAGATGATTACAATTTTATAACCGCAGATCAGCAGATTTTAAAATTTATTAAAATCTGCGGATTCTGCGGTAATTTTTTTAAATAAATTTAATAAACTGCCAACAAAATAGTTAGTTTTGCCTTCATTTTACAAGTAATATATGTTTTTTAATTCGCTGACCTTTGCTGTTTTTTTACCCATAGTTTTTCTACTTTATTGGTTCGTTTTTAGCAAAACTAAAACCGCGCAAAACGCATTTCTGGTTGTCGTGAGCTATTATTTTTACTCTTGTTGGGATTGGCGATTCTTGTTTTTATTGTTGTTTTCAACCCTTTTGTGTTACTTTACGGGAATCAAAATAGAAAAAAGTATCGGCGAACGGGAACGTAAGTTTTGGTTCTGGCTGAGCATAATCTTCAATCTTGGATTTCTTGCAATATTCAAATACTACAACTTTTTTGCTTTCTCCTTTTCGGAAGCCTTGAACAATATTGGATTACAAACCAGTCCGCTTTTATTGAATGTCATTCTTCCGGTTGGAATTTCTTTCTATACTTTTCACGGTTTGTCGTATGTAATTGACATTTATTACAAAAGAATACAGTCAGAGAAAAACGTTGTGGATTATGCCTTGTTCGTGAGTTATTTTCCGCTTTTGGTGGCGGGTCCAATCGAAAGAGCCACACATTTATTACCACAAGTAAAACGAATAAGAAGCTTCGATTTCGAAAAAGCCAAAGAAGGCATTTATCAAATTATTTGGGGATTGGTCAAAAAAGTTGTAATTGCAGATACTTGCGCGACTTATGCCAATGCTATTTTTGACAATTACACTTCGATGAATTCCTTGTCGTTGATTTTGGGTGCGGTTTATTTTGCTTTCCAAATTTATGGCGACTTTTCAGGGTATTCGGATATGGCTTTGGGAATGTCAAAATTGTTTGGGTTGGATTTGTTGCGCAATTTCAACTATCCTTATTTCTCTAGAGATATTGCCGAATTTTGGCGACGTTGGCACATTTCGTTGTCATCTTGGTTTCGAGATTATTTATACATTCCACTTGGCGGAAGCCGTGGGAGCAAATTAATGCAAGTTCGCAACGTCTTCATCATATTTGTCGTGAGTGGTTTTTGGCACGGAGCCAATTGGACTTTTCTGGCTTGGGGATTCATCAACGCTTTGTATTTCCTGCCTTCATTGCTATTGGGAACCAACCGAAATAATATGGAAACAGCCGAATTGCATTGGGATTTCAATTCCATAAAAGTGTTTTTTAGCATTTTGGCTACTTTTACATTATCGTGCTTGGCTTGGATTTTTTTCAGGGCCAAATCCATTCACATTGCATTTGATTATATCAAAAATATTTTTACCAACGGATCTTTCGCCTCACAATTTCTGCAAAACCAACGTTACAGCCCAGGAATGTTACTACTAATTATTGCTTTTGTTTTGGTGGAATGGAACTGCCGATATAAAATTGAACCCATTTCTGGAAAATACAGTTGGTTAAAAATAACTTTGTGTATCTTGACCATTATTACTTTAGGAACTTATGCTGATTATAAAGAATTTATCTATTTTCAATTCTAATGACAAAGTTTATATCATTTATTGCCAAAATTCTACTCATAATTCTAGTAGTTTTAGTAGTGTTGGATTGGGGGTACACGACCATTTATTTGCATTCTTACAATCGAGGAAAAATCGAAAATGTGTTCAATTCCAAAGCTAGAAATTATGATGTAATAATATTAGGTTCTTCCAGAGCCAACAATCATTTTGTGCCCGAACTATTCGAAAAGAAAGGACTAAAAACGTTCAATTATGGAATGAGTGGCGCTCATTTATTCGAAGAATCATTAATGCTAAAATTAATGGCGGAACGTAACTATAAAATCAAAACCGTGATTCTGGAAGCTGATTTGGGTCTTTGCAATGAGCAACAAGCCGAAGGGATTTCAGCGAAATTCCTTCCTTACATACATCACTCCGAAATTATTAAAAAACATTTTTCGAAGCAGGAAAATTTTAATAAGTTGTATTATATTCCTTTTTACCGTTATATAGATTTTGATGCCATCATTGGTCTACGGGAAATATATAATGTCACAATAGGTAAACCTACACCTCTTTTGGATCGTTTGGGTTATTATCCATTGGGTCACAGACCCGGAAATATGAAGAATGATATTAGAGCATTAAAACCCATTCGCAATAAATATTATGAGGAAATCAAACGCATCTGCAAACAGAACCATTACAACTTAATTACCGTGATGACGCCAATGTGTACCAATGTAAAAGGGCTGGATTATTTTGAAAAAGCAAACAAAATTTATCCCGAAATTTACAATTTGGAAGACGTCGTGCAAGGCGATCAATACTTTTCTTCCTGCGGACATATGAATGATGCGGGAGCAAGATTATTTACAACAGTAGTAATTAATAGATTTTTTGAAACAAAGCACCAATGACTGACAACACTGACAACACAAAAATAATCCGTTGGGGAATCTTGGGCTGTGGCAATGTGACTGAATTAAAAAGCGGACCAGCCTATCAAAAAACTGTAGGTTTCATAATCGAAGCTGTAATGCGAAGAGATGCTGAAAAAGCTGCCGATTATGCCAAAAGACATAATATCAATAAATATTATTCGGATGCGGATGACCTCATCAATGACCCTGAAATTGACGCCATTTATATTGCAACTCCACCAGATACGCATCATTTTTATGGCTTAAAAGTTGCTTTGGCTGGAAAAATTTGTTGTATCGAAAAACCTTTGGCACCGAGTTACAAGGAAAGTCTCGAAATTCACGAAGCGTTCAAAGCGAAGAGTATTCCTTTATTCACAGCTTATTACAGAAGAACCTTGCCGCGTTTTGTGCAAATAAAAACTTGGTTGGATAATAATGAAATTGGTGAAGTGAGATCCATTCGATGGAATTTGACCAAATCGGCTTCTGCACAAGATTTGTCGGGAGCATACAATTGGCGCACCGATGCAAACGTGGCTCCGGGAGGTTATTTTGATGATTTGGCGAGTCACGGTTTGGATTTATTCATCTTCCTTTTGGGTGACATCCACGAGGTTTCAGGTTATAGTTTGAACCAACAAGGATTGTATTCCGCCAAAGATACCGTAACGGCTTGTTGGCTCCACAAATCTGGAATAACAGGAAATGGCAACTGGAATTTTGGAAGCAATAACCAAGAAGACCGTGTTGAAATTTCTGGAAGCAAGGGAAAAATAACATTTTCTATCTTTGAAAATGACCCAATAAAACTTTCCCATGAAGCCGGCGAATCCGAACTTTTTATCGAACATCCAGAAAACGTACAATTGCATCACGTGGAACGAATGCGGGAACATCTTTTGGGCAACCTTGCGCATCCTTCCAATGGGTTGACCGCTTCGCACACCAGTTGGGTAATGGATAAAATCCTAGGAAATCTATAGATACAAAAAAAGCAGCTCTAAAAATGGAGCTGCTATGAATATAATTGTAAAATTAACTATCTCTGGTTAAATGTTTTCGTAAAGGTCTTTTTGTTATAAGTAATTACAAAAGTATAAATGTCATTTTTAATATTTTTGACATCAAAAATCTTATTTATAGTTTGATCCGTCAACATAGCACTATTATAAACCTCACTGTCCTGATCGTCTAAAATTTTAATATTCACGGGAGATCTATCAATATTCAGAATATTCAAAGCCACCATTCCGTATTTATCCACAAACACCACTGGTTTAAAAATTTCTGAAATTGCATTTTCAGATAACGTAGCCGTTGCTCCAACAACTGATATTTTATAACGAGAAATTTTCATTTCAGACTCAGCTTGCAAGAAATAAGTTCCCTCAGGTAAGGCTTTCAAATCATACGTTCTATCAATATTCTTTTTGGAATCCACTATTTCTGAGTAAATCAATTTGTCGTTTGCATCATAAATAGACAAATCCATTTTATTTGTCATATTCAAAGCAAAAGTTACCATCTTTCCTTGTTCTTTTTTTACGTTTAAGGTAAAATCAATTGTACTAGCGTGTAAATTCATTGAAGTTAATGCTACTACCAGCACTAAACTAAATTTTAAAATATTTTTCATAATAATTGTTTTTAAATTGATAATGATTTGATGAGGCAAAGATATTGGAGTGATTGGAAGCGCAACAACACTCGATTTTCTTATTTATATGGTATATTACCTTTTACGAAAACGAAATAGGTTAAAAAAGATAATTGTGTGTTATTTTGAGTTAATTTTGTATTAATTCTAAATAATAGCACATGAAAAAGATACTTCCTACGCTAGAAATGATCGAACCCTCGTTCGGAAGTTCCTTCACTTTGACTAAATACGTCGAAAATGAAAATAGCAAAGCCAATTTTTGGCATTACCATCCAGAAATCGAATTGGTCTATGTAAACGGCGGTGCAGGGAAACGTCAAGTGGGAAGTCATATTTCTTATTACACCAGTGGAAGCGTAATTCTTATCGGGAGCAACTTGCACAAAAGGAGGCATTTTAATTGATGTTTTCAGTCCAATAAGAGAGGATTTCATGAAAATTTAATATTTTTTGGCTTTAGTCTAATTTATATATGCTAAATTAACGATATCTTTAAATTCATACCAAGCGGAAAAAGAAGTTATCATCATTGCTACTGTTTTC
>JAAFGY010000057.1 GCA_010365135.1 Flavobacterium sp.
TTCCATATCGGGGCATGAAAATTCTAATTTGTCCACCTTGATTATTAATCATTTTTGGCACTTCGTAAGACATTGAAGAGACCTCATTTTCAGCTAGATAGGGCACAACTTCAGATGATACATATAATATCCTCTTATCTTCCATATTGTATTTTGCTTAATTTATTGGCAATAAAAACCATGCAAAATTACAAAAATTTATGCAGTTATAGACTAAAATATTATGTTTGCATATTATTTCAATAAAACACCTATGCAAATTTTCCACGGAAAAGTAGCTTTGATAGATTATTTAAAATCAATCAAAAGAAATCGTTCCACCATCGGTTTTGTCCCAACAATGGGTGCATTACACCAAGGCCATTTATCATTGATGCAAAAATCAATATCCGAAAACGAAACCACCGTAGTAAGTATTTTTGTAAATCCTACTCAGTTCAACAACCCCGAAGATTTAGCAAAATATCCGCGAACACTCGACGCGGATCTAAAAAAAATAGCCAGCTTAAGTCCCGAAATTATCGTGTATGCACCACCTATTGACGATATTTATGAAGGAAAACCGTCGTCCCAATCTTTTGATTTTGACGGTTTAGAAAACCAGATGGAAGGCAAATTCCGACCGGGACACTTCAATGGTGTTGGAACCATCGTAAAACGATTATTCGAAATTGTTGAACCTACAAATGCCTACTTTGGCGAAAAAGATTTTCAACAATTGCAAATTATAAAAAAAATGGTCGCCAAAAACAAGATGAAAGTCAATGTTATTGGTTGCCCAATTCACCGTGAACAGAATCATTTAGCAATGAGTTCTAGAAATGAACTTTTGTCTCCAGAAGAAAAGCAAGAAGCTTCATTAATTTATAAAATCTTAGTGGGCGCTAAAGAAAAATTTCAAAGCAACAGTGCTAAAACCACTGTCAAATGGGTGGAAAAAGCATTTAATCACTATCCGATTTTTAAATTAGAATATTTCGAAATTGCCGATGAAGAAACGTTACTTCCTTGTATCAAAAAAAGCAAAGCCAAGAAATATCGCGCTTTTATAGCTGTATTTGTCAACAATGTTCGATTGATTGACACCATTTCATTAAATTAATTTACTTTTGCAGCATGCAAATACAAGTCGTAAAATCAAAAATTCACCGTGTAAAAGTCACTGGCGCCGATTTAAATTACATCGGTAGCATTACTATTGACGAAGCATTAATGGACGCTTCAAATATCATAGAAGGCGAAAAAGTCTCCATTGTAAACATTAATAACGGCGAGCGATTTGAAACTTACGTCATCGCGGGTGCCAAAAATTCAGGCGAAATAACCCTAAATGGTCCAGCCGCCCGAAAAGTGCAAAAAGACGACATTATCATCATTATTTCGTATGCCACTCTTGAATTTGAAGAAGCCAAATCTTTCAAACCTTGGATTATTTTCCCCAATGAAAAAGACAATTCGTTGACTTAATGAAATGATTCTTTGTATTAAGAAATTAAACCCTTTTTTTTGAATTTTCTTTAGACTAAATTTGGATTTAATTTAGTTCAAAACAATGTCAAAAGTAAAAACTTCCTTTTTTTGCCAAAATTGTGGCGCACAATATTCAAGATGGCAAGGTCAATGTAATTCCTGCAAAGAATGGAACACCATCGTAGAAGAAATTATCCAAAAAGAAGAAAAATCAAGTTGGAAACCCTCCACTTCTGATTCGAAAGGAGTTTCAAAACCGCTGAAAGTCAACGAAATTGATTCTAGCCAAGAGGTGAGAATGAATACGCTCGACGGCGAACTCAATCGCGTTTTGGGCGGTGGCATTGTTCCTGGTTCCTTAATTCTTTTGGGCGGCGAACCCGGCATTGGAAAAAGCACACTTTTGCTCCAAATTTCTTTAAAACTTCCTTATAAAACTTTGTACGTTTCAGGCGAAGAAAGCCAAAAACAAATAAAAATGCGTGCCGAAAGAATCACGCCAAACAGCGATAATTGCTATATTCTTACCGAAACCAAAACCCAAAACATCTTCAAACAAATTGAAGCCATCGAACCCGAAATTGTCATCATCGATTCCATTCAAACGTTGCATACCGATTATATCGAATCGACGCCGGGAAGCATTTCTCAAATAAGGGAAACTACAGCCGAATTGATAAAATTTGCCAAAGAATCGAATGTTCCCGTGATTTTAATTGGACATATTACGAAAGACGGAAATATTGCTGGGCCCAAAATTTTGGAACATATGGTCGATACTGTTTTGCAATTCGAAGGCGATAGAAATCATGTGTATCGTATATTGCGTTCTCTAAAAAACCGTTTTGGTTCGACCGCCGAAATCGGGATTTATGAAATGCTCGGCAACGGTTTGCGGGAAGTTTCAAACCCATCCGAAATATTGATTTCGCATAAAGACGAGGAATTATCAGGAACCGCCATCGCTTCAACTCTTGAAGGAATGCGCCCATTAATGATCGAAATTCAATCCTTAGTTAGCACCGCTGTTTATGGAACGCCGCAACGCAGCACAACGGGTTACAATGCCAAAAGATTGAATATGATTTTGGCTGTTTTAGAAAAGCGCGCTGGTTTTAGGCTTGGCGCCAAAGACGTTTTCCTCAACATAACTGGAGGCATTACGGTAGATGATCCCGCAATTGATTTGGCTGTGGTAGCCGCCATTTTATCCTCGAATGAAGATATTCCTGTGAATAAAGATTTCTGTTTTGCTGGCGAAGTTGGTTTGTCAGGCGAAATTCGTCCAGTAAATCGTGTGGACCAGCGCATTCAAGAAGCGGAAAAATTAGGATTTTCGACCATTTTTGTTTCGAAATACAATAAAATAGCTTTAAAAAACACGATAATAAAAATAAGATTGGTGGCGAAGATTGAAGATGTGGCAAGCGAATTGTTTGGTTAGAAATGTTTTAAAAAAGAATTAAATTTACAATAAAACATAAATTATGAATCTTAAAACCTCGTTTATCGGATTGCTATTTATAGTAATTCCATTCTTTTCGAATGCGCAACAGTCCGTAAATCCGAATGCTTTTCCTGTTCAAATAACAACGGCAAACGGAATTATCGAAGGCGAATTTGATATCAAAAGTATCATTCAAACTTTCAAAGGAATTCCCTTTGCACAACCACCTATTGGTAATTTACGTTGGAAATCCCCTCAACCTGTTACAAATTGGAAAGGAATAAAACAAACCAAAAAATTTGGCCCGCGAGCCGTTCAGTCCAACATATTTGGTGATATGGGTTTTAGAAGTGATGGCATAAGCGAAGATTGTTTGTACTTAAACGTTTGGTCACCAGCTAAATCGTCGGACGAAAAACTTCCTGTTTTGGTTTATTTTTACGGTGGCGGTTTTGCCGCTGGCGATGGCTCGGAAAATCGTTATGATGGCGAAAATATGGCCAAAAAAGGAATCGTTACCCTTACGGTAAATTATCGTTTGGGAATTTTTGGTTTTTTCTCCCACCCCGAATTGACCAAAGAATCACCTAACCACGCTTCTGGAAATTATGGTTTTCTAGACCAAAATGCCGCTTTGAAATGGGTTCAAGCTAATATTGCACAGTTCGGTGGCGACCCAAAACGTGTAACTATTGCAGGAGAATCGGCAGGTTCTATTGCTGTGAGCGCTCAAATGGCTTCGCCTTTATCCAAAAATTTAATTGCGGGTGCCATTGGCGAAAGCGGCGGTTCCTTTTATCCAACTTTAGCACCTGTTCCCTTAGTGGAAGCCGAAAAAACAGGTTTGGAATTTGCGCAGAAAATTGGAGCAAAATCATTGAAAGATCTTCGTGCCATGTCAACTTTAGAATTGTTCCAAAAATCAAGCGGAACAAGTATGGGCATTTTCAAATCAACAATTGACGGGTATTTTCTTCCACAATCTTTACCAGAAATTTTTGAAGCTAAACAGCAAGCAATGGTTCCATTATTATTAGGATGGAATTCAGAGGAAATGAACTATCGCGCTTTGAATATTGGAAAAGAACTAACCAACGAAAGTTATGTTGCAAAAATTAAGGAATTATATGGCGATAAAGCCGAAGAAGTATTGAAGTTGTATCCCAAAGGAACTCCTGAAGTTACGGAGCAATCCGCCACGGATTTAGCAGGCGACCGATTTATTGCTTACAGCACTTGGAAATGGTTTGATTTGCATCGAAAAAACAGTGCACAAAACGTGTATCGCTATTATTTTTCGAAAGCAAGACCCGAAATGCGAGACAAAGATCTGGAGGCTGGACTTGCGGGTGGCGTCATCAAAAAAATTAAAAACACCCCAAAATCTGTCACACCAAAAGGCGCTGTTCACTCGGCTGAAATTGAGTATGCAATGGGAAATCTAGCAACGAATAAAGATTATTCCTGGACGGAAGACGATTATAAAGTTTCGGAAACTATGATGAATTATTTTGCCAACTTTATTAAATCCGGCAATCCAAACGGCGAAAAATTACCTGTTTGGCAGATTGCGACAGACGTAAAAAATCCAGAAATTATGATTATCGATATAGATTCTAAAGCCACAAAAGCTGAAAACGAAGCTCGGTACTTATTTTTGGATAAAGAATATAAGATAAAATAAGATTCATTGTTTTTGAAAAATCTTTCGGAAAAGGCAGTTCATATATTGAACTTGCCTTTTTTTAATTATCGCAAATCCAAAATTTTATACGATTGGATTACTAGAAAATGAAAAAGAAAGTGGATTAACAAATTGCAAAGAGAATCATAAAATTAATGCAGTTCCCCCTTTTTTGCGTTCCTTTATGCCTCGAAATTACAAGCGGTACTACTTTATGAGAACCCGAAAACAAAAAAGAACTTTAGCTTTAAAAATAACTTTTACCACTTTTTTAGTGCTGATAATAGCTGTTTTCGTTTTTAGAAATGCGCTTTTGCATCAAACTATTGTAAAGCTGTCAATCAAAATGGAACGCGATTACCATAGTACTTTTTCGGTTAAAGAAGCTTCATTTGTCGGGTTTTCTGGACTTCACTTTTCCGATATTATTTTGGTCCCAAAAAATTCCGATACGCTTTTCAACATCTCTAAAATGAAAACGAGCGTCAATTTATGGCGATTGTTGGTGGGTGATATTCAATTGGGAACATTAGAAATCGAAAAGGGCTATGTGCAATTGGTTAAAAATAAAAAAGGTCGCAATTTTGATGCTTTTCTAAAAAAAGACAAAACCTCATCTTCGTCCGACCAAAAAAGAGATTATGCCAAAGTTGCCTATAGAATTATTTCGAAAGTACTGAATTTGGTTCCAACGGATATGAAAGTAGAAAATCTATCGTTTCGATTGGACGACAACGGAAATAAAACCACCATTAATTTTCAGAAACTGCGATTGGTCAACAAGCAATTGGAGACTTCCCTTAAATTAGAAACCAAGACTTTCACACAACGAATCCGAATCGAAGGTTTTGCCGATCCAAGGAACAAAAAAGCCGATATTCGCATTGTTAATATTGATACGGGCGCGATCAAAGTTCCTTATCTTGATGAAAGATTCAACCTGAAATCCAGCTTCGATTCTATCCGTATAAACATTCAAAACATAGATAAATCGGGAGGAGAATTGCATCTTGATGGCTTTGCTTCCATTGCTAATTTAATGATTAATCATAAGAAAATTGCCAATAAAGATGTGATCATCAAAAATGCAAAATTCGATTTCCGCTTCCGGTTAGGATCCAATTTTATTTCCGTTGACAGCAGTTCCACTGTTCAATTCAACAAAGTAAAATTTCATCCTTATTTGGCTTACGAAACCGAAGAAGATACGATTTACAAACTCAAAGTTGCCATTCCAAAAATGAAAGCGCAGGATTTTATTGTTTCCCTTCCCGATGGTTTGTTTACTCATTTTCAGGGAATGGAAGCCGAAGGAAATTTCGAATATAAATTGGATTTTATCTTCAATAAAAATAAGCCTAATACACTTATTTTTGACAGCAAACTTAAGAAAGAAAATCTCAAAATTACCAAATACGGCGAAGCCAATTTGAATAAACTCAACGGCGAATTTGTCTATCGCGCCCTTATAAATAATGTGCCGCAACGTTCCATTTTAATTGGCTTGAGCAATCCATATTACACGCCTTTGGATCAAATTTCGCCTTATTTACAAAAATGCGTTTTAACGTCTGAAGACCCTTCGTTTTTCTTGCATCGCGGTTTTATCAACGAAGCCTTCAAGCAATCGATTCTGAAAAATATTCGCACCAAGAAATTTTCCCGTGGCGCGAGTACCATTAGTATGCAATTAATCAAAAACGTGTTTCTGACCCGGGAAAAAACTGTGTCTCGAAAATTGGAAGAAATCTTGTTGGTTTACATCCTCGAAAACAATAGAATTGCCAGCAAAGAAAGAATGCTCGAAGTTTATTTTAACATCATCGAATGGGGACCAAATGTATTCGGAATTGGCGAAGCCGCACCATTCTATTTTCAGAAAAACCCAGCAGATTTGACCTTAAAAGAGTGTTTGTTCCTTGCTACCATCGTTCCAAAACCTAAGAAATTTATGTGGCAATTTGACAACGAAGGAAACCTCAAAGCTTTTGCTAAACAACAGCAAAAATTTCTTAGTAATTTGATGTTGCGAAGAGGAATTCTGATTCCAGAAGACACCATTGGTGAATCCATTCCGTTGCAAGTTACTGGAAATGCCCACGCTCTTTTGAAAATAAAAGTTATAGATTCTGTTGCTGTAGATTCATTAACTGTGGAAGAACCGTTTGAGTTTTAAGCGTTTTTTAAATACCGGTTTTAGCGATCCTTATTTTATTTAATATATATTTAACTAATAAACAGCTAGTTATATAATTTTTCAATCTTTTTTATTTGTAATTTTGAATGACTACAAATAAAAAAAATCTTGACTATGAAAACAGCTTTATTATTTCTCGCCCTTCTTTCCTTAAATTATTCTCATTCCCAAACCATCGGATTAGAAACTGTCGCAACAGGTTTTTCAAGCCCTTTAGAACTTGCAAATGCGGGAGACAGTAGATTGTTTGTTGTAGAAAAAAGAGGCACAATTAAAATCTTAAATTCAAATGGAACTACAAATTCCACCCCTTTTCTGAATATTTCGACTCTAGTAAGCACGGGTTCAGAGCAAGGATTGTTAGGCTTGGCGTTCCATCCCAATTATGCTTCTAATGGACTTTTTTATGTCGATTATACTAATCTTTCTGGAGATACTGTAATTGCTAAATACACTGTAGATGGCGTAAATCCTAGTATTGCTAATTCTTCGAGTGGGAGCATTCTGTTGACAATTGCTCAACCCTTTGCGAATCATAATGGTGGAACGCTGAAATTTGGTCCCGATGGTTTTTTGTACATTGGTATGGGTGATGGTGGCAGTGGCGGAGATCCAGGAAACAGGGCACAAAACAACACAGTTTTATTGGGAAAAATGCTTCGAATAGATGTAAATTCGGGAGTTCCTTATGGCATCCCGAGTGGAAATCCGTACGTGGGAATTGCGGGCGCTGATGAAATTTGGGCAATCGGACTTCGAAATCCGTGGAAATTTTCCTTTGACAAAATCAAAAATAATTTATGGATTGCCGATGTGGGTCAAGATAATATTGAAGAAATTAATAATGCTAGTACCACAGAAACTGGATTAAACTATGGATGGCGTTGCTATGAAGGAAATTCACCCTATAACACAACGGGTTGTCCCGCTCAAACTTCTATTAAGTTTCCACTTGCTGTTATCAACCATTCTACTGGTGCTTGCTCTGTGACGGGCGGCTATGTTTATAATGGCACAAGCTACCCAAACTTTAAAGACTTGTATTTCTTTACGGATTATTGTAATCCACAAATTGGAATGATGACAACTACTGGATCAATTACCTATTCTCAAGCTTTTGCAGGAAACAATTTTTCCACATTTGGAGAAGATAATAATGGTGAACTCTATATTGCGGCTATAAATAATGGTACCATTTTCAAAATCAAAGATAATTCGTTAAGCGTAAACACATCCAATTTATCTCAATTTGTAGTTTATCCCAACCCGGCACAATCGGAAATTATTATTCAAAAATCAAATAAAAATTACCCTACTGAAGCCACTCTTTTCGATTTGAATGGTAGAATAATAGTGCAACAAAAAACCGTAGACAAGCCCGAAAACAGCATTAAAACCAATAATTTATCGAAAGGGTTTTATATTTTAACAATAAAAAATGACCAAGGACAGCTTTCAACTCACAGATTGATTATCAAATAATTAAGGCGCAGGATCCGGAATTACCGCTTGAACACCTTCGATTTCTTTCAGAATATCATCGGATAAAAGCACATCAATCGTGGCGATATTTTCCTTTAATTGCTCCATCGATGTGGCGCCAATTATAGAACTGGTCATAAAAGCCTGTTGATTTACAAAGGCCAAAGACAATTCCGTCAATGTTAAACCATATTTATGAGCGATTTCCTGATACAAACGTGTAGCTTTTGTACATTGTAAACTATTATATCTATTGTATTGTGGAAATTTATTAATTCTAGCGTTCGGCAAGGTTTCTCCGGATAAATATTTTCCAGATAACACACCAAAAGCCAATGGCGAATAGGCCAATAAGCCCACATTTTCTCGAATGCAAATCTCGGCTAAACCACTTTCAAATGTTCTATTCAATAGGGAATACGGATTTTGAATGGTTTTAATTTGGGGTAGATTTTGGTGTTTACTTTCTTCTAAAAATCGCATCACTCCCCAAGGTGTTTCGTTTGAAAGTCCGATGTGATTTATTTTTCCTTGTTTGATTAAATCCTCCAAAGTTTCTAGAACGGATTGGATATTGTCCTCCCAAGCGTCGTGTTGCGGCTTGAAACCACGCTGTCCAAAAAAGTTCGTTTTGCGTTCTGGCCAATGCAATTGATAAACATCTATATAATCGGTTTGAAGTCGTTGCAAACTTTGATCTAATGCCACTTGAATACTTTTAGGAGAAAAATCTAATTTTTCACGCATATAACCAAAACTCCGATTGGGACCTGCAATTTTTGAAGTCAAAATAACCTCTTCCCGTTTACCCGTTTTTTGGAACCAAGTTCCAATAATTTTCTCGGTACTTCCGTAAGTTTCCTGACGTGCTGGAACAGAATACATTTCAGCAGTGTCAAAAAAATTGACGCCTTTTTCGATCGCATAATCCATTTGGGCATGTCCTTCGGCTTCTGAATTTTGTTCGCCAAAAGTCATAGTGCCAAGGCAAATTTTACTAATTTTTATATCGGTATTTGGTAAAGTGGTGTATTTCATTTTTAAAATTTAAATTCAAAGATACAAAGGTATTTTCAAGAAAAAGGTTCAAAGAAGACTCTGAACCTTATGATTTTTTTTAATAAACTCTAATCCCCACGGTTGAAACCGTTGGCTAGGTTGGATGGAAACTGTGGATTATGTTAATTTCCTCTTGATTTCATTGCCCACGGTTGCAACCATTATTTTGCAATGCGTTTTAATTAATATCCTTCAACATTTCCGCGATTTCGTCTAATCTCGGAGTTAAAATAATTTCGATTCTGCGGTTTTTTGCTTTTCCTTCGGCTGTGGCATTGCTTGCTAATGGGGAGAATTCTCCTCGACCAGCTGCGGTCAAATTTTTCTTGTTCACCGCCTTGTTTTCGCTCAAAATAGCAACAATTGCTGTGGCTCTTTTGGTCGATAAATCCCAGTTATCAGCGATTGGACCTGAACCGCCAAAAGGATCATCATCGGTGTGGCCTTCAATCAAAACGGAAATATCTGGATTGTCGCCTAACACTTTTCCCACTTCGACAACGGCTTTTTTTCCTTCACTTCCTACAGCCCAACTTCCGGAGTTAAACAATAATTTGTTCTCCATTGAAACATACACTTTTCCGTTTTTTTGTTCTACTGTTAAGCCTTTGCCTTCAAAACCATTTAAGGCCTTCGAAAGGGTTTCTTTCAATTTTCGCATACTGGCTTCTTTAGCGGCAATCAAATCTTCCAGTTCTTGTAATCTTTTATTATTTTTATTCAATTGTTCTTGTTCCATTGCCAAAGCTTTTTCTTTAGCTCCCAATTGGTCTAATAATTCACGGTTTTTGGCCATATTGGCTTTCAAAGATTCACTGCTGTTTTTTTCTAAAGCTCCGTAAGAATCTTTCAAAACTTCCATTTTTTTGTTTAAAGCGGCATAATCGGCTTGTAATTTTTCGCGTTCCGATTTTACTTTTTCGAACTCTTTGTTTAACGATTTTTGTTCTAATTCGAGCTGTGCTTTAGACGTTAGTAAATCGGCATTTTCGTCAGAAATACTTCTGTTTTCTTTCTTTAAATCGGCATATTTGCTTTCTAAATCATTGTAAATTTTCTTGGAAACGCAAGAAGTGGAAAGAGCTACAATAAGCAATCCGAGGGAAATTCTTTTTATCATTTTATTATTTTTTATTTTTTATTAACTATTTAACCCTGTCAGGGTTTGAAACCCTGACAGGGTTACTCTTTTTATTCTATTTCTACCAAGCTCGGACAATGGTCTGAATGTTTGGCTTCGGGTAATATAACGGCTCTTTTGATTTTTTGTTTTAACGGTTCACTAACTAAGCAATAATCGATGCGCCACCCTTTGTTTCCCAATCGCGCCGAAGGAAATCGCATGGTCCACCACGTATAATTATTGGGTTCTTTGTTCAAATATCGGAAACTGTCGATGAATCCATTTTTCATAAAAGCGTCCAACCAAGCTCTTTCTTGGGGCAAAAATCCGGAAACATTTTTGTTGCGAATGGGATCGTGAATATCAATTGCTTCGTGACAAATATTGTAATCGCCACAAATTACAAGATTTGGAATTTCTTTCTTAAGTTCATTTATATAATTTTGAAAATCATCCATATACATAAACTTGTGTCCCAATCTTTCAAAGTTAGTTCCCGAAGGCAAGTACAAACTCATTACTGACAACTCGTCAAAATCGAGACGGAGGTTTCTTCCCTCAAAATCCATATGGGGAATTCCCGTTCCAAAAACTACATGGTTGGGTTTTATTTTAGATAAAATGGCCACGCCACTATAGCCTTTTTTGGTGGCTGGAAACCAATAATGAAAAGGATATCCCGCAAGTTCAAAATCTAAAAGCGGGATTTGTTCTGGCGTTGCCTTAATTTCCTGAAGACAAATTACATCGGGATTTGCTTGTTGTAACCACTGGATAAAACCTTTGGAGATTGCGGATCGAATGCCGTTGACATTATAGGAAATGATTTTCATGTGTTCTTGTTTGTTGTTTTTTTATTGGTCACATGTAAGTCGCATCGTACCTTTGGTTTTACGACCAAATTTAAGGACATGCTCATTTCATTGCGTTTTTTATTTGTGTTTCAAAAGTAATGAAAACTATAAAGATTGATTGCAAAAAAAGGTGAAAAATGGAGTTTTTTGCTATCTTTGTTACTTGCTCAAAATACACAAGCTACATTATGGGTTTAGTAACCGCAAAAGAAGTTGCAAAAGCAATAAACACTGATAAGTACGGATTTTTAGGAACTTTTTCGGGTTGGTTGCTAATGAAAGTTCTGAAAATTTCAACGATGAACAAAATATACGACAGGAACAAACACTTGAAAGAAGTGGAGTTTTTGAATGCTATATTAGATGAATTTCAGATCAAATTTGAAATTCCAGAAGAAGACTTTAAACGTTTGCCGAAAGGCGCTTATATTACCATTTCCAACCATCCTCTTGGCGGAATTGACGGTATTTTACTCTTGAAATTAATGGTAGAACAAGAGCCAAATTTTAAAATTATTGCTAATTTTCTTTTGCATCGTATTGACCCGATGAAACCTTATATTATGCCGGTTAATCCTTTCGAAAATCATAAAGATGCTAAGTCGAGTATGATTGGGATTAAAGAAACTTTGCGCCATTTGAGCGACGGAAAACCATTAGGAATGTTTCCTGCTGGAGAAGTTTCGACCTATAGAGATGGCAAACTTGTTGTCGACAGAGAATGGGAAGAAGGTGCCATAAAAGTAATTAGGAAAGCCCAAGTTCCTGTGGTTCCTATTTATTTTCACGCAAAAAACAGTTGGTTGTTTTATTTTCTTTCTAAAATTAGTGACACTTTGCGAACTGCAAAATTGCCTTCGGAATTGCTAACTCAAAAAAATAGAGTGATAAAAGTACGCATTGGAAAACCCATTTCGGTGGCAGAACAAAACGAACACACTTCAATTGACGATTATTCAGAATTTTTAAGACGAAAAACGTATATGTTGGCCAATCCTTTTGAAAAGGAAACCCCATTTTTGCCAACACCAAATCTAAAACTTCCAAAATCGCCGAAGAATCCAAAGGAAATTGTTACTGCCGCAAGCCAAGAAAAAATGATTAAGGAAATCAATTTTTTGAGAGAAAATGATTGTCGCTTATTGGAAAGCAAAAACTATGAAGTATTTTTTGCCAAAGCTAAAGATATGTCCAATGTCCTGCACGAAATAGGTCGTTTGCGTGAAATTACTTTTAGAGAAGTGGGCGAAGGAACCAATGAATCGATAGATATTGATTCTTATGACAAATATTATCGGCATATGTTTTTGTGGGACAGCGAAAACCAAAAAATTGCAGGAGCTTACAGAATGGGACTGGGTTCAGAAATTTATCCTAAATACGGCGTTGAAGGTTTTTATTTGACGGATTTGTTTCGTTTTGAACCTGAATTGTTTGATATGATGCACAAATCAATCGAAATGGGTCGTGCCTTTATTGTAAAAGAATACCAACAAAAACCAATGCCTCTTTTCTTGCTTTGGAAGGGAATTATTCACATTACTCTGCGTTATCCAGAACATAAATTCTTGCTTGGCGGCGTGAGTATTAGCAATCAATTTTCAAATTTTTCGAAATCATTGATGATTGAATTTATGAAATCTAATTTTTATGATCCGTATATTGCCCAATATATTCATCCCAAAAAAGCTTTTAAAGTTAAACTAAAAGATGCCGACAAAGATTTTATTTTTGATGAAGCCGAAGCCGATTTGAATAAATTTGACAAACTTATTGATGAATTAGAACCCGGTGCTTTAAGACTGCCCGTTTTGATAAAAAAATACATCAAACAAAATGCACGCGTAGTGGCTTTCAATGTTGATCCTTTGTTTAATAATGCCATCGACGGTTTAATGTACATCCGAATTTCTGATATTCCAGACAGCACCGTAAAACCTGTAATGGAAGAATTTCAGAAGGAATTGGAACGGAAATTGGCAGAAAAAGAATAAGGGGTACTTCGAGTCGCATTTGCACCAATTCTTGATAAAATTTTATTTTTACCTCCAAATCGATTGACGCAAAATATCGTCAATCGCATTGTTTTTTATAAAATAAATAATTCGGACAAAGTGATAGCTTGCTAAAGAAATTGCTAAACCATACGCCAGTTTTTTATTAAAAAGTAAACTCTTGAAGTATTCTTTTTTTGTGATTAATTCCGTGGTGAGTACAACAATTGTAGCTACACAAAACGCAATCACAAATGGTCCAAAAAGATGATAATACAAACTTTTTTGAATATCTCCCTCATAGAAATAAACTAATGATTTTGTGATTCCACATCCCGGACAAGGAAAACCCGTAAGCATCTTCAAGGGACATAACGATTGATCCGTTTCCAGATGATTATTCTGATTGAAAAACAGCAGAAAAAACGGAACCATCAGCGTAATTAATGCGCCGATAATTCCGTAAATTTTACGTTTGGACTTTTTATTAGTTGTATAATTTATTGATATCATTTTGAACAATCATAGCTGCCGCCATTGGAAAGAAAAACCCTAAAACCATCAATAATATTGAATCGTCTTTTTGCGGATACCCAATGCGCTTATATACTTCTGGCAAACCTTCTCGACCCGCTAAATAAAAGAAATAGATATTTATAGGAAAACAACATCCTGCAAAAATGGCAATTGGAGAAGAAATAACTTCACGTTCTGTAACCGCATTTAATACTTCGGCAATTTTAATATTCCAATAAATATGATACAATCCACAGGTTATAAATCCGAGAATTAATACTAAAATTGGGTCAACTTTGAATACAGGAATTGGCGAATTAGGTTTGTTCCATGCTTCTGGTTTTGTGTTTTCCATAAATTGATTTTTAATTGGTTCGGGTAAAAATAATAAAATATATTGAACGCCTTATCATTTAATATCAAAATTCTCTTATTAATTCAAATGGTATTTTTCTTTGATTTTATCAACAATTACTTGAGCCAATCGTTCGTGACTTTCAAACGTCCAGCCGGCGATGTGTGGTGTGAGAATTACATTTTTGGCATTCAATAAATATTGGAAAGCTTCTGGAGTATTTTTGTCTTGAAACAGCGTTTCAAAAGACAATTTTTCATATTCCAAAACGTCTAAACCAGCACCTAGAATTTTACCCGTCTTCATCGCTTGTACTAATTCATCAGTGACAATATTTCTGCCTCTTGAAGTGTTTATAATCCAGAATGGTTTAGCAAAAGCGTTTATAAAATCTGTGTTAACCATTTTATTCGTTTCGGGTGTCCAAGGAATATGAAGACTTAAAACATCGGTTTTTTGTTGTAATTCTTTTAGAGAAACTTGTCGTGCATTTTCATCGCCCACATTTTCTAGAATGTCGTAACACAATACTTTCACTTCAAAACCTCGCAGTTTTTTGGCAAAAGATTTTCCCATATTTCCGTAACCAATAATTCCCACAGTTTTTCCGTCGAGTTCGTGCCCACGGTTTTTTTCTCGGTTCCAATGACCTGATTTTATCTCGTTATCCGCTTGATTCAAATTATTGAAAAGCGATAAAATCATTCCTAAACTATGTTCAGCAACGGCATTTCTATTCCCTTCTGGAGCAGCAATAAGTTGAATGTTTTTAGATAAAGCACAGTCACAATCGATACTTTCTAATCCCGCTCCAACTCGTGCAATGAATTGCAAATTGGTGGCTTTGTCTAAAAATGTTTTATCAATTTTGAAGCGGCTGCGGATGACAATTCCTTGATAATCGTGGATTTTGGCTTCGATTTCTGCTTTAGAAGAAGCGAAATCTTCGTGATTTATAAATCCGGCTTGCTGCAATTGTTCCCAAAGTAGCGGATGATTGCTATCGATATGAAGGATTTTGATGTTCATAAAAAGTGTTTCTAAATTTGATTGACCAAAATAACAAAATTTTTGCGGTTTATCGTTTTGTTAAAAGGATTTAGTGCAGCAATTGTGTAAGTTTGTATGAGAGGAAGGAATAGTATACCCCTTTGAACCATTCTTGTATTTCTATTTAAAACGACAAATATGACATTTAAAATACTGTTTTTTTTACTATCTATCCTATTTCTTTCGTGTAATAATCAAGGGGGGAAATCAAATAAATTTATTGGCAGTTGGTATGATACAGATTATATAATCCCATCAAATGCCAATATTAAAATAAACTCAAACAATACTTTTAACTATAAAAGCCGTGGATGTCAATGGAGTGTTATTTCAAAAGGTGAGTGGAAAATTAATGGAGACTCAATCGAATTGAACAGCATTAGAATAGACACTTGTTACAGTATGTACCCGTTTATTGAATGCCTAACTTTTGGAGAAAACCTAAACAAGAATGCCCAAAAAACAATTCCAAATTGTGTAATTAAAAGTGACACACATTTCGCTGTTTTTTCAAAAGAAATATTTTATTTAAAAAATGATTCTCTTGTTTACAAATTGAAAGTAAGTTCAAATTGTCCGAACAAAATGAAGATTATTTATGCTAAAGCCCAAAGAAAATATGAAATTAACCAAAACCTTAAAATCCTTCATTAAAAGTGAAAAAGCGGGAGGAATTCTGCTGCTTTTTGTCACTATATTTTCACTAATTCTTGCTAATTCTCCTATTCAAACCGAATATATTCAATTTTGGTCCACCGAAGTTGGGCATCATTCTATCACCCATTGGATTAACGATGGCTTGATGACGATATTCTTTCTTTTGATTGGATTGGAATTAGAACGCGAAATTTATCACGGAGAATTGTCCAGTATTAAGAATGCAGCTTTGCCAATTTTTGGAGCTTTTGGCGGAATGCTTGTTCCTGCAGGATTGTTTTTATTGTTGAATTTTGGAACCCTAACTCAAAATGGCGCAGGAATTCCAATGGCAACCGACATTGCATTTGCGATAGGAATTTTGTCTCTTTTAGGAAATCGTATACCCGCTTCTTTGAAAATTTTTCTGACCGCGCTTGCCGTCATCGACGATTTAGGAGCCATCATCGTGATTGCAGTTTTTTATACAACATCTATTTCTTTTATAAATTTAGCGCTTGCTTTTGGTATTATGGGTGGTTTATTTATTCTAAATCGAATGAAGGTTTATAACCTAATTCCGTATTTAATTGGCGGAGTTGCGATGTGGTATTTTATGTTAAATTCGGGTGTTCATGCTACCATTACAGGTGTTTTACTGGCGTTTGTCATTCCTTTTGGCGATGGTAGTAAGAAATCACTTTCTTATGTTCTTCAACACTTTCTCCATAAACCTGTGGCATTTATAATTCTTCCGTTATTTGCTGTTGCCAATACTTGTATTGCCATAGATTCAAATTGGACTGAAGGTCTGCTCCATTCCAATTCAATAGGAATTATCGTAGGATTAGTCATGGGAAAACCGTTGGGAATTTTCCTTTTTTCTTTCTTAGGAGTGAGTTTAGGCCTTTGTGCATTGCCCACAGATTTAAAATGGAAAACCATTATTGGCGCTGGAATGTTGGGAGGAATTGGATTTACAATGTCAATTTTTATTACGCTTCTTGCTTTTAAAAATGATGGAGAAGAAGTAATTACCTATTCTAAAATTGCTATTTTGATTGCGTCCTTTATTGCGGGAACGATGGGGTTTCTTTGGTTGAAATTTACCTTGAAAAATCCAGTTCAGAAACCCAAGTTGGATTCTTAAAATATATAAACATAAAAAGGGAATTCAGCTAACACTAAATTCCCTTTTTTTAAATTGTACTATAATAATTATCCCTTAATTTGTTTCAATGAAGTCTTGATTCCTCTAATCAAAGAGGAACTGAATCCGTGCATTTCCATTTCATTTAATCCAGCAATGGTGCAACCTTGTGGCGTTGTTACTCGGTCAATTAATTGTTCTGGATGTCCTTTTTCTTCGAGAAGCATTTCGGCAGCACCTTTTACGGTTTGAGCCGAAATAGCCAAAGCCGTTTGCCAATCAAATCCAATTTCGATTCCGGCTTGCATCGAAGCCCGAATATAACGCAGCGCAAAAGCCGTTCCGCTTGCCGCTAAAACCGTGGCCGCATCCATTAATTTTTCGTCAATAATTGGCGCAGTTCCTAGATCTTGGAAAAGAGCCACCACGTTTTGTGCATTATCCTTATCTTTTTCATTAAATGCAATACAAGTTGCCGATGCGCCAAATTGAGCCGCAATATTGGGCATAATCCGAATAGCGTGATGCGTGTCGCCAATCTTATTTTGAAGTGCTTCAATAGACAATCCACTTACCGCAGAAGCAATGACTTTGTTTGAAATGACAGGAAGAATTTCGGTCAAAACAGTGTTTACCTGATAGGGTTTTATAGTCAAAATAATAATGTCAGCTTCTTGAATATTATGTGTGTTATTGGTAGAAACGGTAATGCCCAATTGTTCCAAATAGAGAATACTTGAAGTGTTTCTTCTGGTTACGGTCACTTGATTATTTGTAGAAAATTTTGCGATTCCCAATGCTATTGAAACGCCAAGGTTTCCGCCGCCGATAATGTGTACTTTCATTTATATTTTAGTTGTAGTGTTAGTTAATAGCTAGTAAATTCACCCTGGTTTTCTATAATAATTTGCCTTTTAATAATAAAGAAGCGATTGTAAAATAAATTACCAAACCCGTCACATCGACCAAAGTTGCTACAAATGGCGCTGATGATGTTGCAGGATCGAGTCTCAATTTTTTTAATAAAAAGGGTATCATTGAACCCGAAAGTGTACCCCACAAAACGATAAAAACCAACGATATTGAAACGGTCATTGCTACTGCAATCCAATGAATTCCATATTGATATAATCCGGTTTGCTGCCAAATCATAATTCTAATGAATCCCACAATCCCTAAAATTGAACCCAATAAAAATCCCGATGCGATTTCTTTTTTCATGACAAACCACCAGTCTTTTAGGTCTAATTCTTTCAATGCCATGGCACGAATAATCAACGTTGCGGCTTGTGAACCCGAATTTCCTCCACTCGAAATAATAAGAGGGACAAACAGCGCCAAAACGACTGCTTTTTCGATTTCTCCCTCAAAATATCCCATTGCCGAAGCCGTAAACATTTCGCCAACAAATAAAACAACCAACCAAGTAGCTCTTTTTTTGACCATTTCAAAAAGACGAGTTTGCACATACGGCAATTCGAGCGCTTCCAAACCCCCAAATTTCTGGATGTCTTCAGTATCTCTTTTTTCTATCTCATCTTTTATGACATCAATCACGTCATCAATCGTAATGCGACCCACCAAACGTCCCAATTCATCAACCACTGGAATGGCTTCAAGGTCGTATTTGTCCATAATTCGAGCGACCTCAACATCGGCCATTTCAACATCTACATAATTGAGTTTTCGAATGTAAAATTCACTAATCGGTGTTTTGGTCGTTGGAGCAGTCAACAAATCCTTTAACGACAAACGTCCTTTAAGTTTATTATCATCATCAACCACATAAATAGAATGCACTCTGGAGATATTTTCGGCCTGAATGCGCATTTCCTTTACGCAAGTCATTACATTCCAATTCTCATTGACTTTCACCAACTCTTTGTGCATAATTCCACCCGCCGTATCCTCGCCATAGCGCAGCAAATCGACAATCCCTTTGGCATGTTCAATATCTTGAAGTTCAGATATTACCTCGGCTTTTCTGTCCTTAGAGAGTTCACCAATAATATCGGCGGCATCATTCGTCTCTAATTCGTCGAGTTCCTCTGCAATTTCTTTTGACGAAAGTCGGCTTAAAATTTCCTCTCGTAAATCATCCTCTAGTTCAAGTAGAATTTCAGCAGTTTTTTCACTGTCTAATACTTGGAAAATATAAGTCGCTTCCTCAATACTAACCTCATCAAGAATTTCCGCAAAATCAGCATGGTGCATAT
>JAAFGY010000058.1 GCA_010365135.1 Flavobacterium sp.
TGAAAGCTATGATTGCTTATATCGAATATATCGGCAGTAATGTTCCTAAAGGCAAAAACGCCAATGCTTCAGGGATTTATGATTTAGCTTATTTGGATCGGGCTGCCGATCCAATTAAGGGGAAAGGGTTGTTTGATGCAAAATGTTTCAGCTGTCACCAAGTTGATGGTCAGGGCGTTTTGGCAAAAGATAAAAAAGAATATATTTACCCGCCACTTTGGGGCAAAAATTCGTATAACCAAGGAGCGGGACTCTTTAGAATCAGTCGTTTTGCAGGATATATAAAATATAACATGCCACTGGGTTCCACGTACGATACTCCGCAATTATCAGATGAAGAAGCTTGGGATATTGCAGCTTATGTTGAAAACCAACCTAGACCATCAGTGGATTTAAGTCAGGATTGGCCAGATATTTCCAAAAAAAACATCGATCATCCTTTTGGTCCCTTTTCAGATAAGTTTAGCGCACTTCAACATAAATTCGGGCCTTTCGAACCAATAAAAGATGAAAAAAAGAAAAACGAAAAAAAGTAATTTTATAAAGCAATTGCGAAAAATGAAAGCATATTTAAAATAAAACTCTCCATTACGACTAAACACTTTCCCCTGCAATAGCGTAGTCAAATTCCATAATACTAAAAATCCTGAAATTAATCTTAGATTTATCCTTTAATATAGGACCAACCTTGTTCTTGTTTGATAATTATTTCTACTATTCCACTGGGTACTGTTCCAACATTGTCAATGAGGTCCGCTTTGATAATATTTTTTTTAGCCATCGTATTTTCGCAAGCAACGAAAATCACTCCCATTTTAATCATTTTGGCAACGTCTTCCGCTACTGCAGATTTTTCACTCTCAACCAATTCTAAACCAGGACCAAGAGCGACTACTTCAATCTTTACGTTTGCCCAAGTTTTTTTTATATTTAGGATGTTATTAACCAGTCCTTTTTGTGATTCCGGATCATTGGAACTCATTTGGAATACCACAAGATGTTTTTGATTTACCTTCGCGCGTTTTGTTTGAGCGTTAGATGATGTCATTGTGATAACTGCTAAAAATAGTAAGAGGAAGTTTTTCATAATTATTTTTTTAAATTTTGTTGTAAAGTGAATGAGTGAGTTTATGTTTGATTTAAATTTTTTCTAACATATTGCTATAAATTTACATTATTTTTTGAGCAAATCATCTAATTTTTTTCTAAACGAGTCAGAATTCCAATCGGCAGTCCCAATTTTCGACAGAACCACATTAAATTGCTGATCAATAAGATAAGTAGCGGGTATAGTTGAAGATTCCATTTCTAAAGGTGGATTAGAAACAGGTTGAAATATGGGCAGATTTAAATTTTCTTTAGCTAAAAAAGCATTAGCTTTCTCAAAGGAATCAGTCGTTACAAATAAAAACACAATTTTGTCGTGATAGTCCGCATACAATTTTTGCATCGTCGGCATTTCGGCAATACAAGGCGGGCACCAAGTTGCCCAAAAATTTATAAAAATTATTTTACCTTTAAATTCTTCCAATGACACCGTCTTTCCCTTGCTGTCCATCAACTGCCATTGATAAGTCGAAAGCTTTTTTTGATCACTTAATTCTATTGTTTTTGGTGAAAAGGCCAACAAGCGATTGATTTGTATTTTCAAAAATGTGCCCAACGGACTAAATAGCAACAAAGCCAAAAGGAGGACAAAAGCGATGTTTTGTAGGATTGATTTTTTCGATGTTTTCCAGTTCATTTTTTTTCTTTTTTATTAAGTTAATGTAGCAATTTTATTAAATTTCCTTAAGTTTTAATAGTTCAATCAATGCTCTTCGATACGTAATTCCCACAGGAATCTTCTCATTGTGGATGACAACCGTATTCGGATCCCATTCCTTAATTTTATCAATAGCGACAATATAAGATTTGTGCACACGAATAAATTGTTTGGAAGAAAGACTGTTTTCCAACTCATTGGTCGTCATCGAGGCGAGATATACTTTTTTGAACGTGAAAATTTTGACATAGTTACCATAACTTTGCGCAAATAGAATATCATCTATATTCAAATCAATCATAAATCCATCAATTTTCACTGCAATCATCGGGTTAATGGTTTCGATTTTTTTCTCCGTATAGGAAGAAAAGAAGCGTTCCATAGATTTCAAAAAACGCGGAAAAAAAATGGGCTTTAATAGGTAATCAAACACGCCAACTTCATAACTTTCCAAGGCAAACTCCGAATAGGCCGTAGTCAATATTGTTTTGGGTGGTTCAGTCAAGGTTCGTAAAAGCTCCAGGCCAGTAATTTCAGGCATATCAATGTCTAAAAACATCAAATCAATAGGATTGGACCGAAGATAATTTAAGGCTTCAATACCATTATAACATTGCTGCACAAGTTCCAACTGCGGGTTTTGTCCGATGTAATTCGCCAATACATAATGCGCGGCTGGCTCATCATCTACGATAATACATTTTCTTGCGGTCATATGGGACGGATTTCAATTACTAAATCAACGGTATAATCATACTCGGTTTGAGTGATGGTGAGACGGTGCTTTTTGGGATACAAAATTTCCAATCTTTTTACTGTATTGTTCAACCCAATTTTGGTGGAAACCACTTCCTTTTTATGCTTTGGTATCGAATTGGATACCTGCAATCGTATTTTTCCTTCGCTAATCTTGACAGCAACGGTTACAAAACACTTTTCTATGGTAGCTGCTCCGTGCTTAAAAGCGTTTTCAATAAAAGTAATTAAAACCATAGGTGCAATTTCATACTGTCCCTCTTGATCGCATTCATAATCAAAATCGATACGGCAGCGGTAGCCAACGCGCTCTTTTTCCAACTGAATGTAACTGGAAATAAATGCAATTTCATTTTCTAATGTCACGAATTCGCGATCTCCCTGTTCTAACTGATACCGCATCAATTGCGAAACTTCCATAATCATTTCCGAAGTCCGCTCTGGATGTTGAAGGCTAATTCCATAAAGCATATTCATTGTATTAAACAAAAAATGAGGGTTAAACTGGTTCTTCAAGGCATTGAGCTGAAACTGATTGTGCAACAATATTTTATTGGCTTCTTTTTTTTGCGCTCTGTAATGTTCTAAAATCTGGATGCTTCCCAAAATACAAACAAGAGTTCCAGACAAAGTGGCAAACTGAAACTGATACGTTTTTTGATGGGATGATTTGTATAAAAAACAATTTTTATAAATAAACTCGGTGGCTACTTCATATAAAAAAACGGTAAACAACGCGATTAACCCGATGGTAAAAATGAGATACAACAGGGGCTGGTGTTTTTTTAATAAAATGGGAAGCAGAAAAATGCGATTGATTTGTGCGTGGAAATACAGTAAGGAAAAATAAATCAAACCGTTACTGAAACCTTTCCAACTTTGTATCAAAACCCAGTCGTTGAGTGTAAAAAGGATAAAAGAAAAAACCAAAATCGCCATTTCCTGCTCCCATTTATTTTCCATTATCGATTTAAATCTCCATTCCATTTTCTTTAATTAAAGTCACAAAGTAACGACTTATAAATGGAATTAACTTCGAATGAATGACCAATTCAATTCGTCATTTATAAAAAGTGTTCATCATTTAGAATCCAATATTAACAAGTACTCAGGTTAGATTTGCAACTCGAATTTATTCACAAAACAACAATGACGACAAAAAAATTCATTCTTTTTCTAATGTTGACTTTATGCTTCCAAGGATTTACACAAACATTGCCGCTAAAAGTAGCATTAGAAACTGGAATCGCCAATTACGGAACGATAAAAGCAAAAAGTAACTATGCCAATGCGTCCAAAGAAACAATAAAACAAGTTCGAAGAGAATATCTACCTAATGTTACACTCTCAGGTCAACAAGATTACGGAACGGTCAACGGTCAAAACGGACCACTATATGGTTTTGGCGGATTCGGAGTGGCTTCCTCTGGTCAACCACTAGAAAAACAAAATTGGAATGCGGCTTTCGGAGCTTTATATCTAGTCAATGTCAACTGGGATTTTTTCACTTTTGGAAGAATGAAACAAAAAATCAACCTTTCCACAGCCGATTCCCAGCGTTATGAAAATGATCTCAATCAGGAAATATTCCAGCATAAAATTAAAATTGCAGCCGCTTACCTCAACCTGTTGGCGAGTCAGCGACTGTTGTTTTCCCAAAGAAAAAATTTGGAACGCGCCACAATCTTTCAAAATATTGCAGCCGTAAGAGTGAAAAACGGACTTCTGGCTGGAGTGGATTCTACACTGGCTTCAGCCGAAGTTTCCAGATCGAAAATCACCTTGAATCAGGCGAAGGATCAAGTCAAAGAACAAACGAACAAACTCATCGAGTTGATGGGTATTCCCATTCGGGATGTTGTGCTCGATACTACTTTTGTCACCACAATACCAAAAGCAATTCTCACCCTGAAAACCTCAAGTACAACGTTGAACCCGATATTGGAATACTATAAAAGCAGGGTTGAGTATAGCGAACAACAGCTTCGTCTTTTTAAAAAAGAATACTATCCCACTTTCAGTTTATTTGGAATCTACCAAGCGCGGGCTTCTGGATTTAATTCGAATTATGCCGCAAATCAGAATTCATTTTCCCAAAATTATTTAGAAGGGATTAATCCCTCACGACAAAATTATCTGTTCGGTCTTGGCGTTAGCTGGAACCTAACTACAATGGCTCGAGTGAGTAAAAAAGTCAGTGCCCAGAAACTCATAGCTGAAGGTGTAAAGGAGGAATACAATCTAATCGACCACCAATTAAAAATTCAGTCGGATGCTGCGGATGCCAAAATAAAGTATGCGTTGGAAAATTATCTCGAAGTCCCAAAACAGCTTCAAGCAGCGCAACTAGCCTATTTGCAAAAAACAACTTTGTATAAAAACGGATTAACCAATCTCCTAGATGTTACACAGACTTTATACACTTTGAACCGCGCCGAAACGGATCGCGATATTATTTATGTTAATGTCTGGCAATCACTTTTGATGAAATCGGCAGCCACGGGTGATTTTGACTTATTTATCAATGAATTTTAATTATTTAAAACAATGAATTTAATACGTTTTGCTCTTCGCAAACCCATCTCGATAATGGTGCTTGTTGCTGGATTATTCTTTTTCGGAATTGGCGCTGTCCGCAATATCAAAGTAGACATTTTGCCCGAAATGAATCTTCCAGTAATTTATTTGGCTCACTCTTTTGCAGGTTACACGCCCAATCAGATGGAATCCTATTTCGCTAAAAATTATGTCAATGTAATGATTTTAGCCAATGGGGTCAAAGAGATTGAAACCAAGAATATTCAGGGACTCACACTGATGAAAGTGACCTATTATGAAGGGACTAATATGGCTCAGGCCGCTTCCGAAATCAGTGCGTTGTCCAACAGAATCCAGTCCCGATTTCCTCCTGGTTCCCAGCCACCGTTTATCATTCGGTTCGATGCTTCCTCATTGCCCATCGGTCAATTGGTATTGAGCAGTAAAACCCGTTCCAATAATGAGTTACAGGATTTAGCAAATGTCTATGTGAGGGCTTCATTTTCGGCTATTCCGGGATTATTATCGCCACCACCTTTTGGCGGAAGCCCGAGAACTATTGAAATTAATGTGGATCCCGATTTGCTTCGCGCACATCAACTAACCGCCGATCAAATTGTGGAGGCCATCCGTATCAACAATCAGACGGCTCCTTCAGGAAACCTGAGAATTGGCGATATCAATTACATCATTCCTACGAACAATACGATTAAAGAAGTCAAGGATTTTGAAAAAATACCTTTATTCAAAGGAGGTGTACAGAATTTATATCTTGGCGATGTGGCTCAAGTGAAAGATGGTGCCGATATTACTGCCGGTTACGCTGTGGTCAATGGAAAACGTTCGGTTTACATCAGTATTGCCAAAGCCGGTGACGCCTCAACTTGGGATGTGGTTCAAAAATTAAAATCACAACTCCCAAAAATTCAGAGCACTTTACCACAAGATGTTACACTATCGTATGAATTTGACCAATCAGTTCACGTGATTGATTCGTTGAAAAGTCTAATTATCGAAGGGATAATTGGTGCCGTTCTTACAGGGCTGATGGTTTTATTATTTCTGGGAGATCGTAGAGCAGCATTAATTGTCATACTTACCATTCCGATTGCGATTATTTCGGGTGTTTTATTTTTAAAACTATTCGGACAAACCATCAACCTGATGTCCTTAAGCGGTTTGGCTCTTGCTATTGGAATCTTGGTCGATGAAAGTACGGTAACCATCGAGAATATTCACCAGCATTTGGATATGGGCAAACCCAAGGCCTTGGCCATTTGGGACGCCTGCAAAGAAATTGCCCTGCCTAAGTTGTTAATCTTGCTTTGTATTTTGGCCGTTTTTGCTCCGGCATTTATGATGAGCGGCATTCCTGGCGCCCTGTTTCTGCCATTAGCATTAGCGATCGGATTTTCGATGATTATCTCCTTCTTACTTTCGCAAACCTTTGTTCCGGTGATGGCCAATTGGTTGATGAAAGCGCATCCAAAAAAAGAGCATCCGTCGAGTATTACCGATGATGAAGCCAAATTTAATGTAACCGGACTGACGATAGAATCAGAAGAAGACACTTTTGACCAGAAAAAAATATTGGTACAAAGAGCCGATTTTAATAATGATGGCAAAATCGACTTTTTTGAAAGATTCAGAAACCGGTATATGCATTTTATCAATGGGTTTTTAGCATACAAAAAACCGGTTACGCTCTTGTATTTATTCCTATCTGTGGCTTTGGTGTTAGTATTGTTAAATACTATTGGCAAGGATGTATTTCCTAAAGTTAATTCGAGTCAATTCCAATTGAGAATGCGAGCGCCCGACGGAACGCGTCTGGAAACTACCGAAAATAAAGCAATAATGATCTTAAAAGAATTGGAAAAAATGATTGGCAAAGAACATGTGGCAATTTCGTCCGTTTATATAGGTCAGCATCCCGCCATATTTTCCGTTTCTCCTATTTATTTGTTTACTGCTGGACCTCACCAAGCGGTCTTCCAGATTGGATTGAAAGACTATCATGTGGATATGGATGTTTTTAAAGAAGAGTTCCGTAAGCATATTAAAAAAATTCTGCCCGATGTCAAAATTTCTTTCGAACCCATTGAACTGACCGACAAAGTACTAAGTCAAGGTTCTCCAACTCCAATCGAAATCAGGATAGCCGGAAAAAATAAAAAACAAAACGAAGCTTATGCCAAGAAACTTATGGCAAAATTGAATAAAATAGAGTATTTGAGAGATATTCAGATTCCCCAGCCCATCAAATATCCTGCGCTAGATATTTCTATTGACCGTCAAAGGGCAGCCCAATTAGGAATTGATATGAATGATATTTCGCGTTCCCTTATTGCTTCCACTTCTTCGTCCCAATATACTGAAAAGAACATTTGGGTAGATGAAAAAGCGGGATTGTCTTATAACGTTCAGGTTCAAGTGCCTTTAAACAAAATGAAAAGTGAAAATGATCTAAAAGAAATTCCCTTGCTCAAAAATGCGTCAAGGCCTATTTTAAGTGATGTAGCCGCGATTACCCCATCTTTTACGTATGGGGAAAATGACAATATTGGACCAATGCCTTATATCTCCGTGACAGCAAATATGGATCACGTTGATTTGGGAACCGCTTCTAAAGCCGTTCAGCAAAGCATTAAATCCCTTGGTGAACTTCCACGAGGTTTGTTCATTAAACCAGTAGGATTAAGCACGGTTTTAAAGGAAACTTTGAGTAGTTTGCAAACGGGTTTATTGATTGCTATTATGGTTATTTTCCTAATGCTTGCTGCAAATTTCCAGTCTTTCAAAATTTCATTGGTCATCTTAACCACGGTTCCTGCAGTTGTTTTAGGGTCATTAATGCTACTACGGATTACTGGCTCCACTTTGAATTTACAATCCTACATGGGGATTATTATGTCGGTTGGCGTTTCTATTGCCAATGCCGTTCTGATTATTACCAATGCAGAACAACTCCGAAAACACAATGGCAATGCGTTACAATCGGCACGCGAGGCAGCTTCGTTGAGACTGCGTCCTATTATTATGACCAGTATTGCAATGATTACCGGAATGCTCCCAATGGCCATCGGACACGGAGAAGGAGGGGACCAAATTTCACCTTTGGGAAGAGCCGTAATTGGGGGGTTAGTATTTTCTACTTTTACCGTTCTTCTTATTTTACCGCTCATATTCGCTTGGGCGATGGACAAAACTCCGGTACACTCTTTATCCTTAGATCCAGAAGACAAGGAAAGCAAACATTATATCTCATCTTTACACCATCTAAATGAAAAATAAATTCTTAAAAAAGACAATACTATTTTTAGTTCTGGCTACTGTTTTAACTGCCTGCAATAATGCTGAAAAGAAAGACATTCCGGTCAATGAAGTCGCTCCGGATATTGAAACTTTTACAATCAGTAAAGAAAAATTCGCTACTGAACTCCGCATTCCAGCGGAACTAACTGGTTTTCAACAAGTAGACATTTATGCCAAAGTGAGCAGTTTTGTCAAAGAACTCAAAGTAGATATTGGCTCGCAGGTCAAGAAAGGTCAAGTACTTCTTATTTTAGAAGCTCCTGAAATCAGCTCACAATTGGCGGGAGCCCAATCTAGACAGCTTTCGCAAAAATCCATTTATACGGCCAGCAAAAGTACGTACGACAGGCTTCTTGAAACCAGCAAAATAGAAGGAACGATTTCCAAAAATGATCTCGAACAGGCAGCGGCACGAAAAAATTCGGATTATGCCCAATATCAGGCATCCCAAGCAGCTTATAAAGAAATTGCGATTATGAAAAACTATCTGGTAATCCGCGCGCCCTTTGACGGAATTATCTCAGCCAGAAATGTAAATCTGGGGACTTTCGTAGGTCCATCGGGCAAGGGGTCGGAATTGCCATTGTTTTCTCTTCAACAACAAGAAAAATTGCGATTGTTGGTTTATGTTCCAGAGTTGTATTCCAATTATATCTCTCTTGGGGATGAATTAGTTTTTAATGTAAAATCAATCAACAACGAGACCTTCCATGCCAAAATTGCACGTATGTCTGGTGCTTTAGACAGCAAACTTCGATCCGAACGTGTTGAACTAGACGTTTTGAATAAAAATAAAAAACTTCTCTCGGGAATGGTTGCCGAAGTGCTCTTGTCTCTAAAATCAAAAGACAATAATTATGTGGTGCCCCAATCGGCAGTGGTAACTGCTAGTGATGGTGTCTATGTATTTCTAGTAGTACATAATAAAATGATAAAAACAACCGTTCAGAAAGGGAGAGAATTAGAAAATCGTGTTGAAATTTTTGGGGATATTCCTGAAAATGCTACATTAGTGAAAGTAGCTTCTGAAGAAATGATAGACGGCAGTTTGCTAAAGTAATTTTTCAATAGGAGCATGATTGCATTTTTCCTATTTAATATATCACAACCCCAGATGGTGCTATCATTTAAGTAGCTTACCTAACTAATAATAAAAACGCTTTATGAAATTAGATATAGTTTATCTGAACGATGTTCACGGTTACTTAGAATCACATGCCGAATTATTTTATGATGGTTCCAATGAATTTATTGAAAATGCTGGAGGATATGCCCGAATCTCCACACTGAAAAGTAAGATGATGAAAAGTAATCCCAATTTGTTGCTTTTCGACGGAGGTGACACTTTTCATGGCACTTTACCTCTCGTGGAATCTAAAGGTCAGGCAATAATACCACTACTCAATAAAATGGAATTTACGGCTATGGTCGGTCATTGGGATTTTGCCTATGGACCCAAACAATTACTCCATTTGACCTCGCAACTCAATTATCCGATGTTGGGTATTAATATCTACAATGAGGATGGAACTCTTTTTCTAAAACCCTATTCAATTATAGGAATCGAAGATATAAAGGTGGCCGTAATTGGTATTTGCTCCGATATCATTGATAAAACAATGCCTAAGAATTTTAGCGAAGGACTAACAATCACAAATGGAGCCAAAGAATTACCAAAATATATTAAAACCGTAAAAGAACAAGGAGCGGATATAATCCTATTACTTTCACACAATGGATTTCCTCAAGATATGGCCATGCTAGCTACTATTCCGGGAATTGATGTCTGCTTGAGTGCACATACACACAACCGATTATATGAAACAATAAAGGTCAATAATACCCTTGTGATTCAATGTGGTTGCCACGGTTCATTTTTAGGTCATCTTCAATTAGACATTCAGCAGAAAAAAATTGTGTCCCACAATTATCAATTAATCAAAGTGGAAGAATCTATTGCAGAAGATCCTGAAATAAAAGAGATCGTAACTGAAATTATGCTGCCTTATTACAATATAAAGAACACCGTGCGAGGAAAAACAGCCACAATCCTGCATCGATATAACACTATAAATTCTTCTGCCGATGCACTTTTATTGGCAGCGATACAATTCATAAGTAATACTGAAATTGCTTTTTCAAATGGCTGGCGGTATGGAGCCCCAATTGCAGCCGGCGCAATAACTGATTGGGATTTGTACAATCTCATTCCAATGAATCCTCCAGTTTCAACAGTAGAACTTTTAGGTTCAGAAATTATGGAAATGCTGGAAGAAAACCTCGAGCGTACCTTTTCTCCGCAACCCTTGACGCAAATGGGAGGTTATGTTAAACGGGCTATTGGGTTACATGTCAATATGAGAATAGAAAACCCAAAAGGCAATCGAATTCAGCAAATATTCATTGGTAATGAGCCATTGGACAAGAAAAAATACTATAAAACCAGTTTTGTAACTTCTCAAGGCGTACCGACAAAATATGGAAAAAATAGAAAGGAGTTACCTGTAAATGCTGTAACCGCGATGATAGAGTATCTACAAATCAATCCCGAATTTAATGGAACTGCTTTGAATATATTCTCATTAGTATAAAAATCAACAAGCGCTGGCCTGAATGAAACTGCGAATAGCGCCCACAAAAAAACTCCATTATCGCCAATGGAGTTTTTTTGTACAATTCTGAAACTTTATTTTTTAATAATATCATCCAAAACAGCTTTCTCAGGATAGTTTATCACTTTGAGAATAATTTCTTGGTTCTTTACAGTTTTACCTTCAATGGTGTAAATTTTCCCTTTTTTGTATTCGAGATTGCTTTGATCAAAATCCACATCACCATATTTTAAACAATTTTTGATATCGATGGTGTCAATCCACTGTTCGGCCAATATTTGAGAGGCTTTAGCTGAATAATTAAAAGGTTTATTTCTTAAATCATTCAAAACTCGGGCATTTGGAAAATAATTACAACGGGTATCTTTTCCGCTAAATATAGCAGCAACAACAAATGACCCCATTATTAATCCTAATAAATAATAGGCAAATCGGTGTACAAATTTCATAAATTAAATTTTTGGCAAAGGTATAGGAAAGTTTATTTAAAACACGATTAAATTAATATCGTTGCTGGGCAAATCAAACCAGTCGCCAATAGCTCTATTGGTAAGGATTCCGTGGTATAAATAGACTCCGTTTTTTAGACCAATATTTCGGCGAATGGCACTTTCTATTCCGCCATCTTCAGCGATTTGCAAAAGAAATGGGGAAATAATATTGCTGATGGAAAGCGATGCCGTTTTTGAATATCGGGAAGGAATATTGGGAACGCAATAATGCAATACACCACTCTTGACAAAAGTAGGTTTTTCGTGTGTGGTGACTTCCGACGTTTCAAAACAACCACCTGTATCAATACTTACATCAACAATTACGGCTCCTTTTTTCATGTGTTCCACCATCGTTTCGGTAACAATGACCGGACAGCGTTCCTTACCACGCATTGCCCCAATTGCAACATCACATCTTCTCAAGGCTTTCATCAACGATTTGGGTTGAATGGTGGAGGTGAAAATACGTTGATTCAAATTGTTCTGCAAACGACGTAATTTAGTAATGGAATTGTCAAAAACCTTGACATTGGCACCCAAACCAATAGCGGTTTTGGCAGCAAATTCGCCAACAGTTCCAGCTCCAATAATGACCACATCTGTAGGAGGAACGCCGGTAATGTTGCCAAATAACAATCCTTTTCCAAAGTCGTTGGTAATCATCAATTCGGCAGCTATTAATATGGATGCCGTTCCTGCAATTTCACTTAATGATTTCACGGCAGGATAGGAACCGTCTTCGTCTTTTATATATTCGAAAGCCAGTGCTGTAATTTTTTTCTTGGTTAAAGCTTCAAAATAAGTTTTCTTTTTGGTCTTAATTTGGATGGCCGAAATCAGGATAGCTTGAGGACTCATTAAAGCAATTTCGGCTAGAGTAGGAGGTTCCACCTTTAAAAGCATCGGACAACTGAAAACTTTTTTGGTGTCTTTTGTGATTTCTGCACCAGCATCGGCATATTCTTTGTCTGAATAACTCGAACTTTCTCCTGCTCCAGCTTCAATCATCACTCGATGTCCGTGAGATGTTAAGGAATTTACAGCATCTGGAGTAAGGCAAATGCGGCGTTCTTGATAGCAAGTTTCTTTTGGAATTCCAACGAAAAGTTCGCTTTTATGCCTTGCTATTTCCAATTTTTCTTCTTGAGGTAATAACTGTTGTTTTGTAAATGGAGTTATCGACATGGTTTGTTGAAATTAGTGGTACAATTTACAGAAAAAAATCAGAATCCATTCATTATGAAAGATAAATTCATTTTTCAGTATTTAATATTAGAATCTCTTGGGAATAGTTCATTTTGTCTAAAGTGAAACCAAGAATGGTTCTATCTCGCTCTTTTTGCTAGGTTTCTAGTCGTTTCATTTTTAGATTTTTCTAAAATTCTACTGATACATCTAGAGATATTTTTTAATTAACGTAATTCCAAAAGCCGTTTGCCATCTGCAAGCAATTGGATAGAAATAACCGAATGCGCATCTGGAACAAGATTTGGAATTTTTTCAGCCCATTCAATAAAACACCAATTTCCCGAATACAAATATTCATCAGCTCCCATATCCAAAGCTTCAGTCTCATGATTTAGTCTGTAAAAATCGAAATGATAAACTTCTTGATTGCTAGAAGTTTGATATTCATTAACTAAAGAAAAAGTTGGACTACTGGTAACTTCAAAAACGCCTAATTTTTTTGCCAAAGCTTTAATCAAAGTGGTTTTTCCTACGCCCATTTCACCGTGAAAAAGAATCACCTTATTTGGATTTTGTTCTAAAATTTGTTGGGCAACTTCGTGGATTTGTTCTAATGAAAAAGTAATATTCATTCTTTAAAAAAGTTTAAGTTCTCTTACTTAGGGTTAAAAATCAAAAAAGGAATAATCATTTCCTCTAACGAAATTCCGCCATGTTGATACGTATTTTTATAATAACTCACATAATGATTGTAGTTGTTGACATAAGCCAAAAACAAATCATTTTTGGCAAAAATATAAGAACTACTCATATTTATAGTGGGCAAACCAATAAATTTAGGTTCTTTCACGGCATAAACATCTTTGCTTTCGTAAGATAAACTGCGGCCTGTTTTGTAACGCAAATTGAGACTTGTATTTTTATCTCCTATGACTTTCGAAGGATTTTTTACGTTAATGGTTCCGTGATCGGTGGTCAAAATCAATTTGAAACCCAGTTTTTGCGCTTGCTGAATGATTTCCAAAAGAGGCGAATTCTTGAACCAACTCAATGTCAACGAACGATAAGCTTTATCATCTGAAGCCAGTTCTTTCACCACATCCATTTCGGTTTTGGCGTGCGAAAGCATATCTACAAAATTGTACACCACTGTAACCAAATCGTTGTTTTTTAGCGTTTTGAAGTTTTCAACCAGCTTTTTCCCACCGGCAAGATTGGTGATTTTAAAATAATCCTGCTTAATATTCAATCCCAATCGTTTCAATTGCGCGGTCAAAAATTCGGCTTCAAACAAGTTTTTTCCCCCTTCTTCAGGATCGTTTTTCCAATATTGTGGAAACTGTTTCTCCATTTCAAGTGGCGTCAATCCTGAAAAAATTGCGTTCCGAGCATATTGAGTTGCGGTGGGTAAAATGGAGAAATAAGGAACTTCTTTTTCTAATTTATAATAATTGCCCACTACATTTTCAAAAACTTTCCATTGGTCGTATCGCAAATTATCAATCACAACAAACAAAATAGGCTTGTCTTTTTTTACAATTTCTGGAACTACTAATTCCCGAAATAAAGTGTGTGATTGAATAGGTTTTGCTTCAAGCTGTTCGGCTTTGCCTCGGGAATCCTGTTTGGGTGCAAACCAATCTTCATAATTACGTTCTATGAATTTACCAAATTGCGAATTGGCTTCCGCCTTTTGAGATTCTAGAATTTCAATCATGCCTTGGTCGTTGATATTTTCGAGCTCTAGTTCCCAAAAAATCAATTTTTTGTATAATTCTACCCAGTCTTCGTAGGTATTGACCATTGCCATTTCCATCGAAATTTTTCTAAATTCCTTCTGATAATCCAGCGTTGTTTTTTGTGAAATCAAGCGTGAGTGATCCAAATTCTTCTTCAAACTCAACAAAATCTGATTCGGATTTACTGGTTTTATCAAATAGTCGGCAATTTTGGAGCCAATGGCTTCCTCCATGATAAATTCTTCCTCACTCTTGGTAATCATAATCATAGGGATAGAAGATTTCTTCTCCTTCATTTCCGAAAGTGTTTCTAAGCCGCTCATTCCGGGCATATTTTCATCTAGAAAAACAATGTCAAAATTGTCATTTTCAAAAATATCAATCGCATCCCGACCGTTATTACAAGTTGTAACACTATAATTTTTCTTTTCTAGAAATAAAATATGCGGTTTCAAATAGTCAATTTCATCATCGACCCAAAGTATTTTTATCTTGTCCATAATTGTATGTAAAAAGTATTCAAAAGTAGTAAATCAATGTGCCAAATTACTTTTTTTATAGCGGGAAGTTACGAATGGTGCTATAATTTAATATTATTTTAAGGTTATACCTTGAGCTTTAGTCGGTTGCGGACAAACGGGAGCCATTCTTCTAACACGACCAACTACTGTGATTTTTCCTATCGATTGGAAAATCCATTGTCTAAGGACTAAAAAAACTAAAAAATAAGGCTGTACAAGGCTATTTGTCTAATATTAAGAGTTTTATAATTATATTTTTCTATAAATTATTAAGTAAATACAACTGATAATTATATAAAATTAAACACTAAAGTTGTAAACAGGTAAAGAATTTGAGTAATAACTTTGAGTTTAATCTGAACATTATTGAAAGGCTCGCTTGTTGGATTTAAATATAAAATTTTTACAATGGATAACTCAAAATCGAAGTCAAATGAGGGAAGCGTTACGTCAGGCGATAATGTTTCCTTTTGGATTGATGCTACACCCTCTATATCGTGTGAAAAACCAAATCAGGATATAAATACGGAAGTGCTGATTATTGGTGGAGGAATCGCCGGTCTCACCACTGCTTACAAATTGCTTAAAGCGGGTAAAAAAGTGGTTTTGGTTGAAGATGGGTATATTGGTAGTGGCGAAACGGGACGCACAACTGCGCATTTGACCTGTGCACTTGACGACCGCTATTATTTTCTTGAAAGTATATTTGGAGAAGTTTCCACGGCACTTGCTGCCCAAAGTCATTCGGAAGCTATAGACGAAATTGAAAAAATAGTCTCCACTTTAAATATCGATTGTTCGTTTAAAAGGGTAGACGGCTATTTATTTTTGCACGAAAGTGACAAGCAAGAAAATTTAGATAAGGAACTTGAGGCAACCCAAAAAGCGGGTTTGTCAACAGCTATAGTAGATGAAACACCAGGAATAAAAGGAGGCAAAACCATTCGGAGCCTTGTATTTAGGAATCAGGCGCAGTTTCACATACTGAAGTATCTCAAAGGGCTAACCGAAGCTATTATTTCCCTTGGAGGGATTATTTATACAGGGGCGCGTGCTGGAGAAATAAATAAAGAAGGTGCCAAAGTAAATGGTTATACTTTTTCTGCCAAGCATATTATAGTGGCAACTAACTCCCCGATAAATGATACTCTAAAAATGCATACCAAACAATATGCTTACCGAACTTATGTTATTGCGGGCAAAATTAAAAAAGGCCAGTTGCCCTATTCGCTTTGGTGGGATACTGGAGATCAGGATTCTAAATTGGTTTCTCAGCCTTACCATTATGTACGATTAGAAAGTTTTGACGACAATTACGATTTACTCATTGCAGGAGGAGAAGACCATAAAACGGGACAAGCAGACCAAGATGGCATTTCTCAATCAACACGATATGACAAATTGGAATCCTGGACCCGGAATTATTTCCCCGCAATGGAAGATATTTCATACCGATGGTCAGGGCAGATAATGGAACCCGTCGATTCTTTAGGGTTTATGGGCAAAAATCCTGGAGATGACAACATTTATATAATCACAGGAGATTCCGGTAACGGCATGACACATACCACTATAGGTGCAATGATTATCAGCGATAGTATTTTGGGTATAAAAAATAAGTGGGAAGATTTATACAGCCCTTCAAGAATAACGCTCAAAACGGCTGGAGATTTTATCAAAGAAGCAGGCAATATGGCTTCTCAATATTTCGATTGGCTCAGTGCTTCCGATCTAAAAAACACTGCTGATTTGCCATCAGGGGAAGGCGATATCCTTTCCTCTGGACTGAAAAAAATTGCAGTTTATCGCAATTGGGACAATACCCTGACAGCTTTCTCGGCCGTTTGCCCTCATTTGGGTTGTATCGTACAATGGAACAAAGATGAAAAAACTTTTGACTGTCCTTGTCACGGTTCCCGATTTGCGGCAGACGGAATAGTAATAAACGGCCCTTCAGAAATAGATTTACATAAAATTCATATAAAATAAAGGACAAGTAAAGTATTTTAATTATTTAAAAAATGAAATGCAAATTATAGAAGTATGATACATCCCAATACAGAAGTACGCTTTATAAGCAAAGAAAAAGGATATGGCGTTGTGGCTACAAGACTAATTCCACGAGGTACCATCACTTGGGTTCAGGACGATTTGGATCAAATATTTACGCGGGAAAAAATTGAAAATCTGAATCCGCATATCAAAAAGTATTTAGATACATACTCTTTCACTAATAAAAATGGCGAAATGGTGCTTTGCTGGGACAACGGAAAATTTGTGAATCACAGTTTTAACCCGAGTTGCTTTAGTATCCCTTATGATTTTGAAATTGCTATTAGGGATATTTATCCACACGAAGAACTCACGGATGACTATGGATACCTAAATGTAGAACAGCCTTTTCACGCTGTAGATGAAAATACGTTTCGAAAATCCGTTTATCCAGATGATATTCTTAATTTTTATAAAGAATGGGATGTAGTGATTAAGGAAAATGCCCCGAAAGTTTTGGAATTGGAACAATCGTTAATCACTTTGATTCCTGCAAATACTTGGAAAGAATTTGTAAATGCCGTTCACAATCCCAATTCAATGCGATCTATTCTCGAATGTCATTATCAACGCGAAGCAGTGAACAGTATTTTATTTTAAAAATCTATTCAAACTTAAATTATTTAGTATGCCTTCAGCAATCGTTATGAAATGTAGCAAAGCAATAGCGGCGAAACAATGGAATATTGCTTTTGCCGAAAGTGCCACCGCAGGTAGAATGTGTGCTGAATTTTCTTTGACCGACGAGTCTGGGAAAATTTTGCGAGGAGGAATTGTATGTTATGACGTATTTGTCAAGGAACAAATACTAAATGTCCCACACCTTACAATTACAGAACATACTCCTGAATCTGCCGAAGTAACGTTAGTCCTTGCCCAACAGGCCTCTAAAATATTTAATGCTAAGATTACTGTGGCCATCACCGGACTCATTAGTGCAGGTGGAAGCGAAAGCGCAGAAAAACCCATAGGAACAATTTTCTTTCAAATCATCACACCTTCAAGAAAAATGAGTCATCGCGAAGTTTTCCAAGGAACACCCGAAGAAATTGTAGTACAGGCAATAGACAAAACGGCACACCTTATTTTGGAAAGTATGGTCAGCCTATAAAAAAAACCTGTAATCTCTTTTAATATTACAGGTTTCTTTTTAATGATTGAATCTGAATCGGTTACTCATCTTCATTCTTCCTCCGAAGCTTCAAAGTTGATATTGTTGTAAGCCACTTCCGTTAAAAGTCGATCCGCTTCTTTTTCTTCTTCTAAAGTTTGTTGCAACAAAGCGAATGCTTCATCTTCGCCCAGAGTCTTGGCGAAGGCTGACAAAGTGCCATAAGTTGCAATTTCGTAGTGTTCAATCTTTTGCGAGGCAGCAATAATTCCGGCATCTCTTACAGGTCCTTCGTTAGTTTCTTCCATAATGCTTTCACCTTCTTCGATTAAACCCGCCATAGCGTCGCATTTTTTTGCTGTTGCTTTTTCACCAATTAGGTCAAATACTTGTTCCAATCTGCTCAGCTGCTCTTGCGTCACCGCTAAATGGTCATTTATAGTAGTAATAAGACCTTCAAAAGTAGCATTTTTGGCCATTTTTGGAAGCGCTTTTAGCAAGGCTTTTTCTGCCCAGTAAATGTCTTTTAGTGAATCTACGAATAATTCTCTAAGATCTTCAGCGGCTGAAGATTTTGATGGTACACTACCTTTAGATTTAGATTGTGTACTCGCGCTGTTGCTTTTTGCGCTTGATGTAGTGCTAGTTGTTTTCATAACATTTAATTATTTTGTAGAATTAATAATAATCCAAAAATATGTATTTGTTAGGACAGAGATTTATATAATTCTCGCTACAAGTTATAGAATTAGCATTTAAAATCTCAGTAATTATATTTACCAATAGGTTTATTTTCAAATCATTGCTGGCAATTAGATGGAAATTTGTAAAGAAGAGTGACTGGAGATATTTTAGCTTCATATCTTGCTTAATTAAAATAGTCGTGAAATATTCTTTATATCTCAATGCCTTAATATAAAAAATGTTCGTAGATGTTCCCTCTAGATTTAGCCATATAAATTGTACTTAGTTGAAAACCTTTTAATTATATAATTATACTTTGAGATTCTGTAAAATTTTGTGGTTTATCACT
>JAAFGY010000059.1 GCA_010365135.1 Flavobacterium sp.
GGTTCTCCTGTCATTTCCAGCTTTTCGGCTGTCGTTGTAGCTTCTGGCATCACAATCCAAAGGATAATATAGGCCAAAACCCCAGTTCCCCAAGCAAAAAATAGTATTAAAAAGAAAATTCGTAACCATACTTTGTCTATTCCAAAATAATGTCCTAAACCAGCAAGAACACCACCTATCATTCCATTGTCTTTGTCACGATATAGTTTTCGAGGTTTAGAAGAAGAAGAGAAATTGATAGCAGTATTTTCAGTTCCTTCATCATCAATTCTATAATCTTCTGGTTGTCCCATTACGGTAATAACTTCGTCAACGTCTTTCAAACCTACCACGTGTTTGTCGGTTTTTTGTTTTTCCGTCAATAATTCCGAAACGCGCATTTCGATGTCTTTTATGATTTCGTCTTGCCCTGATGAATAGGATAAAGAACGTTTTATAGCGTCAAAATAGCGAGTTAGCTTTTGGTACGCATCTTCGTCAATATGGAAGAATATTCCGCCTAGATTTATGTTTACTGTTTTGTTCATGGCTATTGTTTTTGTATAGTGATTAGGTTTACAGCATCGGACAATTCAGTCCAAGTACTATTTAATTCGTTTAAAAATGTGTGTCCAATTTCGGTCAGACCATAATATTTTCTTGGCGGACCAGATAATGATTCTTCCCAACGATAGTTGAGTAATCCGTCGTTTTTCAATCGGGTAAGCAGCGGATAAACCGTTCCCTCCACAACCAATAATTTTGCGTTTTTCAAAGTGTCTAATATTTCTGAAGTGTATGCTTCTTTGTCTTTTAACACGGACAAGATGCAAAACTCAAGAACACCTTTGCGCATTTGGGCTTTTGTGTTTTCAATGTTCATGATTCTCTTTTTTTGTTTTAGATTTGATTGGACTGTTCATTTTTTGATTTTTTCCGCTACGATCCAAACAGTTCGGCTACGCCTCGGGTGATGATTTTAATTTTCTGCAAATGTTGTGGCAATCAATTTTATCGGGCTAATACCAATAAATTTTACGATGTATTGTTCGCCTTCTTCAATAGTAAATGCAATTTTGTATTCTCCTTTTTTGTAATTTTTTCTTGAAGACACCTCGTTCATATGTTGATCGCATATAAGAACATTATAAACATCTTCTGGTTCGAGATTAAATCGTAAATGGATATTCATTTCTTCCTTTGCAGAAATTTTAAATTGATTATTTTCCATTTTTTTAATGTCAATAAGGCTGTTTTTTTGAGCTGATAAGTTGGTTGTGATTGCAACCAAAAGTACTGTGATTAAAAGTAGCTTTTTCATTTTTTGATTTGATTAATTAATGATTGATTTGATGATTTGATGATTTATTTAATAAACGGTATCGTCAGCGGATACTTGTATTTTTCTCCATTAGATGCTTTTACAGAAGCATAGATGATTAGGAAGAATTCGGCAATTTTTAAACTAATAAATATAAAAATCGCAATGAATGCTACTATTACAATTCCCGATATATTTTCTACGCTTAAATGGTTTTCTACAAAGTCGTGGTCATTTAGTATAGCATTTAAAGGAATATTGCTAAAAACAGTAATGATGAAAATTGGAATGGCGATTACAGCTAATACTAACGAATACAATAATATACTCAGCTGAAAATTTAGTGCTTGCTTTCCATTAAAATCAACAAATTCTGATTTGTCTTTATTAGTACTCCAAATCAATATTGGAAAAATATAATTTCCAAATGGGATGCAATATTGACTCAAGGTACTTAAATGAGTAAATGTGGCTAGGTTTTTTTCGTTTGTGGTTTCCATAATTTAAAAGTATATAGTAATTTCTTATGCAAATATATGGCTAAAAGAAAGTATCTTGTATCGCATAGTAGTATATGTTAACAAAAAATTAACATTAAAAAACGACGTCGCTGTATATAAATAAAGATAACTATCTAAAAATTAGGTATTTAACAGATTATTTGATACATCATGCTTTTGTGTGATTATTATAGTTATTTTTACAAAACAAAAATAATAGTAATGAAAATTTCAGTGTTTAAGCTCAATAAATTTTTATTTTTCAAATTACCATCGGCATTTTTATGCGGAGTTCGGGTACAACAAATAGACAATACTAAATGTGTAGTAACGGTAAAGCACCGTTGGATCAATCAAAATCCCTTTAATTCGATGTATTTTGCGGTACAAGCAATGGCAGCGGAACTTTCGACCGGCGCTTTAGTTATGAATCATATTCAATTGAGCGGCAAAAAAATTTCTATGTTAGTAGCTAATAACAAAAGCAATTTTTCTAAAAAAGCTACAGGAAAAATTACTTTTGTATGTAATGATGGATCGTTAGCAGAAAAAACAATTGGAGAAGCTATTGTAACAGGAGAAGGACAAACATTTTGGATGAAATCCATCGGATCTGACGAAAATGGAATTCAGGTTTCAGAAATGGAATTTGAGTGGAGTGTTAGAACGAAATTGACCTAATTTTATCTTCAAATTAAACAAAAAAAAGCTTCGTGTGTTAAACGAAGCTTTTTTTAAATATAATACATAGTGAATTAATAATAATTTAAAGCCTTGATGCTAACCTTAAGTTTCTATAAAATCTAGAAATAGAATGTTTACAAATTTATACAAACCAAAACGTGATAGTCTTAAAATTATATTAAATTTTGATTCATCACAAATAGCATCTTTTACATCACTAATAAATAATTGTGACAATTTGACAATTTAAAAGATTTGGCAGTACTTTTGCAATCAACTGAAAAGAATAAAAAATGAAGTTTACCAATTTTTTTAAAAATAATACAAGAATGACGACTGAAAACACGCTAAACGACGAAATTGTTGATCAAACTCCAATTGATAACAATGAAAATAATACCGATGACTTAGATGCTACAATCGAAGAAAGGGTAGAGGAAATATCTAGAGAAGAGCAATTAACTCAAGATTTAGCTTCGGAAAAAGATAAATTTCTGCGCTTATTTGCTGAATTTGAAAATTATAAACGCAGAACCACAAAAGAACGTATTGAATTATTCAAAACTGCAAATCAAGAAGTATTGCTTGCCATGCTTCCTGTGTTAGACGATTTTGACAGAGCATTAGCCGAAATTAAAAAAACGGATGACAATATCCTAATTCAAGGGGTCGAACTCATTCAAGAAAAATTAAAAAGCACTTTAATTTCCAAAGGTTTAGAAGAAGTTGAACTAAAAGCTGGTGACGCTTTTGATGCTGATTTTGCCGAAGCAATCACTCAAATTCCTGCTGCATCTCCTAAGATGAGAGGAAAAATTGTTGACGTCATCGAAAAAGGATATAAATTGGGCGATAAAATTATTCGTTTTCCTAAAGTGGTAATCGGAAACTAATTTCTATACCCTAATGTCACCCTGAGCTTGTCTAAGGGCTAATTCCTAAATAGAAAAATGAAAAAAGATTTTTACGAAATACTTGGCATATCCAAAAATGCCGATGCTGCTGAAATAAAAAAAGCATATAGAAAAAAAGCGCTTGAATTTCACCCTGACAAAAACCCAGGAAATGCTGCTGCAGAAGAAAGTTTCAAAGCGGCTGCAGAAGCTTATGAAGTGCTGAGCGATCCTAATAAAAGAGCCAAATACGATCAATACGGTCATCAAGCTTTTGATGGTGGCGGTGGTCATGGCGGTTTTAGTGGTGGTGGCATGAATATGGATGATATTTTTAGCCAGTTTGGAGATATTTTCGGAAGTGCTTTTGGCGGAGGTGGCGGTTTTAGTGGCGGAGGCGGAGGTTCACGCCGTGTAAAAGGAAGTAATCTTCGTATCAAAGTAAAGCTGACTCTTGAAGAAATTGCCAACGGTGTTGAGAAAAAAGTTAAAGTCAAACGAAAAGTGCAAGCTCCTGGAGTGTCGTATAAAACCTGTTCGACTTGTAATGGTCAAGGTCAAGTAATGCGTGTAACCAACACGATTTTGGGACGAATGCAATCGGCATCAACGTGTCCCACTTGTGGCGGTTCAGGTCAAATATTAGATAAAAAACCGTCAGAAGCCGACTCGCAGGGAATGATTCTAGAAGATGAAACGGTAACCATAAAAATTCCTGCTGGAGTTGTTGATGGTATGCAACTCAAAGTTTCCAACAAAGGAAATGATGCGCCAGGCAACAGTGTTCCAGGAGATTTAATTGTGGCTATCGAAGAAATTGAACACGAATTTTTAAAACGTGAAGGTGAGAATTTGCATTTTGATTTATACATCAGTTTCTCTGAAGCAGTTCTTGGAATATCAAAAGATATTTCAGCCATCAACGGAAAAGTGAGAATAAAATTGGATGAAGGCATTCAATCTGGTAAAATCCTCAGATTAAAAGGAAAAGGAATTCCAAGTATTAATGGATATGGAACGGGAGATTTACTGGTTCATGTCAATGTTTGGACTCCAAAAACATTAAATAAAGAACAAAAACAGTTTTTTGAAAATAATCTCGAAAACGAGAATTTTACTCCGAATCCTGAAAAAAGCGACAAATCCTTTTTTGAAAAAGTTAAAGATATGTTTTCATAATTTTAAATTATGCGAATTTTTCCCATCCTTGTGAAAACAAGGGTGGGTTTTTTTATTTTATTTAACACCTTATTACGCCCTATTTTTCTATTTTTACCAACCCGAGGCCGAAAGAGCCCAACAGATGAAAAAAATCAAAAATCAGTATGAGTAATATACTTGAAGTACAAAATGTTGTCAAGAAATACGGAGATTACGTTGCTTTAAATGCAGTTTCGCTTACCGTTCCAAAAGGAAGTATTTATGGACTTCTAGGTCCAAATGGTGCTGGAAAAACATCATTAATTAGAATTATCAATCAAATTACACTGCCTGATTCTGGCGAAATTTTACTTGACGGTGAAAAATTAAGTCCAAAACACATTCAATACATCGGATATTTGCCTGAAGAACGCGGTTTGTATAAAACGATGAAAGTAGGCGAACAATGTTTGTATTTGGCGCAAATGAAAGGACTGTCAAAAGCCGAAGCCAAAGAACAATTAGAATATTGGTTCGAAAGACTAGGAATTCAAGGCTGGTGGAACCGAAAAATTCAAGAGCTTTCTAAAGGAATGGCTCAAAAAGTGCAATTCGTGGTTTGCGTGTTGCATAAACCAAAATTATTGATTTTTGATGAACCTTTTTCAGGTTTCGATCCCGTAAATGCCAATGTTATCAAAGATGAAATTCTTGAATTACGAAACCAAGGTTCTACCATAATTTTCTCTACACATAGAATGGAAAGCGTCGAAGAATTGTGCGATCATATTGCCTTAATCCACAAATCGAACAAACTTATCGAAGGAAGATTGGACGACGTGAAACGAAAATTCAAAACTAATAGTTTTGAAGTGGGTATTTTATCGGATAATGTCGAAGGACTGATGTATGATATAACTCAAAAATTCAAAGTGGGGCAAACGAATTTTAAATCGCTCAACAACGAATTAAAGCTCGAAATTCAACTAGGGAATGCAGCACCAAATGAGTTATTACATATTCTAACTCAGAGAGGTCAAGTAACCCATTTTGTGGAAAAAATTCCAAGCGTAAACGATATTTTTATTCAGGCAGTTAGCGAAAAGTAATTCTTTTGGAAACTCAAAACCTAAAAACCAAGACCTAAAATGAGCATTATATCACTTATAATAAAAAGAGAATTTTTTGCCAAAGTCCGCAATAAATCATTCATTGTCATGACTTTTTTGAGTCCGTTGCTTTTTGTGGGAATAGCGGTTTTTGTTGGCTATTTGAGTACGATGAAAGCCGATACCAAAAAAGTAGCTATTCACGATGAAACGGGTTTGTTTGCCAATGAATTCAAAGCGCTCAACAGCAAGAACGGAGAATATATTTATCAAGATTTGTCTTCAATTGACGTAAAATCTTTGAAAGACAGCATCACAAATGAGAGTTACACAGGATTACTTTATATTCCAAAAGTCGCGAATGACAAGGATTTAGAAAATAAAATACAATATATTTCAAACGAAAGCGCCAGTATTTCATTTGTCGAAAATCTGCAAGATGTGATTGCTAAAAAACTCACAAAAGACAATTTCGAAAAAGCACATCTCGATACAGTGGCCATAAAAACAGCCCAAGCCAAGGTTAATATTGGCCTTGCTAAAGCTTCAGGTGAACAAAGTGTAAAAGGGCTTAACGAAATCAAAATCGCCATTGGAGGTGCATTTGGCTATCTTATTATGATGTTTATCATTATTTACGGCAACATGGTAATGCGCAGTGTCATTGAAGAAAAGACCAATCGTATAGTCGAAATCATTATTTCCTCAGTAAAACCATTTCAATTGATGATGGGAAAAATCATCGGAACTTCCCTAGCAGGGCTGCTACAATTCTTTATTTGGGCCATAATCGGATTGACAATGATGCTTATCGCTTCTTCCTTTTTAGGAATAGAAACCTGTCCTGCGACTAAATTACCTTCCGATGTAATGCAAGCGGCTCATCAGGAATTAGCGGGAACCGCGCAAATGTATGTTCAAGAATTGTGGGGTTTACCCATTGCCACCATCCTTATTAGTTTTGTGATTTATTTCATAGGAGGCTACTTTTTGTACAGTTCGTTTTACGCCTCAATTGGAGCTGCAGTCGATAACGAAACCGATTCGCAACAGTTTCTTTTGCCTATAATCATGCCGTTAATTTTAGCCGTTTATATCGGATTTTTCACTGTCATCAACGATCCTCACGGAACAATTGCCACCGTATTTTCAATGATTCCACTCACGTCGCCCATCGTAATGCTGATGCGAATTCCGTTTGGAGTTCCTTTGTGGCAGTTGGCGTTGTCCATTACCATACTTTTCGGAACTTTCTTTTTTGTAGTTTGGTTTGCTGCAAAGATTTACCGAGTGGGAATATTAATGTATGGCAAAAAACCAACTTGGAAAGAATTATACAAATGGTTGAAGTACTAAAATGGTTATTCGATAATTCGGTTATTTGGTTATTTGAAGTGATAAATAACCAGATTAACAAATATTCAAATCCACTTAAAAATGAGTAAAATACTAATCATAGAAGACGAAGCAGCCATTCGAAGAGTTTTATCAAAAATCCTTTCCGAAGAGAATGACGCTTATATTGTAGAAGATGCCGAAGATGGTGTTGCAGGTTTGGAGAAAATAAAAAATAATGATTACGACCTTGTTTTGTGCGATATAAAAATGCCAAAAATGGACGGCGTCGAAGTCTTAGAAGCAGTCAAAAAAATAAAACCAGAAATCCCAATGGTGATGATTTCAGGTCACGGCGATATGGAAACTGCAATCCAAACGATGCGTTTGGGGGCTTTTGATTATATCTCGAAACCACCAGATTTGAATCGCTTATTGAATACCGTTCGCAACGCTTTGGACAAAAAACAACTGGTGGTTGAGAACAAAATTCTAAAGAAAAAAGTCAGCAAAAATTACGAAATGATTGGCGAAAGCGAACCTATCAATCGCATCAAATTGATGATTGAAAAAGTTGCTCAAACCGAAGCCAGAGTTTTAATAACGGGACCAAACGGAACCGGAAAAGAATTAGTTGCACATCAATTACACGAAAAAAGTCAACGAGCGAGTTTCCCCTTAATTGAAGTCAATTGTGCCGCCATTCCAAGTGAATTGATAGAAAGTGAATTGTTTGGTCACGTGAAAGGAGCTTTTACATCGGCGGTAAAAGATCGTGCAGGAAAGTTTGAAGCCGCTGATAAAGGAACTATTTTCTTGGACGAAATTGGCGATATGAGTCTTTCGGCTCAAGCTAAAGTATTAAGAGCTTTGCAAGAAAATATAATTACCAGAGTGGGTGCCGAAAAAGACATTAAGGTTGATGTTCGAGTGGTTGCGGCAACCAACAAAGACTTGAAAAAAGAAATTGCCGAAGGTCGTTTTCGTGAAGATTTGTATCACCGTTTGGCAGTAATCTTGATCAATGTTCCTTCGTTGAACGAAAGAAGAGACGATATTCCGTTGCTGATTTCACATTTTGCTGAGAAAATTGCCTCCGAGCAGGGAAATGCAATAAAACATTTCTCTAAAGAAGCCGTTAAATTATTACAGGAATACGATTGGACGGGAAATATCCGCGAATTACGAAATGTAGTGGAACGATTAATTATCCTTGGCGGAAGCGAGATTTCCGAAAGTGATGTGCAACTGTTTGCTTCAAAATAAATTTAATGATTTAATGATTGAAATATTAAAAGATTAATAAGTATAATCAATCTTTCAATCTTTCAATTTTTTAGTCTTTCAATCAAAACAAATGAAACTAAAAAAAATAAACGAAAACCTTCAACAAGCGCTTATTGAAAACGGTTTGACCGAAGCCAATGAGATGCAACAAGAAACATTTTCGACTCTAAAAAGCGGCGCCGATTGTATTATTATTGCACCAAAAGGAAGCGGAAAATCAACTACGATTGTGCTAAATGTGATTCAACATTTAAAAGGAGAAGGAGAGGAATCGCCTCGAGCTTTGATAATTGTGGAAGACAAAACTAAGGTTCTAGAAATGGAAGAGCTTTTCGAAAAGTTGGGAAAATATACCGATTTGCGGGTGTATGGCGTTCACGATAAAGGCGATATGGAATATGACAAGAATTATATTTCGACCGGAATTGATGTTTTGATTGGCACACCTTTCAAATTAAGTGAAATGTTTACCACTGCAGGTTACAATGTAAATCGACTGAAAATGTTTATTCTTGACGATGCCGATCCCATTTTGAAGCTACGTCACGAAACCAGAATTATGCGTATTTCGAATAGCATCAACAAAACACAGCGCATTATTTTTTCGGAGGAATTTACGGAAAGGATCGAAATATTAGCTGATAAAATGCTATTAGAACCGCTTGTATTTGGTTTTGATGACGAAGAAGATTTTGAAGAAGAAGAAACAGAAGAATAACAATTAAAATAAAATACTATGGGATTAATGAAAGTGTTTTCGGGCAGTGAAATTTTAGCAGTTTCACTTAAAAGTAAGATTGAAGCAATCGGAGTAGAAACCGTTATTCGCGACAACAACCAATCTAATGTATTTCCTAGTTTAGAAAATACAAAAGCGGTAGAATTATTTATTCAGGAAACGGACTTTTCTAAAGCCAATCCTGTAATTGAAGAGTTTAGAATGAATATTTAAAATTTGTATATTTGTTATTCTAAAACTATGTGAGATGGATATTGCTGCAAGAAAAATGGAATTGATGGATTGGTTGCTTCAAATTAATGACGAAAGTAAACTAAAAAAAATTATAGCTTTGAAATCTGTTTTGGATAAAGAAGTTGTTGCACATACCATTAGTGGTTATCCTGTTGATAAAGAGGAATATATCAATATGGTTAAAGACGCCGACGAACGAATTTCATCAGGAAAATATACAACTATTGAGGATTTGGAAAGAGAAATCGAGAATTGGTAATATGCAAAAGCCAATTAAAATACTTTGGGACAATCAAGCCAAAGCAGATTTGAAACTAATCTTCGAGTTTATTAAATTAAAATCTCTTCAAGGAGCAAATAGTGTCATTAGGGATATTGTTATTCAAAGTAAAAATATTCATTTTGCTGAGCAGTATCAAGTCGATGAATTTTTGGGAGAACCTTATCGAAGAATGATTGTTAGAAATTACAAAATTATTTATAAAATTCATTCCGAAACGGAAATCCGTATTCTTCAAATTTTTGACACTCGTCAAAATCCTATAAAACTTAAAAAATAATTTAGATTTGTTTTAAAAAGATTAAAAAAATAATGAAATATAAAATGCTTGTGGTCGATATGGACGACACTTTGTTGACGGACGATCACGAAATATCAAAAGAGAATGCAACAATGCTTTTGAAAGCTCAGGAAATGGGAGTTTATGTTGTTTTGGCTTCCGGAAGACCGACCTCGGCAATGATTGAATATGCCAAAGACTTGCGATGTGATGTCAATAATTCCTTTATGATTTCGTTTAATGGGTCAACGATTACTGATTTAAAAGAAGACAAAATCCTTTTTGAACATTCTTTAACCAAAGAACAAATTCATTCAATTTACGATTTTAGTCAAGAAAATAATACGCAGATCATCACGTATTTAAATGGAAAAATTATCAGTGAAAGAACTTCAGAATATATTGATTTAGAAAGTACTATTACGGGTTTGGAATTGGTGATTGTTCCGAGTTTTAAAGATGCTGTAACCACTTCGGCGGTGAAATGTTTGTTGCTAGAAGAGCCCAATTATCTTAAAACTGTGGAGCCAATATTGAAAAACGCAATGCCCGATTTGAGTGTTTGTATGTCGAAACCCTTTTTCTTAGAAGCCGCACCTTACGGAGTTGACAAAGGCGCTGCCGTTCAAATTTTGGCCGAAAAACTGAATATTCATCCAAGCGAAATCATCGCTATCGGAAATGCCGGAAACGATTTAACGATGGTGCAATATGCTGGATTGGGCGTTTGGGTTGATAATGTCGATGATGAATTAAGAGAATTTGGCGATGTCATTGTAGCTTCTAATAATGATCACGGTGTCGCCGAAGTGGTTCGTAAGTTTATTTTGAATGTTTAAAAAAGTGTGTAACCCAATAGGATTCCGAAAGAACCTTGTTTGACTGACCAACTAAGGTAATCACTAAGGATTTCTCTCTTTGTATTAAACATAAATTCTGCAGAATATTTGTTATTAAAGGTATACCCAAATCCAAATAATAAATTATTTCTAGAACTACTGCGTAAATCTTTGGTTCTGTCTGAATAATCAAATTTTAATTTTGCATTTGAGATTAAATTGTATGAATAGCCAATATTAAAAAATAGTTTTGAATTGGGGTTAAGAAAATAATAATGTCTAACTCCAAACGGAATATCTAAACTTGAATAATTATATTTCAATTGGATTGTAAAGTCACCTCCAATAACCCCAAAGCCATCATTCTTTATGTAAGTTTTTTCGCTTTCAAAATTTTGATAAATTGGGTTTACAAAAATGCTCCATGTATTTTTATTGTAGGGTAAAACATATTCAATTTCGGTACCAATTTTATAAGCTATTTTATTAAAATCCTTACTTAAGTTATAATACTGGCCAGCGTCATTAATTGCAATTGAAGTGTTATCAAGACCTAATTTAATTTTGAATTGAATCTTATTTTTTGTGGCGTTTGCATCAAAATCAACAGATTTAGAACCCTTACAAGTCATACTTTAAATTTTGGAAATCATTTTCTGTAATGGATTCACAGGTTAAGTCTGAATTAAGTTGTTGTCTAAATAAATTGTTTTCCATTATACTTTCTGAAAAAGAATCGATTCCATTACTGTTTTCAGTATTGTTAGTGGCGTATTTAATTCGAACTAATTGCGCTATAGGTTTTGATTTTGTTTCATAAAAATATTTGTACATATTTTCATCAATATAGGAGTAAAGTTTTGCATCACCTTCAATTAATACTTTTAAAAACAGAATTTCCTCGATCCATACAGGATTTCTGTTGCTAGATAAATTTTGCGAGAAATTTAATGAACGCTCCATATTTACTTTAAATCTTTTGAATTTACTGCTATTTTCTATTCCAAATTCCTTAATGTTTGCAACTGTTTCTTTTCGTGATGTGGCTTTTTGTAATGTGATTTTGTACTCAAATTCAATTGGGTTTGATTTCCAATCATAATTTTTTATAAAACACTCAGTTTGAACCCCTGAGTTCGAAATGAAATAACCCTTTTCAAAATTGATTTGAGAATAAATAAAAGAAGAACAAAATAGGAATAAAGTAAGAATAGAATTTTTCATATTAAGGTTATAATGTATTTTTTTTCTTTCAAAGATAATAAAAGTTATTTAAGTTCGTGGTATTTTTACGACATTTTGCAAGTCGAATCTTAATGAAAAGCAACAATGCCTGATTTTGAGGATTTGCAATCTATATTCTTAAAATTGCAAAATCCTCTAATTAATCTATCTTTGCCACTTTCAAAAAAAAAGCTAGTCGATTAAACGATTAACCGAATAACAAATCAACAATACAATGATTACAGTTAACGATATCTCCGTTCAATTTGGCGGAACCACTTTATTTAGCGACATTTCTTTTGCCATTAATGAAAATGACAAAATCGCCCTTATGGGAAAAAATGGTGCAGGAAAATCAACACTTTTAAAAATTATTGCGGGGCAAAGCAAACCCTCTACAGGAAATATTTCGGCGCCAAAAGAAGCAGTAATCGCTTATTTGCCACAACATTTATTGACTACTGATAGCGCAACGGTTATGGAGGAAACTTCCAAAGCCTTTGGAGAAATCTTTAGTATGAAAGCCGAAATCGATGAAATCAACGAGCAATTAACTATTCGCACCGATTACGAAAGTGATGCATATATGAAATTAATCGAAAGAGTTTCAGACTTGAGCGAGAAATTTTACGCCATCGAAGAAGTGAATTATGAAGCTGAGGTTGAGAAGATTTTGACTGGATTGGGTTTTCTTCGAGAAGATTTTACTCGTCAAACTTCCGAGTTTTCGGGTGGTTGGAGAATGCGAATTGAATTGGCCAAAATCCTTTTGCAAAAACCAGATTTGATTTTGTTAGATGAACCTACAAACCATATGGATATTGAAAGTATTCAATGGTTGGAAGATTTCTTAATTAATTCTGCCAAAGCTGTGGTGGTAATTTCGCACGATAGAGCTTTTGTCGATAATATTACCAATCGCACCATCGAAGTTACGATGGGTCGAATTTATGACTACAAAGCTAAATATTCTCATTATTTGGAACTCAGAAAAGACAGAAGGGTGCATCAGCAAAAAGCCTACGATGAGCAACAACGCATGATTGCCGATAATCAAGAATTTATAGATCGATTTAAAGGGACTTTTTCTAAAACTTTGTCGGTGCAATCGCGGGTTAAAATGTTGGAAAAAATTGTTCCTGTAGAGATTGATGAAATAGATACTTCGGCTTTGAAATTGAAATTTCCACCCTCGATTCGCTCGGGGCAATATCCTGTAATTGTTAAAGATTTATCGAAATCCTATGGAGATCATGTAGTTTTTAAAGACGCCAATATCGTGATTGAAAGAGGACAAAAAGTAGCTTTCGTAGGGAAAAATGGAGAAGGAAAATCCACGATGATCAAAGCCATTATGAAAGAAATTGGTATTGATAGCGGAAGTCTCGAAATTGGGCATAACGCGCAAATTGGATATTTTGCTCAAAATCAAGCGGCTTTGTTGGATGAGAATGCCACCATTTTCGAAACCATCGATGATATTGCAGTGGGTGATGTTCGGACCAAAATCAAGGATATTTTGGGTGCTTTTATGTTTCACGGCGACGATGTGACTAAAAAAGTAAAAGTCCTTTCGGGTGGCGAAAAAACGCGTTTGGCAATGATAAAATTATTATTGGAACCTGTCAATTTATTGATTCTCGATGAGCCTTCAAACCATTTGGATATGAAAACCAAAGACATTATCAAAGACGCTTTACGTGATTTTGATGGAACCTTAATCTTGGTTTCACACGATAGAGATTTCTTGGACGGATTGGCGAACAAAGTTTTCGAATTTGGAAACAAACGAGTCAAAGAACATTTTGAAGATGTTGCCGGTTTCTTGGCACACAAAAAAATGGAACATTTGCGAGAAATAGAAAAGTAATCACTTGGTTAAAAAATTATGACTTTCCGCAATATGAAATTTTTGAAATTTGTGTTTGTTTTTTGGTGGTTTCGATTGCCATTAACAATATAAAAAAAAGTCCGATACAGTTTTATGTGGTATCGGACTTTTTTAGGTTTAATGGTCTGTTAAAAGTTTTTTCTTTTTTGGTATAAAGCAATATACGAAGCAACAGCGCAAACTGTACCTATGATTATCAAATGTAAAATGATGTCATACGTTTGAGAAAAGGTTCCGTTTTCGATGATTAATATCCTGAAAGCTTTTAGAAAATGGGTTAAAGGAATTACGTTTGCAATTGCCTGAACCCAAACTGGCATTTGGCTTAAAGGCCAAGTAAAACCGCTCAAAATAAAGCTTGGTGTAGCAATTACCATTAATACTTCGGTTGCCTTTAGCTGTGACGGAATCATAACGCTGACTAAAATTCCGATGAAACTGACTGCGATTACAAATACTCCCGCTATAATCGTGAGCGGAAGTATATTGTTGTATAAGGGAATCCTAAACCATAAGGTAAATAGCCAATACATGATCCAAAGCCCAAAACTCATGATCAAATATGGAATGATTTTTATCCAAATCAACTTAAATAAGGACGGGCATATTTCAACTAATTTTTTAAATGTTCCTTTCTCATGTTCTGATGCAAAGGAAAGTGCCAAGCCCAGCAGTAAAACTTGTTGTAAAACAGCAGCCAAAACTCCCGGCCACAGAAAATACATGTAATTCGTGCTTCGGTTGTATTTTTTTATAAAAGTCGTTTTGAATGGTTCATATTGGGTGGCAATCAGGTTTTCCGGTGTTCCTTGTTTTCGCAAAGTTTCCATTTGGACACCAACCTTTAATGTTCCCAGACAAACTTGTAAAGCCGAAGATGCATAATTAGCCGTTAATACATTGGATGCATTTACTATCGTAACAATTTCGGGATATTTTTTTGTCAACACCATTTTTTCGAAACCTTTTGGAATAATTACAACACAGGCTGCTTCCTTATCGATGGCAATTTGCGAAAGATTGTTTTGATCATAAAGTAATGCCGATATGTTCAGTACTTCATTCTCATCAAACATTTGAACCGCTTTTGCGCTCATCTCGCTGCGGTCCTCATCCACAACGACTATTGGCAAGTCAGTCACTTTTCCTTTACCATAAACATAACCTAATAGAATTCCATATAGCAATGGCGCTCCAATAAAAAGCATTCGAAGAATTTTATTTTGCCAAAACAATTTGAATTCTCTTTTGAGAAGTGAAACGGATTGTCTCATAATTTAAAGTTTTAAAGTAACTGTGGCTTTTGTAATTAAATCATTTGCTTCCTTGGTATTGGAGGGTACTATTTTTATTTCATATAAGCTTTCCTGCATTTCAAAGTCAGGATAAGCAGTTGCAATATTTCCGTAAGCGCCCAATTGTTTAATGATGGTGACAATTCCTTTGATGTTTTTCTTGTTGTATAAAACTTGAACGGTCATTTCCTTTCCTTTTTTAATTTTATCCAATTGGCTTTCCGGAATGGTAAAACGAAAATAAGTGCTATTAGAAATATAACCATTAAACAGGGTGTATCCCGGCAATGCCAATTCGCCAATATTTAGTGTTATTGTTTCGATGCTCATGGCTTGCGGAGCAATCACAAAGCGTTCTTTATCGGCGGTTTCTACTTCTTGCAAAGCGCCATACGCTCTGTCTTTTTGGCCCAAAGCCATAGTTTGTTGTTCTATTCGTCCTCCTCTTTTGGCCTCATCCAATTCGGCAATAACTGCATTGTATTGTGCTTGCGCCCCTTCGTATTTGGCAAAAGCTTCATCATAAGTTTGTTGTGACACCAAAGAATCTTTTATCATATTGTTCAATCTTTTAATCGATTTTTGGGCAAATTGGTATTGTTCAGACAGCCCTTGTTTTTTGGCTTCAAGCTGTTTGATTTGGTTGTCTGTCGCTCCTTTCACAGCCATACTATATTGTGCTTTGGCAGATGTTACCGCGCCTTCAGCCTGACTTAATTTGGCACTAACTTCTGGAACGTCAAGGATGGCAAGTGTGTCTCCTTTTTTGACCAAGTCTCCTTCTTTGACAAATATTTTTAAAATTTTTCCAGGAATCTTGCTTACCACGGCAATTTGTTCGTTTTCAATCTTGCCTTGAATTTGACCTTCATTTATATTTTTTTTGCAACCTACCAACAGGATTGCTATTGCTAGTAAAGTGATTATTCTTTTCATGGAATGTTAGTTTAATTTGGATAAATGTTGTGTGAGTTCGCCTGTGGCAATAATGGTTTCTATGGCTGATAAGCGTTGTTCTATGAGAATATTAATTTTGTTTACCGATGATTTGTAGGAATCATTTTCGGCTTCTAAACGTTCTGAGATGTTTATCAAACCTTCCTTGTATTGTTTTATGGCTAATGCCAAATTGTTGTTGGCTACTTTTTCTTGCTGGGTAACGATTTCAATTTTTTGATTTAAAACCGTATAATTCACATAATTGTTTTCTAAAAGTAGTTCTAATTTTTCTTTGGTATCGTCAATTTGGTTTTGTACTTGTTCAATGTTTATTTTGGCTTCGTGAATTTTGTGTTTTCTTTCAAAACCGGCGAATATTTCCCATTTCATTGCTGCTCCAATCATCCAATTGGGGTTGATCGTCATTTCGTTTATTCCTAAATTCAATGATTTGTTTAACCCTGGAATCACTGGAGTTGTGGTATTTGCATCAAAAACACTGGAATAAGTCATGCCTCCAAAAGCACCCAAAGTAGGTAAATAAGTACCTTTTTCTTTCTTCAATAGGTATTCATTGGCTAGTTTGAATGATTCCAAGGCTTTGATTTCCTGCTTGTTTTCAGGGCTTAATTTCTCTTCCGTTAGTGTGTAGGGAACCAAATCGTGTTTGACATTGTCGATTTCCGCATCGCTATAATTTGTAAGATAATGTATTTTTTTATAGACTAATTTACGTTTTCCTTCCAGCTCTATTTTTTTCGAATTTAACTCCAATGATGCCAATTTTATTTTATCCCTGTCATAAGGAATTGCGAGTCCTTGTTCGATGGCTTTTGACACTCTCTTGGTTTCTGTTTGCAATCTTTTGTCGCTGTCATTGAGCAGTTTTTCTACTTCGTTCAACAAAGTTAGTTGGTCAAAGGTGTTGATCACTTCTTTTATTATGCCGTCCTTTTCGGATTCTTTCAGATATTCCGAGCCTTTGGCTTTTTGTTGCAAAGCTTTTGCCCCGTTTGGAATTTGCATTCCACTGAACAGAATTGTTTTTGCCATCACGCTTCCATTAAAGATATTCCCGTAATTTTCGAAAGTTTGTTTGCCGTCAAACAAGGTTAAATTGACCACGGGAACTGTTACGGGAGCTGCATCAATAGTTAATGTATTGTCGTAATACGTATAAAGTCCGCTGGCCTCAACTTTGGGAATGTATTTGTTCCAAACGCCTTTTTCTTGAAGGTTGATTTTTTCGATTTCGAGTTCTTTATTTTTAATCGAAAGATTCTTTTCTATCGCCTTATTTATAGCTTCGTCCAGTGAAGTCGAAATTATTATTTGAGCATTACTTTTGGTAATGAAAAGGGAGATAATTAGTAAGATTAAATATTTTTTCATTTTATTTTAAGTTCTAAATTGTCGTAAATCTGAAGGAATGTGTCTCTAACGATTTTGAGATTTTCTGGGTCAATTCCTTTTACAGCGCTCTCAAGAGTTAGATTTACAATTTGTATTACATCATTTTCGATTATTTTTCCTTTGGGAGTTAGAAATATTAAATTCAGTCGTCTGTCTTTGGCGTCGGGCCGTCGTTCCACCAGATTTTCTTTCTCTAAATTATCGATTAGGCGCGTAATTCCCGGCTTGTCCTTGTAGGTTCTATCGGCCAAGGTTTGTTGAGAACAGCCGTCTTCCTGCCAAAGAACTCCCAAAATTGTCCATTGCTCCTTTGTCAATGCGATGTTGTTTTTTTTAAAATTATTCAACAAAGCCCTGTTAAAAATCGAATGGGTTCTTCCAGACAAAATACCGTATAAGTTTTCAGGCGTAAAAATAGTTTCCATAACAATAGTTGTTTAAACAACTACAAAGATAATAAGATTTATTTAATTGACATTCATTTAATGAAAATTATTTTTAAATTTCTATAAAAAAAGAGGCTGTTTCACGACGAAACAGCCTCTTTTTTATAGTCGAATTCCTGGGGGAAGTAACTCTTTATAAATAGGATTCTTTTTGAAGAAAACAACAATTTTGGGAAGTATCGGAACCACTTTCAGTTTTCTTTCGATAGCGATTGCCATAATTTCCTTGAGTAAATTCGAAATAAACACTTCGTCATCAAAGGAATCTGGGACACTAATTTTAGTTAAAAATATTTTTTTCTCCTGAAAAGAATATTCGACTGTAACTAGTCCTTTGTCCGTTATGGTTTCGAATTGTCTTGCAAAAGTATTGTCTTTGATTTCAATAATGAATGAGGATTCCATAATTTCTATTTTATTTCATTGGTACTTCGACCAATAGTATTTTTGCTTTTGAATTAATTTTGATTTCAAATTGCATAAAGTCAGTTATTTCCATTGAGTCTCTAATTTTTAAAATTTGATTGTCAACTTCAATTTCACCTTCAATGAGGAAGAGATAAATGCCGTTTTCGGGGATATTTACTTTATAAATGATGGTTGCATCTTTTTCGAAAATTCCCAGATTAAAAAAAGTTTGCTGGTGAACCCATAATGCTTGACCGTCATTTTTATCTTTTGGAGAAACAATGTTCACAAAGGTATTCATTTGATTTTCAATATCAAATGATTTCTGGTCGTATCTGGGTTTTACGTCTTGCTTGTCAGGAAAAACCCATAGCTGCAATGTTTTAGCTGGGTCTATTTGGCTCGCATTCATTTCAGAATGTTCAACTCCTGTTCCAGCACTCATTACCTGAACTTCGCCAAAACGGATCACGCCTTCGTTGCCCATACTGTCTCGATGTTTCAAACCACCTTCAAGCGGAATTGTGATGATTTCCATATTGTCATGTGAATGCGTTCCAAAACCAGTTCCGCCATCAATAGTATCGTCATTTAGAACCCGTAACATTCCGAACTGAATTCGCTCTGGATCGAAATAGTTTCCAAATGAAAACGAAAAATTGGCCTTCAGCCAACCAAAATCCGCCTTGCCTCGTGAATTGGCTTCAAATAGTGTAGTTATACTAAATTGTTTTAATAATTCCGAATTTAAAGTTTAATAGGGTTAATAGCTGATCATTATACTGGTCGAAATTTTCAAAGAATTTTTCGA
>JAAFGY010000060.1 GCA_010365135.1 Flavobacterium sp.
ATTTATCTTATAATATATTTGTTAAAAAAATGTCAAAAGATTTTAAAGAAAATTGGGATTCCATAGGAACTTATTGGAACACTAAAAAGGGATTAACATTTTTCTTTTTCATATTCATTTCGTCATATTATTCTTTGATATCTGATTTTATAAAAGACAATCTTTTTGAAAATAATGTAATTCGAATTTGGATTGTTCCAATATTCATTCTACTAATTATTTATTTGGTATGGGCTTTCCATTCCCATCGCCTTAATCTATATAAAAAAAGAAAAATCACAACTGGTCTTTTTTTGAAATGTAATGACTTTGATTCAGAACTTAAAATAATAGAAATAATTCAAGATTTGATAAAAGAATTAGAAGAAGAATTTGTAGATATTAAGTTTAAACTTTTTCCAATTAATCATATAAATAATAAAACTGAACTAGATAATTTCGTCATAAAAAACAAACATATTATTGACAACGCTTTTTTTGCTACTATTTATAACGGTAATTGTTTGGAAAATTCGCAAACAGTTTCCAAGATAGAGATACAAAATATTCTTTTCTCCGCTCATTTGGATGATACCGATAAATCGGATTTTAGAAATAATATTAGCATGTCTCAAGATTTAAGTTTGAGTAATCATGAAAAAAATTGGGAATATTTTGAAAGCAGGAGTTTTACAGATAAATAAAAAATTAAACATAATTTAAAAGATTCATTACTTTTTTTTAACGGCCTGTATTCTATATATATGAAAGAATATGATTTAGCATTAAATGTTTTTAAAAGTTTAAAAAAATCAGAGGAAACGGATAATGCTAATTATAGTAGTGTTAAAAAACAAAGACTAAATGAAATACTATTAAACCTATTCACTTTCAATGCAATTGAGAAATATTTAGTAAACAAAGATTTGGAAATGGGATTTGAATTATTAAAAGAATGTGAGTTGATTTTTAAAAATAATCATCAATTTACTTTTAGCAACTACATAACACTTTCAAGAATGTACTTTGAAAAAGGAAATATTCAAATGGCTCATAAATACACTAATAATGCTATTCAACTAAAGATAGATTCCGTAGCCATTTATTGTAATCTTGGTTTCTTTGGTTTATTGGATAACAATGTTGAACAAGTATACTTAAATTATAAAGAGCTTGCTCATGTATACAAATTTAAAGATACTATGAATTTTTTAGAAATTGTTCATTTTATTGAACTTCATAAAAATCGTTATCCTGAATCACAGCAACTTTTTAACTTTGCAATTGCAGCTTTAAATTTCTTATATGTTGATAAAGATTTGGGAAGAAATCAGCTGATTGAAATGCAAAAAATATTAAATGACAATATTCTTTATATTAAACTTTATAATTTGACATCTTTCTTTTTGATCAAAGGCTCAATAAAATCACCTTATTTTCACAGGGATAAAAAGAAATTGAGGCACAAGTAATATTTATCTTCATCTACACACTTTCTTATAACACTCAATTTTACAAAGACAATTAAAATTAAATCCCTTTTTTTTCATTTAACTATATAAGAAGTGTTTAAAACAAAAACCCTCACATTTCTGCAAGGGTTGAGATTCCTCCTTTGTCGGAATGACAAATTGGATTAATATCTGTAATACTCCGGTTTAAACGGTCCTTCAACAGGAACTCCAATATAAGCCGCTTGATCGTCACGTAAAACTTCCAATTCAACACCTAATTTTGCAAGGTGTAAGAAAGCAACTTTTTCGTCCAAATGTTTTGGCAACATATACACGTCATTGTTGTAAGCCGCACTGTTTTTCCACAATTCGATTTGAGCCAAAGTTTGGTTGGTGAATGAATTACTCATTACAAAACTTGGGTGACCTGTAGCGCAACCTAGATTTACCAAACGACCTTCCGCCAAGATAAGAATATCTTTTCCAGCGATAGTATATTTATCTACTTGTGGTTTGATTTCGATTTTTGATGCTCCGTGAGTTTTGTTCAACCAAGCCATATCAATTTCGTTATCAAAATGTCCAATGTTACAAACGATAGTTTTGTCTTTCATTTGTTCGAAATGAGAACCCAAAACGATGTCTTTATTTCCTGTAGTTGTGATGATAATATCAGCATTTGCAACAACAGTATCTAATTTCTTCACTTCATAACCATCCATTGCAGCTTGTAAAGCACAAATTGGGTCAATTTCAGTAACGGTTACAATAGAACCCGCACCTCTAAACGAAGCAGCAGTTCCTTTTCCAACATCACCGTAACCACAAACGACTACTCTTTTTCCTGCCAACATGATATCAGTAGCACGACGAACCGCATCAACTGCACTTTCTTTACAACCGTATTTATTGTCGAATTTCGATTTCGTGACCGAATCATTCACGTTGATCGCCGGCATTGGTAAAGTTCCCGCTTTTACTCTTTCGTACAAACGGTGAACACCAGTTGTAGTTTCTTCACTCAATCCTTTGATTCCAGCAACCAATTCCGGGAAACGGTCAATAACCATATTGGTCAAATCTCCACCATCATCAAGAATCATATTCAATGGTTTTCTGTCTGCGCCAAAGAATAAAGTTTGCTCAATACACCAGTCAAAATCTACTTCGTTCAAACCTTTCCAAGCATAAACTTGAATTCCAGCAGCAGCAATTGCAGCAGCAGCCTGATCTTGAGTTGAGAAAATGTTGCAAGAACTCCAAGTCACTTCAGCACCAAGAGCGATTAATGTTTCAATCAAAACCGCAGTTTGAATCGTCATATGCAAACATCCTGCAATACGAGCGCCAGCAAGCGGTTGTTCGTCTTTGTATTCAGCACGAAGCGCCATCAAACCTGGCATTTCAGCCTCGGCCAATTCAATTTCTTTTCTTCCCCAAGCCGCTAGAGAAATGTCTTTTACTTTGAAAGCCACGTAAGGCATAGTCGTTGTACTCATTTATAGTATATTTGTAATTATAAAATTTTTGCAAATTTACGGAATAACTTATAATTTAAAAAGCATTCGAGAACATTTATGAATTGTTTAATGTCCTAATCTTTTGAATTATAATGAAATAATTATTTTAAGAAGCTAATCCTGCTGTACACTATATCTTTCCTGCCGAACCCCAGCAGCAAAGGATGCCGTTTCCATCAGGGCTAGGAAATCCGCTGTCACTATGCCACTTTACAAAACGATTATCCATAATTCCACAACCCAAATCCTAGTTTGGGAAATAACCGAATCCCTAGAGGAATTATTGGGTCAAGTTGTTTTAAAAGAAAAAACCCAGCTTCGACTCAACAAAATGAAATCCGAAATGCACCAACGCGCTTTTTTGAGCGTGCGTATGCTTTTGAAGGAAGCAGGATATACGGATTTCGAATTGCATTATGACGAATTCGGGAAACCTTATTTTCTCGATGGAAAACACGTTTCTATTACACATTCACATCATTTTTCCGCTATTATTATAAGCGATGAAACGGTTGGAATCGACATCGAAATGCAAAGGGAAAAAATCATTCGCATTGCCGATAAATTTGTAAACGAAAATGAATTAAATCGACTGAAAAGCTTCGATCTGCAAGATTATATCAAAAAATTAACCGTAAAATGGGGAGCCAAAGAAGCCATCTTCAAAATCCGAAACGAAAAAGGAATCAGTTTCAAAGATCATATCCAAGTCAATCCATTTGAAATCCGTGACAAAAAAACAATTGCAATTCTTGAAATCGAAAACATAAAACAGCAATTCTCTGTCCATTTCGAGGAATTTGGAGGGTTTGCTTTAGTTTATGCTTTTGAAAAATAGACTAACAAGCCAAACCTCAAAGGTTTTAAAAACCTTTGAGGATTAACTTCTAAAATATATATGACAAACATCTACAATCAAATTCTTAAATCAAAAATAGAAAACGAGAAACTCCTCGCCATTCTTCTCGATCCTGATAAAATCGTTTTTAATAATTTAAAAATTTTAATCGAAAAAATAAACCAATCTCCAGCAACCCATATTTTCATTGGCGGAAGCGTCGTTGAGAACAACATTCTGGATGAATTAATTTCGAAAATAAAAGTAGACTGCGATTTACCTATTGTCCTTTTTCCCGGAAATCCCTCCCAAATTTCAAACCGAGCCGATGCCATTTTGTTTCTCTCTTTAATTTCGGGTAGAAATCCTGATTTTCTAATTGAACACCAAGTACAAGCCGTCCCAATCCTAAAACAAACCGACTTGGAAATCATTTCTACAGGATACATTCTTATCGAAAGTGGAACAGAAACTGCCGTTGAAAGAGTGAGTAAAACAAAACCATTAGACAGAAATAATCCAGAATATATTTTGCAAACCGCTCAAGCCGGAGAATTTTTAGGAAACAAACTTATCTATCTCGAAGCGGGAAGTGGCGCAAAACAAGCCGTTCCATCAGAAATTATTAAATTAGTTTCTCAAAATATTGAAATTCCGCTGATTGTTGGCGGAGGAATTATAGATTTGCAAGGAATTCAAAATGCCTACGATTTTGGTGCGGATATGGTAGTCATCGGAACGGCTTTCGAAAGAGACATTAATTTTTTCCATACATAATAAACAAATGAAAGAATTCTTTTTTGCTCAATATGCAACCTATTCCAATTTAGATATTACATTAGAAATTACAGCGGTAATTTTTGGCTTATTGAGCGTTTGGTATGCTAAAAAAGACAATATTTTGGTTTTTCCAACGGGGTTGGTCAGTACTTTTATATATGCTTATTTACTTTGGAAATGGGAACTTTTAGGGGATTCTATGATCAATGTTTATTATTTTATTATGAGTATTTATGGCTGGTACCATTGGACTCGAAAAAATGGAGATGTAGTTGAGTTCCCAATTTCAGTGATGACAATTAAAGAAAAATACATGGCATCAGTAATTTTTGTATCAACACTAATATTTGTGATCTTAGTTTATTTTTATTTTAATAAATTTACAAATTGGTATAATTATGTTGATACTTTATTAACAGCCATCTTTTTTGTTGGAATGTGGCTAATGGCAAAACGAAAAATCGAAAACTGGATTTTTTGGATTATTGGAGATATAATTTCAATTCCATTGTATTTTGCTAAAGGTTTCACATTTACAAGTTTTCAATATCTAATATTTACAATTGTTGCTATTTATGGCTATATCGAATGGAAAAAAACCTTAAACAACTCCCAAACTCGGGAAGTTCAGAAATAATAAAAGTTGTCCTTTTTGGTCCGGAATCAACTGGGAAAACCACATTGGCAATACAACTCGCCGAGCATTTCAAAACGGCTTGGGTTCCTGAATTTGCGCGTGATTATCTCCAAGAAAAATGGGAGAAAACGTCGCGAACTTGCGATGTCGATGATATGATGCCTATTGCTTATGGGCAAATGAAATTGGAAAACGACAGTCTTTCAGTCGCCAATAAATTTCTTTTTTGCGATACAAATTTATTGGTAACCAAAGTTTTTTCCGAAGTATATTATAACTTTTGCGATCCATTATTAGACAAAGCAGCTCGAAAACACGACTATGATTTGTTTTTTCTGACTGATATTGATGTTCCTTGGGAAAAGGACGATTTAAGAGATAAACCCGAAGGACGAGAATCAGTTTTTGGCGTTTTTAAACAGACCTTAATTGATAATAATAAACCCTTTATCACACTTTCTGGGGATAAAGATTTAAGATTAAATAAAGCAATCGCTATTATTAATGAATTGGAAAAAGCAAAAAAAATAGGATTTTCTTCTCTTGATTTTGTTCAAATTTACGAACAAGGAATACAAGTAGACAACATCCAAAACCAATTAGATATTTTTAAACACGGGATTTCAAAGACCATTTTGATAGCGCCAGCAACTGTTTCTCACGGAATTTTGAAATTTTCTGATCTTGAATTTCAAAATAAAGCCGATTTTTTCGATGCCAATAAATCCACTTTAAAGTTGGAGAAATTTGTTCCCGCTTCAGGTGCAGCAAGCAGAATGTTTAAATTCTTAAGTGAATTTTTGAACGATTTTGACATCGAAAACGAAAGTATTAATGCCTATATCAACAGAAAAAAGGATAACGAACTCTCTGTTTTTATAGTGGGAATAGAAAAGTTTTCGTTTTTCAGGACAATTGATAAAAAGTTGAGGGAAGTATTTCCTGATTTTGAGGATCTAAAAAGAGATTATAAAAATTTTTATTTTATAAAATTTCTACTCTCTTCTGATTATTTTGATTTTGCTAATAAACCTAAAGGAGTTCTACCGTTTCATAAATATAAATCACATATTTCAACAGCAATTGAGGAACATTTGTACGAATGTGCTAATTATTCGAGTTCAAATGGCCGTTCAAATGTGCACTTTACTGTTTCACGAGAGCATAAAGTGTTGTTTGACACTATTGTAAAAGCTATCAAACACAAAGTCGAAAAAGAAACGGCAACTACAATAAACATAAAGTATTCTTTTCAAAATAAAAGTACGGATACGATTGCGGTTGATACGAAAAACAATCCTTTTAGAGATGAAAATGGCAAATTATTTTTCCGACCTGGAGGTCACGGAGCGTTAATTGAGAATTTGAATAATCTCGAGGCGGATATTATTTTCATTAAAAATATTGACAACGTCATTCAAAATCACATCGGAGGCATTGCTTTGTACAAAAAAGCATTAGCAGGAATTTTGATTGCTGTGCAACAACAGGTTTTCCAATATCTGAATGAAATTGACAATAGGAACAACGAACATTTAAATGAAATTATCGCGTTCGCCCAAAATAATTTGAATATTGAGTTGTCTGAAAACTTTTTGAAAGACTCCGTAGACAATAAAATTGTTTACCTACAAAATATTCTTAATCGACCAATTCGTGTTTGTGGAATGGTAAAAAATGAGGGAGAACCTGGTGGTGGTCCATTTTGGGTTCGAGATCCAAAAGGACATCTTTCATTGCAAATTGTTGAAGCTTCACAAGTGGATTTAACAAATTCAAATCAGTTTAAAATCCTTGCAAGTGCCACACATTTTAATCCCGTGGATTTGGTTTGTGGAATTCGAAATTACAAAAATGAAAAATTCGACTTGACTCAATTTGTCGATCATAACAGCGGTTTTATTGTCGAAAAAACTCAAAATGGAAAACCATTAAAAAGTTATGAATTGCCCGGTTTATGGAATGGGGCGATGGCAAATTGGATAACCGTTTTTGTCGAAGTGCCATTAAGCACCTTCAATCCGGTGAAAACAGTAAATGATTTATTAAAAACAGCTCATCAACCCGAATAATTTTGGAACCTGAAAAAATCATATCCGAATTACAGTTCAAAGCCGTTCGAAGCAGTGGAGCTGGAGGACAAAACGTGAATAAGGTTTCCTCGAAAGTGGTTCTAACATTCGACTTGAAAAATTCTCAAGCTTTGTCTGTTGAGGAAAAAGCATTGCTGGAAACGAAACTTTATTCAAGATTAACAACAGATCAAATTTTGATTTTAAATTGCGATGAAGATCGAAGCCAACTCAAAAATAAATCGATTGTAATTAAGCGATTTTTGGATATAATTGCTTCTGGGCTTGTGATTCCAAAAATTAGGAAAGCTACAAAAATTCCTAAATCAGTTATTAGAAAACGAATTAAGGATAAAAAAAATATTTCTGAAATCAAAAAGTCGCGAAGGAAACCGGATTTTTAAATTTTTGCAAATTCATAATTCATAATTCATAATTTATAATTAAATTTGCCACCGTCTCAAAGGGGTGCTCTAAATAACGAGCTGAGATTATACCCAACGAACCTGAACAGGTAATGCTGTTAAGGGAAATAGATTTCAAGATGATGTGCACGTCATTCTAAAAAATCTGAAAAAATCATTTTTAATTTAACAAAAGAATAATTCCCCCTTTTATTCGTAAAACATTTTTACGGATGAACACTATTATTTATTTAAAAAGTACAAAGTACGAAATACAAAGTACAAAGACGAAAACTTCTAATCTATTATCTCTTCGTCTATTATCTCTTCGTCTATTATCTATTATCTTTTCTCTATTTTCTTTAATCTCTTTTTCACAAGAAAAACAAAAAGACACGACAAAAATTAATCAATTGGATGAAGTTTTGGTATCAGCAGTTCGGGTAACTACAAAAACGCCAGTTTCTTTTAGTAATTTGGACAAAAAGGAAATCAAATTCCGAAATTTGGGACAGGATATTCCAGTTTTGATGAACTATTTGCCGTCAGTTGTGACTACTTCCGATGCTGGAAATGGAGTAGGATACACCGGAATTAGGGTTCGAGGTAGTGATGCAACTCGTGTAAACGTTACCATAAACGGAATTCCATACAACGACTCGGAAAGTAGTGGAACCTATTTTGTTGATATGCCTGATTTTGCTTCCTCTTTAGAAAGCCTTCAATTGCAACGCGGTGTCGGAACGTCTACCAATGGTGCGGGTGCTTTTGGCGCAAGCCTAAATATGTTGACCGACAATTATTCTAATGCGAGCAATGGAGAGATTTCTAGTTCTTACGGCAGTTTTAACACTCAAAAAAACACGGTAAAATTCAGTACAGGATTGATGAATGACCATTTTGAAATTGCAGGGCGTATGTCCACCTTAAAATCGGATGGTTATGTGGATAGAGCTAGTTCTAATATGAAATCTTATTTTCTTCAAGGAACTTATGTGGGAAATACAACCTTAATAAAAGGAATAGCTTTTGGTGGAACCGAAAAAACATATCAGTCGTGGAACGGAATCGACCCCGCAACAATGGAAACCGACAGAACTTTCAACTCGGCTGGAATGTTTACCGATGAATTTGGTCAAAACCGTTTTTATGATAATGAAACCGATAATTACCAACAAGATAATTATCAATTGCATTGGAATGAAAAAATATCTGGAAGTTGGAGTACGAATTTGGCTTTTCATTATACCAAAGGAAAAGGATATTATGAGAATTATAAAGAAGAGGCAGATTTTGCTGATTATGGAATGCTACCTGTTGCAGGGCAAACTTCCACCGATTTGATTCGTCAGAAATGGTTGGAGAATGATTTCTACGGCACTACATTTTCGGCTAATTACAAAGTGGAAAAACTAGACGTGATTCTTGGTGGAGGTTGGAATAGATACGAAGGTGATCATTTTGGAAAAGTAATTTGGGCAAGATATGCTTCGCAATCTGAATTGGGTGACCGTTATTATGAAGATGCTGCAACAAAAACCGACGGAAATGTTTTTGCAAAAGCCAATTATCAAATCACCGATAAACTGAACTTATTTGGCGATTTGCAACTTCGAAATGTACATTATAAAGCCGATAGTTGGGAAACTGGAGTGGTCAATGACAACTTCAATTTCTTTAATCCAAAGGCTGGTTTGAATTATGATATTAACGGCAAAAGCAAATTGTATTTTTCCTATGCCAAAGCCAATCGCGAACCCAACCGCACCGATTATGAAAGCGGAACTCCAAAACCTGAAAAGTTAAATGACTATGAATTGGGCTGGAGATTTGAAGCGGAAAAGGTAAAAATCAATTCCAATATTTACTATATGGCTTACAAAGATCAATTGATTTTAACTGGAAAATTAGACGATGTAGGAAATCCAATTCGTTCTAACAGCGAAAAAAGTTACCGTCTAGGATTAGAAGTTGATGCTACAATTGCAGTATCGGAGAAGTTTATTATTAGACCTAATTTCACTTTGAGTACTAATAAAAACAAGGATTTGGCAGTAGAAGAAGAAAATTACGGAACTACAACTATTGCTTATTCACCATCGGTTATTGCTGGAAATATATTCATTTACAAACCAATTGAAAGTTTACAGATATCACTTTTGCTAAAATTTGTTGGCGAACAATATATGAATAACATCGAATCGTCTGAAGCTAAACTAGCGAGTTATTTCGTGAATGATATCAATGTTGGTTACGAAATTAAACCGAAATCGGTTTTCAAATCCGTTATCATAACAGGATTGGTTAACAATGTTTTCGACAAAAAATATGTGTCAAACGGTTATATGTGGGATGTTTATCCTTATTATTATCCTCAAGCAGGAATTAATTTCTTAGTTGGAATGACGTTAAAGTTTTAGATTATTTTAAAAATCCTGATGGTTTTGTGAACCATCAGAATTTTTTAATTATACACGTGCAGTAAATTCCCGTTCACTTCAACTCGGTATTGTTTTAGCGGATATTGTTTTCCTGTACTTTGTCCTGAAAACAAGCTGTATTCAGCATTATCACAAGCACAAACCACGTGAGTTTTGTCAATTTTTAAAGGATCTAAAGGATCTAGTTTTTTGAAAGTCATCGTCGAACAACTGCTAAGCGCTTGATTTGGACAAGCAGCATCAAAAGCATTATATGTACTGCCAGAAGTATTGAAAACATATACTCCACGAACACCTTGACCCGCTATATAAACACCATTGCTGACAAATTTCAGATCAGAATATTGAGGTAAACTGGTGTTAATTTCAATATTAACCGCAAAATTTGGCAAATTCGGATTGTTGTTACTAGTAGAATTGCCACTACATCCAAAAAGCATTGGAAAGGCAATCAATAGAAGGAAATATTTTTTCATTATTCAAATAAATTAAGACATAATTAGTAAGACAAATTTAATTTAATTAACTTTGAAATGGATATGTTTAACGTATATTTATAGATTAAATAAAAATAATACTATCTTTGTGAAAAGAATCCCGTCCTGATGGGATTTTTTGTATTTTAATAAATGAGGAAGTTATGACTAAAGTATCTTATTACACCGCCGAAGGATTAAAAAAATTACGAGAAGAATTAGACTATTTAAAAAGTGTGATGCGCCCAAAAGCGTCCCAAGATATAGCTGAAGCAAGAGATAAAGGAGATTTATCCGAGAACGCCGAATATGATGCAGCCAAAGAAGCTCAAGGAATGTTGGAAATGAGAATTGCCAAGCTGGAAGACGTGCATTCAAATGCGAGATTGATTGATGAAACCCAATTAGATACGTCGAAAGTTTTGGTATTATCGAATGTTAAAATCAAGAATCAAGGCAATGGAATGGAAATGAAATATACTCTTGTTGCCGAAAGTGAAGCCGATTTGAAAACGGGAAAAATCTCTGTAACATCTCCTATCGGACAAGGATTATTGGGAAAAAAAGTAGGTGAAGTAGCCGAAATCACTGTTCCAAATGGGGTTTTAAAATTTGAAATCCTAGAAGTTTCTAGAGACTAGTTTTTGATTGCAGATTTTAGATTGCAGGTTTCAGATTGTTTAACTTTAAACTTTTCAAACTTCCAACTTCTAACTCCCAACTTACTATGAGTTCTATATTTACCAAAATTATAAATGGAGAAATTCCTTGCTACAAAATAGCCGAGGATGATAACTTCTTTGCTTTTTTGGATGTAAATCCCAATGCAAAAGGACATACTTTATGTGTTCCAAAACAAGAAATTGACAAATTGTTTGACCTTGAAGATGATTTGTACCTTGGATTAATGCAGTTTTCCAAAAAAATTGCCGTTGCACTAGAAAAAACAGTTCCTTGCAATAGAATTGGAGTGGCGGTTATCGGTCTTGAAGTTCCTCATGCTCACGTTCATTTAATTCCCCTAAACCAAATGGGAGAAATGAGCTTCAAGCACAAGGTGAGTTTGACTAAAGAGGAATTTGAAGCTTTAGCCAAAGAAATTCAAGCCAATTTGTAAAGCACAATTCAACATTGAATGAATAAAATGAAGAATTGTTTCATAGTATTTGCTCTCCTTTTCTCCTTTTTGAGTTTTGGTCAAACCAATGTTGGATATGACTTAATTGACAAAAAAATTGCTACAATTCCCCTTAATTCAGGCACTTCTATTGCTGCAATTGCAAAATATATCAATGCCAATTTCAAAACGGAAAACGATAAAATTCGTGCCGTTTTTTATTGGACGGCTTCTAACATTAGTTACGATGTGAAGAATATGTTTGCTGTCAGCGTCAATGAAACTACACAAGACAGAATTGCAAAAACATTAAAAACTAAAAAAGGAATTTGTAGCGATTATGCTGCAATTTTTGATGAAATAGCCACGCTAGTTAATGTAAAATCTGTCGTTGTAGAAGGCTACACGAAACAACACGGACAAATAGATGTTGTGTCTCACGCTTGGTGTGCAGCAAAAATTGATAATAAATGGTATGTTTTTGATCCAACTTGGGGCTCAGGTTCTTTGATTAATGGCAAGTTTGTCAAGAAAATAAATAATTATTATTTTAAAGCAGCGCCTGAAAAAATCATTTCCTCTCATATTCCATTCGATTATTTGTGGCAATTTTCAAATTATCCTATTACAAATGATGATTTTTATGACGGGAAAACGCAACTCAATAAAAACAAGAAATACTTTGATTTTGAGGCCGAAATTGCAAAACAAAGCAGTTTATCTGAAATCGATCAATTGTTTGATGCTACTGAAAGAATTGAGAAAAATGGCCTAAAAAATGCTATGATTGTTGAGAATTATAAATTCAAAAAAGAACTTATTACCTATCTGCGACAAAATGCTAATAGCGAAAAAGTGAATGAAATTGTGAAAGAAGTTAATGAAGCAGTTGTTTTGTTGAACGATTTTATAACATACAGAAACAATAAATTTAAGCCTACTTTTCCAGACGATGAGATTAACAATATGATTCAAAAACCTAGAGAAAAACTGGTAAAATGTCAAAACGATATTTATACGGTAGGTTCAACAGGAAGTGAAAACGCATCCAATTTAGCATCTATAAAAAAAGCAATTGAATCCAATTTGGCAACAGCCAACGAACATGCTTTATTTGTAAAAAACTATTTGAGTAAATCCAAAATAGTTCGTCAAACGATGTTTTCAAAAGCCACTTGGTTTGGAATTCCTTTAAATTAATTCGGTCACCTTAAAACTTACTTGCATGGTTGTGCCTTTTCCAATTTCGGAATGCAGCACTTTTATGGTTCCTTTGTGATATTCCTCAACAATTCTTTTTGTTAAGGACAATCCCAAGCCCCAACCTCGCTTTTTGGTAGTAAATCCAGGTTCAAAAACACTTTTGAATTGGTTTTTTGGAATTCCATTTCCCGTATCCGAAATATTGATTCTAACAAATCCACCTTCATGCAACACTTCTAAGGCTAGTTTTCCTCTGCCTTTCATCGCATCAATAGAATTTTTTACTAAATTTTCGATCGTCCAGCTGTGTAAAGTAGGATTAAACAAAACAATAATGGGAGCTTCTGGACCCGTAAAAGTGAACTCAATTTGTTTTGAAAATCGGGATTGCAAATAGTCATACGATTTTTGAGTTTCCTCAATAATATCTTTGTTTTCTAATTTGGGTTCCGACCCGATATTCGAAAAACGTTCCGTTATAGTTTGCAGACGCTCAATGTCTTTCTCGATTTCTTGCGTGGTAGTTTCCTCGACATTTTCGGTCTTTAGGAGTTCAACCCAACCTATTAAGGACGAAAGTGGCGTGCCAATTTGATGGGCCGTTTCTTTCGCCATTCCAGCCCAAAGTTTGTTTTGAATTGCCATTTTGCTACTTCTATAAAAATTATAAACTAATCCTGCAAAAAGAACAATTATGAGCAACAAGGCAATGGGATAATATTTGAGTTTGTTTAATAAAGCCGAATCTCCATAATAAATATATTGGAATTTTCCCGGAACATATTCAATCACAATTGGGTCATTTTCGTTTTTTAGACCCGCTAAAAAGGCACTAGCTTTTTGTTTATCGGTAACAATTTTATCGTCAATATTCCTGGTATTGATGATACTATCATTCTCTGTAAGCATTATGGGAATGGAAGTATTGTTGCTAAAAATTTGAAGTGGAAGTTCTAGATCCGTATTTTCTCCAGCATTAATTAGAATTTTTTCGGCATTCGCCCAAAGATTCATTTTCAAACGTTCTTCATGTTTAAAAATTTGGAAAAATGTATACGTATTCCAAAGTATTAATGAAATAATTAAAAAGGAAGCAAAAATAATGATCCAACGACTGGTGTTTCTACTTTTAGAAAACTGCATAAATTGATTTTTGTGGCATAAATATAACGAAATAATCTGATTCTTATTTTCCCTGTTTTGATTGTTTCAAAATTATCTGTTTGTACCTATTATTTGTTTGACTTCTAATGAAGAAATTAATATATTTGTAGAACAGATTTTCGACAATTAGAGCTTTAAACTTCTAAAACCTGTCTCAAAGTCTGCAAAATAGAACTAGAATAACAACAATAAATAAATATATTCAAGATGGAAGTTACAGGAAAAATTAAAATGATCGACCAAACCAAAGAGGTTGGATCCGCAGGTTTCAAAAAAAGAGATGTTGTTGTTACAACAGATGAACAATATCCACAACATATTTTGGTTCAATTTGTTCAAGACAAATGTGATTTGTTGAATGCGTATCAAGTAGGAGAAGCGGTGAAAATAGATATTAATTTAAGAGGCCGCGAATGGACTAATCCACAAGGAGAAACCGTTTATTTCAACACTATCCAAGGTTGGAGAATTGCAAAAGTACAAGCAGAAACCGCCGCAACTCCAGCACAAGCGCCACCAATGCCTGCAGCAGCTGCCTTTCCCCCGGCAACAAGTTTAAATGAAGAAGAGCCAGACGATTTGCCTTTTTAAATAAAAGTTCAAAATCCTTGAAAATATTTCAGGGATTTTTTTTGGAATATTGTAAAATTAATTCAGGTCAATAATGGCTCCCAAACCTATTTGACTTCCAATTTGGGGATAAATAAAACCCGTAGTTTTATTCTTTTTGCCAAAAGACATTGATTTAAAAGGATTCCAATACGAAACAATCAATCCCGATGCCAATCCAATTCCTGCTCCAGCAAGAACATCGGAAGTGTAATGTTTGTTGTTGGCGATTCTAAGAATTCCCGTGGCCGTTGCAAACAAAAATCCGCTGCTGGCATACCATAAATTCGAATCTTTGTACTCATAATAAAGTAGCGAAGCATTAGTAAAAGCAGTCGCAGTATGACCTGACGGAAAACTAAAATTATCTGATTGATCTGGTCTTTCTTCCTTAGTAATATTTTTAGTAGCATAAACTACAGTTCCCATTATCAAATTGGCAACAATAATATTGATGGTTTGATGATGAAAATCGTTCTTTGGTTTAAAGCCAAAAGTTTTTCCCAAATAGATTTGCGCTACGGGAACAAATTGAAGATAATTGTCCGCGCCGGTATGAAAATCTTCTCCAAAAAAGCGGTTTGCATTAGATTGCAAATCATCATTAAGTGCTGTGTTTACAAGCAAAGCTCCGGTTGTTATAAGAGCAACTGGTGCAATAAATTGTTTATAAGAAAGTTTGTCTTGGTTTTTTGGAGAATAAGTCGAATCTTTGATTTGCGCTTCTCCTATAAAAACTAATAATGAAAATGTAAGAGTTAGGATTTTAGTTTTCATATTTTTCTAAAAATTTTAAGATTGATTTTTAAAGCGTAAATTTGCTTTGCCAAATTTATACTTTTGTTCTAAACTATGTATTTTTTATCCAAAGAAATATTTTTCCCTCCGGTTTCCGAAGCTTACTCTGACGGAATTCTTGCCATAGGTGGAGATTTGTCTCCCGAACGATTAATTTTGGCTTACAATATGGGTATATTCCCTTGGTTTGAGGAAGGAGAACCTATTTATTGGTGGTCACCCAATCCTAGAATGGTTTTGTTTTTGAATGAATTAGTGGTTTCAAAAAGTATGCGCACCATCTTGAACCGGAATATTTTCACGGTTACTTTCAACCAGAATTTTAGAGAGGTAATTTTAAATTGTCAAAAGATTAAACGCAACGGTCAAAACGGAACTTGGATAACCCCTGATATGGTGGAAGCCTTTTGCAAATTGAATGAATTGGGTATTAAAAAATCAGTCGAGGTTTGGCAAAATGACAAATTGGTTGGTGGTTTATATGGCATCGATTTGGGACATGTTTTTTCCGGAGAAAGTATGTTTTCTAAGGTTTCAAATGCTTCAAAAGTGGCGTTTATTGCGTTGGTCAATCAATTAAAAAAGAATAATTATAAAGTTTTGGATTGTCAAGTTTACAACGAACATTTGGAAAGTTTGGGTTGTCGGGAAATTGATAGAACGGATTTTATAGAACTTCTAAAAAGTAAATAATTATGAAATACGCTATAACCGAATTGTACATCTACCCCATAAAAAGCCTTGCCGGTATTGCTATTCAAAAGGGAAAAGCTGAAGAAATGGGTTTCGAAAATGACCGACGTTGGATGTTAATTGATGAAGAAAATCAGTTTATTACCCAACGAAATCATCCAAATTTGAGTCAATTTTATCCTGAAATTAATGAAGATAAAATTGAAATTAGACATTACAACAAAAAACATGAATTTTCAATAAACGAAACTTTAGATGAAACGCTATTTTCAAAAGTTTGGGATGATGAAACCAAAGTTTTCGAAGTGAATAAAGTGACTTCAAAATGGTTTAGCGAAGAACTTGGTTTTGAATGTAAACTAGTAAAAATTGCCACAAATGGCGACAGAAAACACAGCAGCTCAAAATTGAATGCAACCCTAAATGTTAGCCTTGCCGATGGTTATCCGTATTTGCTAATTGGCTCTGAAAGTTTGAATTTTTTAAACGGAAAACTGGAAGAAAAGATTTCGATTAAAAGATTTAGACCTAATATCGTTATTAGTAGTTCGATTGCTCATGAAGAAGATTTCTTTGAAGATTTTCAAATTGGAAACGTGAAATTTAAGAATGTTAAACCTTGTGGTAGGTGCATTATGGTAAATAATAATCCAATAAATGGCATTGTAAAAAAGGAGCCCTTGAATACTTTGAGTTCGTACCGAAAAGGGAACAATTCAATTTTATTTGGCACCAATATTATGTGCTTGAACGAAGGTGAAATTAGTATTGGTGACGTTTTAGTTTTTTAAATGGCTTTTTACATTTTTCTCCAACAATCTTCCACGTGATCATCGACCATTCCTGTGGCTTGCATATGAGCATAAACCACTGTGGAACCCACGAATTTGAATCCACGTTTTTTTAAATCCTTGCTAATTTCATCCGAAAGTGCAGAAGTGGCAGGGACTTCCTTTAAGGATTGTCTCTTGTTGTATATGGGTTTTCCGTTGGTGAAATTCCAAATGTATTTACTGAAACTTCCAAATTCTTCTTGTACTTTCATATAAGCAACTGCATTCGCAATTGCAGCACGAATTTTCAATTGGTTGCGAATAATTCCGGCATTCAACAGCAATTCTTGAATTTTTTCTTCGGGATAATTGGCTATTTTTTTATAGTCGAAATGATCAAAAGCATTTCTGAAATTTTCTCTTTTGTTTAAAATAGTAATCCAACTTAATCCTGCTTGAAAAGTTTCGAGAATCAAGAATTCGAATAATTTTTGGTCATCATAAACTGGAATACCCCATTCTTCGTCGTGGTATTTTTCGTATAATTCACTTGATAAACACCAGCCACATCTTGTTTTATTTTCCATATTTTTAGTGAATTTGAGTTTCAAATATAAAAAAATCCCATTTCAAATTACTTCGAAATGGGACTTTATATTTGAATTTAGAGTGACTATCCTAAAGCAGCTCTTTTAAAACCTGTAACGATAAGATCTTTATCTAAAGATTTCACATAAGTTGCAACGCTCATTTTGTTGTCTTTAATATAATCTTGGTTTACCAAAGTGTTGTCTTTAAAGAAACGAGCCAATTTACCTTTAGCAATATTGTCTAACATCGCTTCCGGTTTACCTTCTTGACGCAAAAGATCTTTTGCGATTTCGATTTCTTTTGCAATAGTATCAGCATCAACACCAGCTTCATTCAAAGCAATTGGTGACATTGCTGCAGCTTGCATAGATACGTTTCTTGCCACTTCATCAGCACCTGCGATGTTTGCAGATAAAGCAACCAAAGTAGCGATTTTGTTGCCAGCATGAATGTAAGAACCAATGAAAGCACCTTCTAATCTTTCGAAAGAACGAATTTCAATTTTTTCTCCAATAACTCCAGTTTGCTCAATTAATTTTTCAGCGACAGTGATTCCGTTGAAATCGGCAGCTAAAAAAGCTTCTTTGTTATCAAAGTTTAAAGCCAAGTCAGCTAAGTCCTGAGCTAGTTTTACAAATGATTCATTTTTACCTACGAAATCAGTTTCACAGTTTAGAGAAACGATAACTCCCGAAGTTTTGTCTGCATTTACAACAGCGATAACAGCTCCTTCAGTAGATAATCTGTCAGCACGATTGGAAGCTACTTTTTGTCCTTTTTTACGAAGGTTTTCGATAGCTAAATCAAAATCTCCGTCAGATTCTACAAGTGCCTTTTTGCAGTCCATCATTCCTGCACCTGTGATTGTTCTTAATTTATTTACGTCTGCAGCAGTAATTGTTGCCATACTATTTTTGTATTAAAAGATTATATATTCTATTAAAACGAAATACGAATTACGAATTGCGAATTACGCAAAAATTACATAATTCTTAATTCATAATTCGTAATTGTTTTGTTTTATTCTTCAGTTTTTGGAGCTTCTGCTTCAGCAACAGGCTCGGCAGCTACTTCAGCTTCAACGGCTGGAGCTGCTACTTCAACTTCGGCAACTTCGGCTTTAGCTTCAGCTACTGGAGCTGCTACTTCTGTACTTGCCTCCGGTTGTGCATCTGCGTCGGAACCTCTGTTTGAAAGTCCTTCAACAATCGCCGCTGTAACTATGGATAAAATTTTATCGATAGATTTAGAAGCATCATCGTTTGATGGAATAACGAATTCAACCTCTCTTGGGTCAGAATTGGTATCTACCATTGCAAAAACTGGAATGTTTAATTTTTGAGCTTCTTTTATTGCGATGTGTTCCGCTTTGATATCTACTACGAACAATGCTGCAGGAAGTCTAGACATATCTGCAATTGAACCTAAGTTTTTCTCTAATTTAG
>JAAFGY010000061.1 GCA_010365135.1 Flavobacterium sp.
TTTTTTAATTGAATAATTGTTATAATCATATTCAACAATTTTATTGTGAAAAGATTTAAAATTCAGCAAGAGGATTTCCTAAAGAATACTCGGCTAAACCTCATTTCTTCAACTATTTTAAAAATAAAAACCTCTGGAACGATGTCCAGAGGTTTCTTCTTTTTTATTTTAAAGCTTCAATTGAGTTTTTCAATAAGGCTTTTGCGTAGGTTGGATTGTGGACACCATTACTTCTATCTTCCATCAATAAAGCATAATTCCAAGCGGCTTGTGCTACTTTGATAGGAACAGTATTTGAAGTAAAACTACTTGTAGCAGTACTCCAAGCACCTTTTGCAACTAATAAAGATTGTAATGTTGCCATATCAGCAGCAAAACCAGTAACAGCAGCAGGAGCTCCGCCGGCGTGACATGTAGTACAAGCGTTTGGAGTTGGATGCCACGTGTGGGCTCCGTTTGTAGCGTCAGTACCTTTACCCATATGACAAGTTACACAAGAAGCACCTGATCTATGTTTAGCAGACTTAGGAGCTGGATAAGGAGTTGTACCAACAATTAAAGCCCCTTGAATACCTTCTAATAATGTAGCTTGTGGACCATGGTGTGGGCCAAAACGACTACTCAATTTTATATCTCCTGATGTAGGAGGTAATACTCTTGGTTGGTGACAGTTGACACAAGTATTACTTGTACCCATATCAATAGAATAAGATGGGTCTTGGTCTAAAACAACTGGTTTAAATCCTTGTCTAAGAGCAAAATCATTCCCGTCAGCAACAAAATTAAAGCTAGAATGTTTTTCATGGCAAGTAGTACAATTAATCGCAGTTACATGACTGCTGATAGCTCCAAGTGCACCCACTGGATAAGCTGGATTAGAAGGTACACCAATACCAATAGCTAGTGGTTTTCCATCCATTTTATCAATATATCCTTGGCTTACGTGACATTGTACACAACCTGTTCTGTTAGTGTATTCTGATGTTGTAAGAGTTAAACCTGAAGCACTATCCAAGTGCAAGGTTTCTTTTCCGTGAACCGATAATGCGTAAGACGCTTTAATTGGATCGGTGTGCGCTTTAGAGTGACAAGTAGCACATTCTGTGGTTCCGTTAATTCCGTTCGTCCCGTTTGTTCCATCAGCGCCTGGAGCACCTGGAACGGGAATGTAGTCTTCGTGGGAACATCCTTGTAAGGCGAAAAAAAGAAGCCCTAAAACAACTAACATTGTTTGTTTAAATGTTTTCATAATTTTTTGTTTATTTTTTTAGTTAATCTTAAGATAATTATTAAGATAATTTTGTGATGTAAATTTATTGGATATTAAAATCTAAGAAAATGATATTTATCATATTCTAGAAAAAAACACAAATTCATCCTTTTTCTGTTAATATTGATAATAAATGCTTTATTATAGGATTAAAACACAAAAAATCCATTAAGATAATGGATTTTTTACAATTTTTTACTAATACTGAAATTTAAAAATAGACGAAATAATAAGGTGAAGTATGAAAGTGAAGAAAAAATTTTAAGATAAAATTAAGATTTGCTCCCATTTTCAAAAAAACATATTTCCAAATGTATGTAAGGGATTCGACTTACAAAAAGCTAATTGCTATTCATGTTGTTTTCCTTCTACCACTCTAAAAATATGGAGTATTGATGGAAATAAAGCATCCATAGATTCTTGTGCTCCTTTGGTTGAACCCGGCAATGTCATAATTAGCGTTTTACCTTTCATACCTGCAATGCCTCGGGATAACATTGAAAAAGGAGTGCGGTCTTGTCCATAATTGCGAGCGGCTTCCATAATTCCTGGAATTTCTCGATCTAAAAGTGGTTTTATGGCTTCTGGCGAATTGTCTCTTGGCGAAAGCCCTGTTCCTCCTGTCAATATAATAAGGTCGATATTTCGTGCATATAAATCCAAGACTTTTTCTTGAATTCCTATAGTATCGTCTGAAATAATCGAATAATCGCTGATGGCAACATTGCAAGTTTCCAATTTTTGAATAATCGCTTTTCCGGCTTTGTCGAATTTTATTCCAGCCGAGATGCTATCGGAACAGACAATTACCGCTGCTTTCAAATCGGTGCGAAATTTATCGAGAAAATCAGATTTGCCGCCTTTTTTCTCCAATAATTTAATAGAATGAATTTCGATGCCTTTATCTATAGGTTTCAGCATATCATACATCGTAAGCGCTACAACCGATGCGCCGTGCATTGCCTCTACCTCTACTCCTGTTTTGTAAATGGTATGCACTTCGATTTCTATCTGAATTTCCAACTCCTTAATAGTATAGCGAACTGCTGTAAATTCAACAGGAATGGGATGACAATCCGGAATCATATCGCTAGTTCGTTTTACGGCAAAAAGTCCAGCCGTTTTTGCCATTTCAAAAACATCGCCTTTGGGAACGGTTTTATTGACAATTGCGTCGATAGTTTCTTTTTTACTGACTTTTAATATGGCTTGTGCTTTAGCAATGCGAAGTGTACTCGATTTGAATGTTATATCTACCATTTTTGATGTTATGAGTTATGAATTTTGAGTTATTTTGCCTTCTCTTTTCTGCCTTCTGAAATCTGCTTTTAAAGTTGGTTCTCTTTCCAAACAAACGAATCATCTTCAAAAATTTCTTTTCCCCAAATGGGTGTCATTGCTTTTATTTGTTCTACAATATCTTGACAGGCATCAAAAGCTTCTTTGCGATGCTTGGATGAAACAAAGACAAACAAGCATATTTCGCCCGCTTTTACCACTCCTAGGCTATGATAAATGTGCATACACACTAAATTGTATTTGGCAAAAGCAGCTTCTCGGATTTCGTGAAAAAGCCCGTCCGCCATTTCTTGATAGGCTTCATATTTTATAGCAACTACAGTTTTACCTTCGATTTCATCGCTTCGGACTTGGCCTAAAAAAATATCGTGTGCTCCAATGTCGGTTTTTGTGCTGTGTTTTGAAATGCTATTGGCAATAAATTCGGGAGTTATTGGCCCATTGAAGAATACATTTTGCTTTTTTTTCTCTTTCATTTTGAATGTTTTTAATTTATATTTTTCCAAGCCTCGATTCCTCCTTTTAAACTAAAGGTTTGACAAGTAGGAAACTTTTCTTTTAATAATTGTACCGCTTTTGCACTTCGTTGACCCGATTTGCAATACACTACAATTTTATTTTCCGTCGAAATGGTCGAAAGTGTTTTTTCCAATTCAGATAATGGAATATGTAAAAATGCAAACTCATCTACAACTGGAAATTCCCCTTTTTCACGAACATCTATAATTGTGATTTTTTCTTGCATTCGAAGAAGTTCAAAATCCTCAATTGAAATCGTTTCTGCCTCTAAATTATGATTGCAAAACCATTCGTAATTAAAGGATAAAAACTCTGTTTTATTTTTTGGATAATCATAATTTAGGTATTCATTTGAAACAATTTCAAAATCGTAAAATGTGTTTTCTAAAGCGTTATATGAAATTATTTTATTTGCCAATGTTTTTCCAATTCCACAAATAATTTTCAGTGATTCGGTGGCTTGCATTGTACCAATAATTCCAGGAATTACACCCAAAACACCTACATCATTACACGAAATTGCGGATGCCGAATCGGGAGGTTTTGGAAATAAATCACGGTAATTAGTCTTATCATTAGTGTCTTTATCAACCAGATTAAAAACCCCAATTTGTCCTTCAAAACGCAAAACAGCTCCGTAAATTAAGGGTTTGTCAAGCAGCACGCAAGCATCATTGATAAGATAGCGAGTAGCAAAATTATCGGAACCATCGATGATAATATCGTAGTTTTCCAGAATTTCAAGCGCATTTTTATTGGTGATTTGAAAATTATAGGATTTGATTGTAATTTCTGGGTTGAGTGTTTCTAATCTTTTGGCGGCCGTGATTGCTTTTGGTTGGCCAATATCATCAATCGTGTAGAGAATTTGTCGTTGCAAATTTGACATTTCTACCACATCAAAATCGATAATTCCAATTGTCCCCACACCAGCAGCAGCAAGGTATTGCAAGGCAGGACAACCCAAACCACCTGCGCCAATTACCAGCACTTTGGCTTGCGCAAATTTGTCTTGACCTAATTGCCCAATTTCTTTGAGCTGAATTTGTCTTTGGTATCTGTTAGAGTTGTTTACTTTGTTCATATCATATTTTTTTAAACCATTAAAGAAATTAAGAAAATTAAGTTTTTTGCTTAATGAATTTTAAATTCCTTAATGGTTCAATAAGAAATTTTACCCTCCTGAAAACGGTGGAAGTAGCGCAATTGTATCTTCAGTATTTATTATTGTATTTCCCTGAATTATTTTCTTATTCACGGCAATCGAATAGTTCATTTTGACCAAATCTGGAAATTGTATTTCTAAGTTTTCAATTAATGAATTAGTATCTTTTACTCCAGTAATTTTCCAAGCAGATTTGCCCGTTATCTCGGCTATTTGTCCAAAAGCAAGTAGGTTGATTTTCATTTTAATTTCGATTTAATGCGTTGTCAAAATCGGCTTTGGTATTGATATTATTAAAAAAAGATTCCTTAAAGATTTCGTTGTTTTCAACAGGAATTGTTTTCAATTTGAATTTTAAAACCATATCCTGTAATTTAATTGTATTTTGCTGAATAAGTTCGAACCAAGTATTTTCACAATCTTTAGAATATATGCCAAATAAAGGTTCTAATTTCCCTTGATTTTCCAATAAAACAATTTGCGATTCATTGGTATTTTCTATGATAAAAGCGATCGCTTCTTTGGTAATAAAAGGCATATCGCAACTCACAATAAAATTTAATTTAGCTTCTGAATGCTTCAAAGCGGTGTAAATTCCACCTGCGGGTCCAATGTTTTTTATCAAATCTGGAATCACTTTCAAGCCAAATTTTTCGTATTCCCGATTATTGGAAACAATAACCAAATTGTCAAAAAGAGGCTGCATTTGGTCGATAACATATTGTATCATAGCTTTTCCTTCAAAGAGAAGCAAGCCTTTATCGGTGCCCATTCGAGAACTTTTGCCACCCGCCAAAATATATCCGTTTACACCGTTTATTTTCAAACTCATCATCAAGTAAAAATTAATTTTATGGAAGCAAGAAGCAAAACCACTGCCAATATTTTATTCAAAAATTCACTTCTAAATTTATTGGCACCGAAATAAGAGCCTAAAATTCCACCTATTAATGCAAGGACAATCATCAATCCCATTTCAGTTTTAAATTCAAACCCTTTGGTAAAAAGTCCTGCAAAACCAGCAATTGAATTTACAAAAATGAACAAGGCCGAAATTGCCGCTGTTTTTTTCATATCGGCCCAATGCATCAACAAAATGATTGGACTTAAAATAATACCGCCGCCAATTCCTATCATTCCTGAAAACAATCCGATGATGGCCCCTATGAAAAGTGCCAAGAATAGATTTTGTTTTACATCAAATGTTGCCGTTTTGAATTGAATTCCCAACAATCGTACAACCGAAAAAAGTAAAAGAACTGCCAATATTTTTTTATACAAACCAACCTCAACGGTAATCATTCCGCCAATAAAAGCTGTTGGAATAGAAGCTATTGCATAAGGCCAAAACAAATTCCATTTGAAAAATCCTGCTCGATAATATTGAATAAAAGCAATCAATGAAACAAAAATATTCAGCAACAAAGCTGTTGGACGCATCGTTTCTGGAGCAAACGAAAAGAAAGCCATCAAAGCCAAATACCCGCTTGCTCCGCCGTGACCCACTGAGGAATAAAGAAAAGCGACCAACACCAGCAACACATAAAATAAAATTTCTAAATACATAAAATTAAATAGTTTGGCAGATTTGTTCTTTAAATTCCTCGAAAGCAGCGTTCAATTTGATGTAACAAGCAATTAACTCCTCGCCTTCTTCGGTAACAACAGTGCCTCCTCCGCTGGAACCTCCCGTGTTTTTTATAACAAGGGGAACCTCTGAAATGGAGTTCATTTTTTTAATCATTTCCCATGCGTGACGGTAAGAAATTTTCATTTGGATTGCTGCGGCTTTGATGGAGCCAGTTTCTTTGATTTTTTCGAGCAATTCTTTTTTGCCCATTCCCATCAAATGTCCTTTGCTATTTTCAATCGAAAGATGTCCTTTGATTATTAAGTTTTTCATTTTTATTCAGGAATTAATCTGTTTACAAAATCATTCTAACGCTAACCAAATCTCCTTTTTTGAAATTTTCTTTATCCTCATCAAATTCTATTAGACAATCCGCTACGGCAAAAGAATTTAGTTTGTAACTTTCTTGATTGTTCAATACGGTAACGTTTTTTTCTCCCATTTTTCCCTTTAGAAAATAAGTCAATCCTGCTTTTTTATTAAAATCTTCAGCCAATGGAAATGCCATTTTCTTGAAAGATTCTTTCTTTGTAAAACTGCTAATGGCCTGAACAACATATTCATAAAAACAACTCATAACCGCTGCTGGATTTCCCGGCAAAGCAAATACCAAGGTTTGATTGTAACGTCCAAAATAAAAAGGTTTTCCGGGTTTTTGTTTGATTTTGTGGAATATTTTTTGGACACCACATTTTTCTAATGAAGCAGGAACCAAATCATAATCGCCCACCGAAACTCCGCCTGTAAGAATTAGAATATCGGAAGATAATTGATTGGAAATGGCTTGTTCAATTTCTTCTTCGACATCATCGACCACTTCAACCGAAACAGGATTTATGCCCAATTGTTGCAAAGCTGCAATGAGACCAATTGAATTGGATTCGAAAATTTTTCCTTCGGTAATTTGGTCGTTTGCAGCAGCCAATTCTTTGCCCGTTACAATAATACTGATGGTTGGTTTTGAAAAAACTTTTACTTTATTAACTCCAATTCCGGCTAAAAAAGAAATCGCAACGGGTGTCAATAATTGTTTTTCTTGCAATGCTAATTCTCCTTTTTGGGTTTGCGAACCTTGTGGGCGAACATTGGCTCCTTTTGCTAAATAATTATCCAGAATTTGAATTGTATTTTCGTCGCGACTTATTTTTTCCTGCATTACAACGGTATCGGTTCCTGGAGGAATCGGTGCTCCGGTATAAATTCGTACCGCTTCGTTGGCTTTTAAAATAGTGTTCGAAAAATTGCCGGTTTGAATTTCGCCAACTACCATTAAATCACTTTTTTTATCCCAATTTTCATAAGAAAAAGCATAGCCATCCATAGCCGATTGATGAAAAGGAGGCGTGTCTATTGCGGCATAAATAGGTTCGGCCAAGATGCTTCCGTTGGCTTCTAATAAAGTTAAGTTTTCTACTTTTAAAGAACAGCAATTTTCATCAATTAACTGTTTGGCTTCTTGTACATTTATCATAATTAATATTTATTTCGATATGCCAAAAAAGGAATAACGGTTTTCAAAAAAAAGGGTTATCCTCCGATGTTTATCATACTTCTGTTGTCGATTTTTGAAGCATCAATTTTTTTGTAATCGCCTTGAAATTGTCCGCCCAACGCTTCTGCTTTACTAGCTACACAAAGCTTGATTATGGGAACAATATCTTCTGAATTTCTAAAGGCAGTCAAAATATCGGCTTCTCCTTTTGAGAATAAACAATTTTTCATTTTGCCATCGGCTGTAAGTCGCATTCGATTGCAATTGCCACAAAATGGAGCGCTCATTGTACTGATTACCGCAAAAGTTCCTTCGTGATTAAAAGGTTTGAATTTTTTGGCGGTTTCATTTGCCCCATCTTTCATTCGGATGAAATCATACTTTGTTGCTGCAATATCCAAAATTTCTTGATAACTAAATACTTTCTGAGTATTCCATTGGTTTTTATCGAAAGGCATAAACTCAATAAACCGAACGTGAACGGGTTGTTTTTTGGTCCAATCTATAAAATCAAGAATTTCCGAATCATTAAAATCCCGCATTACAACGGTATTTATTTTTACGTGAAATCCTTCGTCGATAAGTTGCTGAATGTTGTTCCACACTTTTTCGAATACATTTCGCTTGGTAATACTGTGAAATTTGTCTTTATCAAGTGTGTCAAGGCTTACATTAATCGATTTTATTCCTGTTTTTTTAAAAACGTCGATAAATTCATTGGTACGAAGTCCGTTTGTGGTTAAAGTAAGTTCTATTGGATATTTTGAAAGTGCCGAAACAATTTCGCTAAAATCTTTTCGAACCAATGGTTCTCCTCCTGTAAGGCGTATTTTTTTGACTCCCAATTTAACGAATTCTCTGGCGATAGCATCAATTTCATCGACCTTCATTAAACGAGAAGAAGGCATAAAAGAGGTGTTTTCGTCCGGAATGCAATACTGACATCTGAAATTACAAAAATCGGTCAGAGAAATACGCAGGTAATTGTGTGCTCTTCCAAAATTATCTTTCAACATAATTAATTATTTCTGGTTTTAATTGCCTATTTGTTAGACTTTACAACGATTAGGTTTCAATTTAAACTGTTTTCCAAATTTAAGCTTTTATATCTAAATTCTTTAGGAGTTAAGGTATAATTTAGGCTGTTTTTTACCAAATTGCTTCCAAAGTAATCTTCGGTTCAACAATTTGATAATTTCGACCTAGCATATCCAAAAAAACCACGAATTAAATAAATTCACACTTCATAGATTAGCTAATTTATGAGAATTTATATAATTCGTGGCAACTACAAAATGACAAAAAATATTAATTAACTAACTATCTATTTTAGACTAAGTTTTCCCAAATAATCCCATTCGGCATAGGCTCCTTTATAGTTTTTAACATTTTTGAAACCTAAAACATTAACCATATAAGTATAAAGTGTTGCTCCTTTTATACCTGTTTTACAATACAATAAATAGGTTTTTTCGGGAGATAGCTCTATTGCTGCTACTTTTTTAAATTCCTCTGGAGATATAAAATCATTGGTTCCTGTTTTAACCAAACTTTCATAAGGAATGTTTATAGCTCCTTTTATGTGTCCATTGCTGTAGGTACTTTTCTCGTTTCTCACACCATTGAATTCGTCTGGAGTTCTCGCATCAATGATTATTACATCGGGATTGCCAATTACCGATTCAACATAAGCGGCATCTGCATTGATTTCGGGAACTAAATTCACATTAAATGTTTTAGTTTTTACTGTTGGCACCTCAGAAGTCAATTTTATACGTGCATCTCTAAAAGCGTTCATTTCTTTATGCAAAACTTTTACGTCTTTAGCTCCTAGATATTTAAAAATCCAATACACTAGAGTAGCATATTTTTGAGTTCCTTCGTCATAAACCACAATAGAATCTTCATTTGAAATACCTTTATTCCCAAGAATTTTAGCTACATCTTCTAACGGTAACATCGTTCCGTCAATTTTTGGATCTTTTTCATTTAGAATTGTATAAGGAATATTAATGGCTCCTTCGATATGTGATTGTGCGTATAATTTATCTTTGCTGGCATCTACAATAACCAAATTCGGTTTTTCTTTTTGCAAAGCGATAAATTCTTTGGCAGTGATCAGGTCCTGGGCGAAAGTGTTACTTACAAATAAAATAATTATCAATAAGGAACTGAATAATTTTGTTGCATTCATAGCATTCTGTTTTTTGAGTTTAAAAAAAGTGTGAGTACTATTATTTCAAAATACTCACACCACTATTTTTTGGGCTATTTAATTACAATTTGCATTTGAATTTGCAAAACATCTTGATAAGGTGTGCCGTAAGGAATTGCAGCATCGGCATAATTGTACTGATAATTTATTTGTAATCTAGTCCATTCGTTGAAAAAGTAATTTATTCCTGTTGTCCATCTTATGGCAGTATTACCACTAATGCTATTATTAGGATCGTAAGTTTCATATTTAAGAACTGGTTCTAATTTCCATTTGGTTTTGTATAAAGCAGTAACATAATAGCCACTTCTATCAACTGAACCTGCTACAGTAGTAACTTCTCCTCCACAACCTCCGCCAGTAGTGTAGGATCCTTCATCTGTTCCTTTGATATATTCGCCTTGTAAGGTGAAATTTTTGTATTTTATTAAAGCATCAAAACCTAGTCTAGTACGGCTATCGGGCTTTGTAGCTGTAGCAGAAATAGGAGTAAATTTACCAGTTTCATAGCTACCTCCAAAAGTAATATATTTGCTTGGAGAGAAGGTCAATCTTGAAATATATGTAAAATAATTATCGCTAAGTGTTTTATATTCAATATCATCTCCTATCACATCACGTCCTTCACCGTTCATTATAGCAAATTGGTAACCAATTACGTCTTTTACACCTGCTCCCATTTTAATTTTATCGCCGGTTCCTCCTAGCACGGTAATACCCATATCGCGAATAGGCCCAGCTAATTGATTGACTACTTCAGAACGATCTATGGTATATAATTTATGACAAGCTTGAATTTGTTCTGCTCCAAACGGACTTTTAAATTGACCTACTGCTGCCTTAAAATAAGAACCATAACGATCGTATGACACATAAGCATCGCAAATTCCAAATCCAGCGGCAGGCGAAAGTTCCATTATAAAATAATATGAAAAATCATAAGGAACATTTCCCATTACACCCAGTCTGGCGCGGTTGAAAAAAAATCCATTTGTGTCTAAGTTTGAGGTTCGATTGCCATTTACACCTGTATAAGTATGTTCATATTGGGGTTGAATAAATCCAAATATTTTGATGCCATCTCCTTCACCAGGACTTTCGCAGCCTTGAGAATAACTCATTTGAAATGCAAATGTGATTGCAAAGAATAGTATTATTTTTATTGATTTCATAATATTGATTTTTATTTTTTAGATGTAATAATTCTCTATAAATCTAACTATGACGACTATTACATTTTTTGGTTTGATTATTTGATTAAAAATTAAATAGGAGAAACATAAGTTCCATCGGTTTTATAATATCCAAAGTTGTTGTTCCAAGCACTTAAATCACCTTGCCAAGTTGATTTTCTGATGGCAACCGAACCGTTTTTCATAGTATCCCAAATAATTCCGTTGGCTCCAAAACTTAAACTTTTAGCATTGTCAAAACCTACAACATTCAACCAAGCCGAAGTAATGGAAGAGGTTTGACCGGTATAGCAATAAGTTACAAAAGTTGTAGCTGCAGGATTAAATTTGTTTAATCCATCAATTGTCAAACCGTCGGCTACATCTATTCTGTAGGCACTTGTAATATGTCCATAAGTATCCCAATCTGCTTGTCCCCATTTGTTGTTGATAAAGTAATTAGTAGGATTTGCCAAAACATCAGTTTTGGATACCGTCCAAGCGGCATTGGCCAATGCAATTGCAATACGTGCTTTTAGAATTTCTTCTCCAGTAGTTTTTCCTGTAGTTAGCACTGGAGATTTAAATTGAGAAACTGTTGCGGGTGCTCCTGTTGTAACCCAATTGGCGTGATTCAATTGAGCGGCATTCGAAGTCCATTTTGCTTGGAAAGCGGAATGCCACCCAGCCATTCCCCATTTGAGAACGTGAGAAGTAAACCCACTCAATCTTAAAAAAGCAACTGCACGTGCGGCTGTCTGTCCGGTATAACAAACTACCAAAATAGGTTTTGTTCCTGCATTCGGCGCAGCAGTCAAAATATTAGCTAATTGAACATTTACTGCATTTTTAATATGACCATTGTCAAAATCTACAGCTGAACGAATGTCCATTACATAATAATCCGGAACAGAATAGTCGGTAACATTTACATTTATTGCATTTGCTGGCTTTACCCATGTGGCATCAACGATATTTGCAAAATCCTTATTGGTGCTTTTCATATACTCAGTTAAAATAGTATATTCATCGACACTGGCTGCTTCATATTCTCTACAACTTGTAGCCACAAATAGGGGTATAATTACCGCTATTATCAAAATTGAAATTCTTTGTCTCATGATTTTTAGAAATTAATTAATTGTTAATAAACTATTGGTTGTTTTGGTCATTGTGTAAAATAGATGTATTTTACTGACACAAATTTCCGAAATATTAAAAATTTTTAACTTCTAAGAGTATTGCAATTAAACAGTTTTTAATCTTATATTTATCAATACAAAAGTTGATATATATCAATTTTAAAAACGTATTTTTGTAGTATAAAATAGTAGAAATATGTTACTAGATTGCTTAAAAGACATCAAACATGATAGCGCATTTGAGTTGTTAACTGATTCAGATAAAGCCATTTTAAATAAAAACAAAAAAACCCTTTTTTATAAAAAAAATGACATTATTCTCAAACAAGGAACCGTTGCAAATAGTATTGTTTATAGTAAAACAGGTTTTTTTAAATTGGGCATGGAAGGCAATCAAAAAAATGTCATTTTAATTCTTAAAGGAAACAACACTTTTTTAGGATTATCTAGTTTATTTTGTAAGGAAAACATTTATTTATACAATGTAACTGCTACTGAAGATTGTGAAGTTGAAATTTATGATAATATAGCTTTCAAAGAAGTGCTTGCTAGAAATGTAGCATTCTCAAATGAAATTATAAAATTCCTAAATCATAATTCATCCCGTATTTTCAAACGATTTATGAATATGATGGAAAAAAATTCCAGAGGAAAAGTAGCGTTTATGTTGGTTTGTATGGCTAATAGCGTTTATTTCAGTAACGAATATACGATGTCGCTGAGCCGTCAAGATATGGCTGATTTTTTAGGTCTTTCTATGGAAAATGTGATACGTATTATAAAAGAATTGGAAAATGATGGTTTAATCGAAGTAAACGGTAAGTCAATCAAATTAGTAAATCTTAATAGCTTACACAAAGTATGTGAATTCGGTTAATCCTCTAAGGAATTACACACTCTTTTTTTCTCGTTTTCAGCATCATTTGATAATTTCCAATGATTAATCGTTTTAAGAATTTGTCGTCTTTTTCATGACAATGAATACACGCTCCTACTTCAAGCATTTTCTTTTGTTCTTTCAAATCCAACGGAAATAAATAATCGTGAGACGAATACCTAGTTTTTGGGTTTACATCTTTCATAAAACCAATCCAAGCATCTTGTGGCAACTTATCTTGAGGAGAATTTGTATAATAAGGTGTAAATTCCCAACGAGCAGTTTTTGATTGAACTTTATAATTTAATGTTCCTTTTCCAAAACCTAATGCTTGTGAATTGAGATGACAGGAAGCACAATCTCTAGCCAATTTGACAGTTGTATGAGCTGCATTTGGCGCGTACCAACGAACAAATTTCTTGTCCTTTCCAGATTTATTTCCTTTAAAATTAGATTTATCCAAAGTCATAATCATACCCGGAATGGCTGGGACAAATTCTTTGGATTTTCCAGTTTTTTTAACTCCAATTGTAGGTGGCGCAAAACCAAATTCTGCCACATGTTCAATCCATCGACCTTGGGTTTTATCGGCATTGATCACTCTTGGATCATAATCGGTGTGACATCCTATACATGTTGGCGCCCAAGCCGTATGACACATACTGCAAGATACTTTTTGATGCACCGCATCTCGTTTGCAAGAAGGTTTTATCGCAAGTTCCTTTTTACTAATTTTTGAAACTAAAAAAGCATTTCCTTTGGCGTCTTTATAGGTGTTTACCAACGGAAAAGAACCTTTTTTTGTTACTAAAAAACCGTCTGTAGAATGCTTATAGCCTCGTAATGCATAATCGAATGCTGAGATATAATCCATTTGCGAAGACTTAGATGGAAGCGGTTTGCCTTGCGTATGACAATCGGCACAACTTATTTTTATGGCATCGGCTTCGTGTTTGTAAGTCTTGCCATCTCCCATTATTTCTTGCGATAGATGACAATCAATACAAAGCATTCCTGAATTGTGATGCGCATCGGGAGTTGCTTTTTCAAACACTCTTCCATCCATTAAAATACGATGATTTTTACTGTTTTTCACTTCTTTGGACGTGAGCAATGTTTCGCTCCAACCTTCATAATTTGTTGCAATTCTTCCTGAACGGCTATGGCAACCAAAGCATTTAGAATTATCGACGTTGAGATTAATTTGCGGGTGAATTTGGTCTTTGATATTGGGTTTTGTTCCTTTATCATAATTCAAATGGCAGGCCAAACATCCTCCGCCACGAGACGTTTCAGTTACTGCTGCATACTGTGTTTTTTCATTTCCTAAATGACAAGTAGCACATTTGTTCTTGAGGTGCATATCGGCAGCGGATTGTCCTAAATGGGTAATATGAAAAATAGAATCTTGAGGTTTTAATTCGTCAAAAAGATATTTATCGACACTAATAATTCCCGAATTGGAAGTCATTAATGATTTTTGAATTCGGTTTAGTTCTTTGGAATGACAATTGGCCGTTGCACAAGTTTGAGCTGCATTTTGAAGATTTCCTGGAATTAGAACCATTCCTTTATGAGCTGCATTTTTATCATTAGAATGGATATTTCCCAAATGACAGGAAGCACAACCAATAACTTTAGGCTCGTGATATTGGCTAAAACCCGTCATTTCGCTATGGCAAGACAAGCAAGATTCTTTAGTATCGAGAACACGATATTCTTGGTCAGCTTGTTTGCATCCGACCAAAAGCAGGGTAATTAAAGACAAAAAGCCTATGAAAAATGGTTTAATTGGACTCAAAATAAAGTGGAATATACCTCAAAAATAGACAATAAATGGCAATCTATTTATCTTTTGACAATTTACAATCAACAACCTTCGTCTTGTACAGCGGCTGATTTTACTGGTTTTACAATTACTTTTGATTTAGATAAAGTTGGTTTGGCAACAGTCTTATTTACTTTACTACTAGATTTATTGGCATCTGAAATGAATTTTGCAAAATCTACTACAGCAGTTTCATCGTTAAATTTTGTTTGGTTTTCAGCAATTTCAGCCCAATTTCCGTCTTTTAAATCTTCGTATCCAACGGCTAAATAGCTGATGTTTTCTATACCCATTTGTTTCAAAATCATAAAAGGGACATTGGCTTCTGATGCAGAGTTCCCGTACAATATTGCTTTTTTATTTTCGCTTTTTAGAGTCCTAAAAAAATCCATATTTGAATCGTCCATTAGATTGACTTTGTAAATATTTTTAGCTTCGGGTAAATGTCCTTTTGCAAAATCAAACTGGCTTCGCACATCGACTAGAACGATGGATTTATTTTTATTCAATATAGCTTTGGCTACTGTTTGTGGAGCTACTTGAAAACTGGCTATTTTAATTTCGGAAAGTTCTTTATTTAAAGGCGTTTTAAAAGTGTATTTATCCGTTTTTAAAAATATAAAACTAAGAACTAACACAACAAGTGTCGCAATAACTGCAAAAGTAATCCAATTGGTTTTAGAAAATTCTGAAGTATCATTTATAGGTTTTGTGTCCATTTTAACTCGGTTAATTTTGTTAATTTCGTTTCAATTTATTGAAAATATTTTCCTGCTAACATCCTTCGTCTCCACCGGAATGTTTTTTAGGAGTAATTACTTTTGGAGTGGCTTTAGATGTCACTTTTTCAATAGGTTTTGCAATAGAAGTCGTTGTGTTGGATTGTACTTTTGAAGCTCCTCCGGGAATAAATTCATCTGGATTAGGTAATCCCAAATGTGCTCCAACGGCTTTTCGGAAACTATAATTTTCAAAGGCTTCTTTTGGATCCGTTTCTAATGGTTTGGGTGGATTTAAATACAATTGATAAAATTGATTCAATCCTCCGTTTAAAACTTTCAAATTTTTAATTCCTGCTCTACGCAAAATCATCCAAACTTGATCTGGAACTATAGTACCATTGGAAAATAAGACCACATTATAAGCTTCTGAATCGAAAACGGCTTGGTTTTCTTCGGTTAATATTTTTTCATAAGGAATGTTGATTGCTCCCGGAAGTGTAAATTTCTCAAACTGAGCAGCATCTCTTAAATCAACCAAAAGATAGGAAGGATCTTGACCAATAATAACTTTTGCCAATTCATCAGGTTGAATAAACCGATTATTATTGACTGATTCCAATAACAAATTATTGGGTGTAACTCCAGTATATTTAGCAGATTTCAAGCTTTTTTGATTTCTTTTGGAATCGATAGAATTGCTTTTGTCGGGCAAAAAAGCCAAAATAATAGATAATACAATTGGCACTAAGGCTAAAAATAGATATCGTTTTTTCATTTTAAATTAGATATAACATAGGAAACTGTGCTATGAAATTAATATTCAACGTTTTTAATCTTTTTTTGGATAAGCATTGTCACATAAAAAGCGATTATGGCAATCACGGCTATGCCAACTGTAAACCAATACGGACTGATATTGAAATATTCGGGCACTGTTACATCTCCCAAATTACTTGAATTATAAAAATTTTCGAATAGCGGAAACATTTCAGAAAACACAAATACACCCAAAATTATTCCTCCAAAAAACACATATCCATCTAATTTTCCAATTCCGATGGCGGTGATGCAAGTTCCCGGACAAAATCCACCAGTTACAAAACCCATTCCCATTATGATTCCGCCAACTATAATCGGCCAAACTCTGGCTGGCAAACCATCTAATGCTGCCATATCGATCCATCCGAAGTAGTCCATAAACAACAAGCCTATTGAAGCTGTAATTGCTGCTGTAAAAAACACTCGTAAAACAGCAAAATCATATCCGTAAAAAACGCCTACCAATTTTCGGGAAGAAGAAAATCCAGAGGATTCCAAAACGTATCCAAATGCCATTCCAGTAATAATGGCAATAATATTATTCCATTGATCTGATAGTATTTCTGGTATTAAAGGTCCCATAATATATATTTTAAAAGTTAGAAGTTATAGCCATAATTTTCTAAAGAAATAGGCAAATAGAAAAGCACCACCAAAAATAGAAAGCATCGCTATATAACCACCTAAAGACAACACAGTCATTCCACTTAAAGCTGCTCCGCTGGTACATCCTTTGGCAAATTGTGCTCCAAATCCAAATAAAGCACCTCCTATTAAAGCAAACCACAAGCGCTTTCTGGGAGTTATTTTTGGAGAATGTTGCACTCTAAAAAATACTCTACCCGACAACGAACCCGAAATAAAAGCTCCTGCAACAACCCCAATTACTTCAAAAACCAACCAATTGCTAATAGGTACTTTACCTCCTAAAAATTGATCAGCGTAATACGTGTTATTATCGGCATGAGTTGGTGCGACTGTATGAACGGTTTGGCTCACAATAGCTTTGGCCGCTCCTGATGCGCCCAAACCTCTTCCTGTAAAGAAGAAAGTCAATATTAGTACGATGCCTAAAAGAAATCCTCCAAGATAGGGATTCCAATAGACGTGTTGTTTATCTGATTTTATTTCCATTTTTTTTACTTTAAAAATTAATAAAGAATACGTGTAATTTGTCCTGCTTCGACCATCAAAACCCTAAAAATTAATCCGCTTGCGATAATTAAAATAGCAGGAACGACTACAGGAACTTTATAGCCCATTAATTCGAATACTTCTAGAACTAAAGGCAATAGTAAACCCAAAGCAACGAAGAATCCAAAAAACAAGGTAGTCATATCGCCACCAACTAATATTTTTACGGCTTCGACTTGCATTTCGTTTCCAGCATAATAGCCCATAATCAAGTGGATAATTAAACCCATTTCGATGACAATTAATAACACATCAATTTTGCTGAATAAATGTCGTTCATGCGATGATTTGGCAAACAAAATAATGGTGGCTGCCGCTGTCGAAAGTCCAGAAACCAAGAACAATGGCCCTAAAATAGCATTGTTCCAAAGCGGACGAGCATTAAAAGCAGAAAGTAAAATACCGGTGTAAATTCCCAATACAATTGTCAATGGAATTAAAGCCAAAGCCATATATCTCTTGTATTTCACACAAAAATCTTCTAATTTAAATAAAATTGGAAGTTTGGTATAATTTAGTTTTGGGAACAACTTTCTCAAATCGGAAAAAACCCAAAGAATGGAAAGTGGCGTTACAATTAATAAGACCCAAGCTCCCCAAGACATTGGCGATTCTAATCGAATGGTGGTGTAGAGTTTCCAAGAATAAAATGGATTTCCTAAATCTATAATTAAGGCAAACAATCCAATTGCTAAAGCAAAAGGTACAATAAGTGGCGCCCATTTGGATGCTCCTTTTAGTTCTTCATCTTTATTTAGAAGATGGGTTAAGGCTGAAAACAATAAAATTCCTGCAGATAATCCTCCCAAAAATAAATACAAAGAGATGGGGAATTCCCAAAGTGATAAATGAGGATCTATATGAGGAATATTTCTACCGCTGATGAAAATTTCTTCTTTCATTTTAAATGAATTATAGTTAAAGACGCATCTTTTTGATTAAATTAAATAATAAACATTGGGTGATGTTCCGGCTTCTTTTGCCAAGACTTTGTATTTTCTTTCGGCTAATAATTGAGCTACTTTGCTATTAGAATCATCCAAATCACCAAAATACATACAGTTCGTAGGACAAACGGAAACACAAGCTGGATCTTGTCCTTTTTTAACTCGGTGAACGCAAAACGTACATTTATCAACAATTCCTAAATCGGGATGACGGTATCTGGCATCGTAAGGACAAGATTCTATACAAGCACCACAACCAATACACAAATCTCTGTCAACCAAAACAATTCCGCCTTCAATAATGTGGCTGGCTTCGGTTGGGCAAGTTCTCACACAAGGCGCATTATCACAATGATTGCAGCGTTCTGACCTCAATTCTATATCCACTTCGGGATAAGTTCCATTCACCGATTCGGTTACCCAATCCCTGCAATATCCTGTTGGAACATCATTTTCTGTTTGA
>JAAFGY010000062.1 GCA_010365135.1 Flavobacterium sp.
TTTTGTTTATCGTGATAACTCCTGTTCCTTCTGAAACATATACACGTGCAACAGCGGTTTTTCTTCTACCGATTTTGTGAATTACTCCCATTACTTAAGATCGTTTAGGTTAACAGTTTTAGGTTTTTGAGCGCCTTGTTTGTGCTCTGATCCTACAACAACATTTAAATTTCTGAAAAGTTCTGCTCCTAATTTGTTTTTAGGTAACATTCCTTTTACTGCTTTTTCTACTAATAATGCAGGGTTTTTTGCCTGTAATACTTTAGCAGTTAAAGTTCTTTGTCCTCCAGGATAACCAGTGTGACGAACGTACGTTTTTTCGTCCATTTTGTTACCTGTAAGGTTGATTTTTTCTGAGTTGATAACAATTACGTTATCTCCACAGTCCACGTGTGGGGTATAACTTGGCTTGTATTTACCTCTAAGGATCATAGCGACCTTTGAAGCAAGACGACCTAAGTTATGACCGTCAGCGTCTACCACAATCCATTCTTTGGATACGGTTGCTTTGCTTGTCGATACTGTTTTGTAGCTTAATGCGTTCACAATAATTTATTTTAATTAAACATTCCATTCCCAATAAAGGGAGTGCAAAAGTACAATTATTTTTTTGAAATGCAAATAGTCGTTAAATTTTATTTTATTCTGATAATCAGATTACTGAATTCCAGTTTTAAAAAATAATATTTTCAAACAATTCCGTTTTGAAATTCAAAAATTCCTTGGGAAACCAGCTTTAAATTTAAGAATTAATTTTTAAAAATTTGCGGAGCTTTCTTTCAAAAAAACAAAATTTAAAGGATAAATATTGCGTAATTCCTTATAAACGCTTCATTGCCTGCCAAATTTTTTAAAATTAATCCATTTTACTTATATTTTACTATTGACTTACAGCCCTACTCAGCAGTTTTTTATTACTTTAGCAAATTAAAACTAATTCCCCTATGAAAGCTAAAGCGACTCTAAAACAAATTGCCAAAGAACTCAATGTTTCTGTTTCTACAGTTTCAAAAGCCTTGAATGATAGTCCTGAAATTAGTGAACAAACAAAAACAAGGATTAAGGAATACGCAAAACTCAAAAATTACAAACCAAACGTTATTGGTCTGAATCTCAAAAACAGAAAAACCAAAACCATTGGAGTTATTATTCCAAACATTCTCAATTCTTTCTTTGCCAAAGTATTCACCGGAATCGAAAAAGTTGCCGAAGAAAAAGGGTATAATGTCATTACTTGTATTTCAAATGAGTCGTTGGAAAAAGAGATTAACACCTTAGAAATGTTGAGCAACGGAACTATCGATGGCTTTATTTTATCGGTTTGTGAAGAAGCTCAAAAACTACATGAGTTTAATCATTTTAAAGAAATTATAAACGACGGAACGCCAATTGTAATGTTTGATAGAATCGTGGATGAGGTCGAATGCGATAAAGTTGTGGTAGATGATTTTGATTCAGCACTCAACGCGACTCAGCATTTGATAAATATTGGCTGTAAAAATATTGCTTTATTTTCTTCGGTAGATAATTTGAGTGTGGGAAAACTAAGAACGGAGGGATATCTAAAAGCCTTGCAAAATAATAACATTACCATCAACTCGGATTTGATTTTACGAACCGATTCAGAAGAGGCGCTAAAGGCCAAAGCAGAAATTTTATTTAATAATCATACCATTGACGGAATATTTGCCTTAGACGAAGATGATTCGGTTGTGGCTTTACGAATTGGTCTGAAAAAAGGATATAAAATACCCGAAAATCTTTCCATAATAGGTTTTGCCGATGGCATTCTTGCTTCAAGAAGGTTGTCTCCAAGTTTAACCACAGTGAGTCAGCACGGACCAGAAATTGGCGAAGCCGCTGCAAAATTACTTATCGAAAGACTAGAAACTAAAGGTGAGGAGCAGCCATATAAAACCAGCATTATCAAAACCGAATTAAGAGAGCGGGAGTCCACTAGAGGACTTAAATAAGTTTTTTTTCTTATCGTCATTCCAAGTAATATAACCTAAAATGGCATTGAATAGATAAAATACATATTTGATAGTATTGGCAATATTCAATATCATAACACTTTGGACAATTTTCGAAAGATTATAAAGTTGCCACATAATCCAATTGTCGGGATACATCCGACTGGTGTTAAAAGTGCCACCAAAACTAATTCCAGCTGGAATGGCAATTGCGAAAAACAGTTTCCAATCAATAGGTTTATCGCTAAAATAAGCAAATCCAAGATAATTTAGAATTAGAGATAAAATCATTCCAAAAATTAGATTTCTATAAAAAATGCCGTCTATAGAATTCAAAATCTTTTTCTTTTTCCAGAATCTAAAGGCAACATAATTCCCAACAAATGAAATAGGATACGTTAAAATTGCCGCGGCATTTCCCAAAAGATAGTCGATAGTTCCGCTCAAAGCAGTATTTAATGTTCCAATAAAATTACCAAAATTGTTTTTCTTGGTAACCAATCTAGTCGAAATCATAGAAAATCCAACATTGATAATCGAGAAAATTCCAAGTGGAAAATCGAAGTTTGTTCCAAATGAATGGATAGGAATTGTAGTTTTATGATATCCTAAATACACCGAACCAATCAAAACGATAACCAACCCAATAAGGTCTAAATATTGACTATTGGTTATTGATTTAATATGTTTTATTGATTTTTCAGAAAGTGAAATTAACGCCATTTAATTGTGTTTGGACAAATATATCTTAATTTGAAATTCTTTCTATGTTATCAATGCGCTTCCCGCCAATTTCAACATCCAACGGAACATCCAATATAAAACATTTCCCATTTCGTCTTCCGAGTTAGATTTGACAACTTTTTAAAAGTTGTCAAAGCTGTTCAAATTTTTTAATGCGCTTCCAACCAGTTTTTTCCCATTCCAATTTCTACATCCAACGGAACATCCATTATAAAAGCATTTTCCATTTCGTGCTTAATCATTGGTTGAATTCTTTCCAGTTCAGAATTGTGAACGTCAAACACCAATTCATCGTGTACTTGTAACAACATTTTCGATTTCCAGTTTTCTAAAACCAATTTTCTGTGAATATTAATCATTGCAATTTTGATAATATCTGCGGCTGAACCTTGAATTGGCGCGTTTACGGCATTTCGTTCAGCACCACTTTTGACCATTATATTGGCGGAATTAATGTCTTTCAAATAGCGTCTTCTTCCAAAAACAGTTTGCACATAACCATTTTCTCTAGCAAAATCCACTTGACCAGACATATACGATTTTAGTTTTGGATAAGTCGCATAATACGCATCAATCAAAGCGGCACTTTCTTTTCGCGAAAGCGATGTCTGATTTGATAATCCAAAAGCAGAAACGCCATAAATAATTCCGAAATTTACCGTTTTGGCATTGCTACGTTGCTCTTTTGTAACTTCTTCTAACGGCACATTAAATACTTTGGCAGCCGTACTTCTGTGAATGTCTTCGTTGTTTTGGAACGCTCTAATCATATTTTCTTCACCAGACAAAGCGGCAATAATTCGCAGTTCTATTTGGGAATAATCCGCAGACACTAGAGTGTGGTTTTCGTCACGAGCAATAAATGCTTTTCGGATTAATCGTCCTCTTTCGGTACGAATCGGAATGTTTTGCAAGTTCGGATTATTGGAACTCAAGCGACCTGTTGCGGCAACAGTCTGCATATAATCGGTATGAACGCGACCTGTTTTCGCGTCAACTTGGTTGGGTAAAGCATCAATATAAGTGCTTTGCAATTTTACCATTTGGCGCCATTCGAGAATGTCGCGAACAATTTCGTTGTCATTGGCCAGATAGGACAAAACCTCTTCACCAGTGGCATATTGACCGGTTTTGGTTTTTTTTTGTTTCGCTCCGCCAATTTGCATTTTGTCAAATAAAATATCGCCAAGTTGTTTTGGCGAAGCCAAATTGAACTTTTCGCCAGCAGTTTCATAAATTTTTTGTTCCAATGCTTTACTTTCGACGGCCATTTCGACCGACATTGATTTTAAAAATGGAACATCTAAATTGATGCCTTCCAATTCCATTGCCGCCAAAACTGGAATTAACGGAATTTCGATTTCGTCAAATAATATTTTGGTTTCGGCTTTGTCGAGAATTGGACTGAAATTTTGTTTCAATTGATAGGTAATATCCGCATCTTCGGCGGCGTATTCTTTGATTTCTTCCAATGAAATGTCCCGCATCGATTTTTGGTTCTTACCTTTTTTGCCAATTAAATCGTCAATGCATTTTGGTGAATATTTCAAGTAAGTTTCACTCAGAACATCCATATTATGACGCATATCGGGATTAATTAAATAATGCGCAATCATTGTATCGAACAATTTTCCTTTGATTTGAACTCCGTAATGGGACAGGATTTTTAAATCGTATTTGAGGTTTTGACCTATTTTTTCGATGGTTTCACTTTCGAAAAAAGGTTTGAATTTATCAACCAAAACTTGTGCTTCTTCCTGATTTTCGGGAAATGGAACGTAAAATGCTTTTCCTTTTTCGAAAGAGAACGACATTCCTACCAACTCTGCATTCAAAGCGTCAATTCCAGTGGTTTCGGTGTCAAAGCAGACCGAAGTTTGATTCATTAAATTTTGCATAAGCAATTTCACCGCAAAATCACCCTGAATACTTTGGTAAAAATGTTCAGTATTTGCTAAAGTCCCCATCCCAGCCTTCCCAGAAGGGGAAGGAGCCGAGTCTGACTCATCATAAAAACCAAACAAGTCAAATTGATCTTCGTTTTTTGGAACTACTTTTTTTACTGTTTTTTCATTGCTATTGTTACTGTCATTGCTATTCCCATTGGTGTCGATTTCGTCGTACTCTTTTCCAGTTCCAAAATATTTGTCAAACTGCGCTTTCAGTTGTCGAAATTCCAATTCTTGGAACAATGCATCTGTTTTTTCAACGTCAGGTTTTGATAATTCGTAATCACTTTCGTTAAATTGAACAGGGCAATCTAGTAGGATTCGAGCTAATTTTTTGGATAATATTCCTAATTCCCTATTGTTTTCAATCTTGTCCTTTAATGCGCCTTTTAGTTTATCAGTGTTTTCCAAAAGATTTTCCATGGAGTCAAATTCTTTCAGTAATTTTTTTGCTGTAACTTCGCCAACACCAGGAAATCCTGGAATATTGTCGGCAGAATCGCCCATCATTCCTAGAAAATCAATCACTTGTTCTGGCCGTTCAATTTCGAATCGAGCTAAGACTTCTGGGATTCCCCAGATTTCGATGTCGTTGCCCATTCGAGCAGGTTTGTACATAAAAATATTTTCGGAAACCAATTGGGCAAAATCTTTATCTGGCGTAACCATAAAGACTTGGAAATTTTCTTTTTCGGCTTGTTTAGCCAAAGTTCCAATTAAATCATCGGCTTCAAAACCTGCGACCTCAATAATAGGAATGTGCATTGCCTTCAATAATTGTTGAATATAAGGAACGGCAATTTTTATAGCTTCGGGCGTGGCATCGCGATTTGCTTTGTATTCTTGGTACATTTCGTAACGATAATCGCTTCCACCTTTGTCAAAAGCTACCGCCAAATGATCGGGTTTCTCCCGTTTGATGACATCCATCAAGGCATTCATAAATCCCATAATGGCCGAAGTATCCATTCCTTTGGAATTGATTCTTGGGTTTTTTATAAAAGCAAAATAACCGCGAAAGATTAAAGCGTAAGCATCGAGCAGGAAAAGGCGTTTTTGTGACATTATTGTGATTTTATAAAAATCTCAAAAGTACAAAACTAATCAGATAAAGAGACGTCAGATGAAACTATTTCTACGAAACTGCCTCAGTCATTTTCTTTCTTGTAAGTCTTAATTGATAATGAATTAGTGCCTTACTGAAAATTTATTCGAAGAAATCAGTATTAATTATGCGGCTTGCAGGAAAATAAACATACAACTGTTAAATACGTTGCATAAATGCCTTTAATCGATCTAAATAGTGCACTTTGTCGAAATAAAATATACTTTTGTCGACCTGATTATGTTATTCTAAATTTTTTGTAAATTTTTTCCTAAACTGTATATGATGAAAAATACCTTCCTCTCCAACAAAGTATTAGCTGTCTATTCCTTATTTTTTATGCTTCTAGGCACCACTATTTCTGCTCAAGTGGGAATAGGTACAGTTACTCCTGATCCGAGTTCTATTTTAGATATTACGTCGACAACTCAAGGGATGTTAGCCCCTCGATTGACTACTGCGCAAAGGCTAGCTATTGCCACTCCTGCTAATGGATTAATGGTCTTTGACACTGATGTTAAAACTTTTTACTATTATAGCTCTACTTCTTCTGTGTGGATTAAAATGTTTGGTGATGCCGATGGGAGATTAAAATACAAACTCATTAAATCGACTGATGTATTGGCAACTGTTTTGGCTGCAGAGAAAGCGGCTGGAGGCGGAAGTAAATATCTTATGGATGTCAATACTTATTATGAAATAAATGGAACGATAAATTTTGATTTGCCCATTGATTTAAACAATGCCTATATTTCTGGTATAGATGCAAATGAGGATAAGTTAGTTAGAGCGACGGGTAATTTGTTTGATGGAGCAACAGGAGGAAGTCTTAGAAACGTTACTATTGTTGTCTCGGGAGGTGGCAAAGTGTTTAATTTAAGTGGAACAGCGGCACAGAATATCATTATTAGGGATTTGGTGATAGCTAATTCCTCCAATGTAGGTTCAATAACAGGTTTTGGATTGGTTTTTGTCAGTATTGTTCAATATGTTGGGAATACTACGGGAATTGTTTATGACTCCATTACTAAATTATTGATAAGTAATGCAGCTTGGTTCGGTAATAATGCGGGAACTTATGAAAAATTGCAAGGCACTTTTGGTTTAATTTCTAAACAAGGAGGTTTTAGTGAAGTAAATGGAACGAGTGTCGGCTTTGATGTTTCTTCTAATCCAACAATCACTGGAGATGCAGTTATGGAAACGGTTGTTTTTACCGGAACAGTTTCTAGTGGAAAATATGTAAATGGATACAATCCGGCGTTGTATACAGGGTATTTTTTCAATAATAAATGGAATGTTCGCTGTGCAGGTATTCCTACTGAAAGTGATGCTGTTTCTACGGGAGATGCTAATTTGGATTATCCAGTTGGTTTTGGTGCGACAACGGTAGCCTCAACGACACCAGTAAAATTAGCAGGGATTACGACTTCAACTAATCTCTTCAGGTTCTCTACTGGAGGCACGGATAATAAATTAATTTATTTAGGGTCAAAAAGAAGATATTTCAGAACAGCCGCTACATTTTCTTTTCGGTCATCAGTTAGTGGAGTAGGAGTGTTTGTTTTTTATTTAGCGAAAAATGGTGTTGTCATTGGTCAATCTAAAGTATATTGTGGTGTAGCTTCCAGTGATGTTGATGCTGGGACTATTTTGTCAACAGTTGAAATGTCAACTAATGATTATCTCGAAGTTTGGTTATCTCGATATTCGGGAACTGGTGATGTATTGGCAGTTTCTATGAATTTGGTTGTTAATTAAGTTCTATTTCGTGGTTTTTTTAAAAGCAAAATAACCACGAAAGTTAAATAAGCATCGAAAAGTAAAGAAAGTTATTGAAAAGCTGATAAAGAAATTTATCAGCTTTTTTTGTAGTATTAAAGCGTTAATTTTTTGATAATAAAAAACGGTGTAACAACTTAATTTGTTCCTTTGACTCGTTTTTAATTAAATAGATTTATGAATATTCTCGTTGTTGAAGACCATCAGGAATTAGCAAATGAAGTCATTGATTACCTTTCGAAAAATGGGTACGTGTGCAAATATGCAAACTGTTGTTCCGCCGCATTGGAAGAAATAAACAGCAATGATTTTGATATTTTGTTACTGGATTTGGGTTTGCCTGACGGAAGCGGTTTCGAAGTTTTAAAAACAGTCCGAAAAAAGCAGTCGAAAATGGCTGTAATCATCCTAACGGCTCGAGGCGAACTCGATGATCGAATAAATGGACTGCAACTTGGCGCCGATGATTATTTGACCAAACCTTTTGCGTTGACCGAATTAGGTGCCAGACTGTATGCCATTATCCGACGAATTCATGGTTTCACGGTAAATGATTTGAACCTTCACGGATTCAGCTTGCAATTGCAGGATTACAAAGTGAGTTACGGCGGAATTCCTATCAATCTGACCAAAAAGGAATTTGATATTTTTCAATATTTAGTGTTGAACAAAAACCGTGTCATTACTCGATTGCAATTGACGGAACACATTTGGGGAGACATTCTAGAAGTCAATTCCGATTCCAATTTTATAGATGTTCACGTGCGAAATCTTCGCAAGAAATTAGACAAACATACTTCGTTAGAATGGTTTGAAACCGTCAGAAATGTCGGTTACAGAATTAATGTATAAATAAGTTACATTGAAAATTAAACACCAACTTTCCATTTTTAATGCACTGACACGATTGTTGGTGATTTTGATATTGTGGTTTATGCTGCCCGTTTTGATAGAAAAAGAGGTCTACAAGAACATCAATAAAAGTTTGTTGGAAAAAAAGGAAAAGTTTATTTGTAACTTAGACAAGCAAGAAATTAATGATTTTATTGTCAGGAATGATGCCACGGAAACGTATTCTAGTTTTTCGACCTTGCATAGCGAGTTTCTACAGTTGTCCAGATTACCTAAAAATGCGCAGATCAATAAGATGATTTTCATTGCAGAACCTCGAATTATTGAAGAGGAGCGAAATGATTATATGATTTTGCAATACGATTTCATTTACGAAAAAACCGCTTATCGATTGGAAATAGGGAATAGTTTGAGTGAGATTAAAGAACTTACATTTACGCTCAGGTTATTTATTCTGATTGTTTTATTCATTATTTTGGCCCTTACTTTCTTGATGGATTCTTTTTTCATCGAATATTTATTGAAGCCATTTAATAGAATTATTGACACTAAAATTCGCCGTGTCAACGAACCCGATACGTTTGATCATACTCCAATACAAACGCATTCTACCGATTTTCAGGAATTAGATACGGTTCTCAATCAAATGATGGATAGAATAAGCGAACTTTTCAATAAAGAAAGACAATTTATTGCCAATGTTTCTCATGAATTATTAACGCCAGTTGCCTTATTGAAAAATAAATTTGAAAATTTGCTTCAAAACGACTCTCTGGATGATAATGCCATTGACAAAATTGCAAGTTCATTGCGAACACTCGATATGCTTAAGAAAGTCATCAATAACCTGTTACTGATTTCAAGAATTGAGAACCATCAATATGAAGCAAATGAATCTATAGATTTAAAGGAATTAATCAATAATTTGTTAGAAGATTTGAATGATCGAATGGAGGAAAAAGGATTAATTTTAACGTTAAACCTCCAACATAATTTCCCTTTTATTGGAAACAAAACTTTGATTCATATTCTTTTGTATAATTTACTGGTCAATGCCATAAAGTACAATCGTAAGAATGGAAATATTACTATTTGCGACGGGTTTTTAAAAGAAAAATATTATTTGTCCATTTCAGATACAGGAATTGGAATGATCGATTCCCAAATCAATCAGATATTTAATAGATTCGCCAGAATCAATACGGATCAGGAAGGGCAAGGGTTAGGACTAGCAATCGTTGATAGTATTGCTCATTTTCACCAAATTGATATCGAAGTGACTTCAATTCCTAATGAAGGCACAACCTTTACATTGCTACTTTCCAATCATCGAAAACTTAAATAAAAGTTAAAGTTATTTACAGCGCCAAAACTTCATTTAATCTTCATTTAGCCATTATACATTTGACCTATAAAATAATCAAATAGTAATAATTAAATTTAGAAATCATGAAAAAATTAATGATGTTAGTAGCAGTTTTATTAGGAACTTCTACAATGGTAAGCGCTCAGACTCAAACTCAAACTACTCCTGCAAAAGAAGTAAAACAGCCTACAGCGAAAAAACACCATAAAACAAAAAAAATGGTAGCTCCAGCTTCAACTGCAGCCACTCCTGCGAAAGCCACTCCTGCTAAAAAATAAAAGGAGCAGTTATTTTGGTTGAAATTTGAGAAGAGGCTGGTAAAGGAATTTATCAGCCTCATTTTTTGATACTGGAAAATCTAAATTTTTTTGGTATGGTTTTAGTTAAAATTCAATTAATTAAAATTCGATTCACTTAATTAATTTGTTATTTTGCACAAAAATTATATTCTAATGGTTTTACGCCTATTAATAGTATGTACGGTGCTTTTTGTTATTGAACTCTATGCTTACCAAGCATTAAGGACTGTGGTAAAAGCAAAACCCGTTTTACTTTCTTATCAGATAATAAGTGCGCTTATTTTAGCTTTTATTATTTATTCTTTCACACAATTTGACCGTAAAATAGGACAAACTAACCAAACCATGCAAACCATGGCCTTGGTTCTTATGGTATATCTTCCTAAAATTATTTTGACATTAGTGATGTTTGGCGAAGATATTTATCGAATTGGTTTTGGTTCTATAAATCGTTTTGCGAAATTTAATGACAGCGTACATTTCCTTGCTTCGAGGCGAAAGTTTGTCAGTCAAATTGGATTAGGAATAGCAGCCGTTCCGTTTTTGTCCTTAATATATGGTGTGACGAAAGGCAAATACAATTATAAAGTTATTAAACAAGCGATATTTTTCCCTGATTTACCCGATGCTTTCGATGGTTTTACGATTACACAAATATCCGATGTTCACAGTGGCAGTTTTGATAATCCAGATAAAATCAACTATGCTATAGATTTGATTAATGAACAAAATTCCGATATGATCCTATTTACAGGTGATATTGTCAATACTCATGCTAACGAAATGCTACCTTGGATTGACACTTTCCAAAGAATCAAAGAGCATAAATACGGTAAATATTCGATTTTAGGAAATCATGATTATGGCGAATATGTTCCTTGGCCATCGGATGCAGCTAAAGAAGAAAATTTTCAAAATATAAAAAATTTGTATGGTAAAATAGACTTCAAATTGATGTTGAATGAGCATACTTTTATCGAAAAAGGAACTGACAAAATTGCGTTGATTGGTGTCGAGAATTGGGGAACTAATTTCAAGAAAGTTGGCGATATAAATTTGGCTTCTGCCAATTTGACAAAAGAAGATTTTAAAATTCTGATGAGTCACGATCCAAGTCATTGGGATATTGAAATACAAAATCATCCAAAACATTTTCAACTTACGCTTTCGGGTCACACTCACGGATTTCAGTTTGGAATAGAAATTCCAGGTGTAATTAAGTGGAGTCCTATTCAATACATATATAAACATTGGGCCGGTTTGTATGAAAATTTGGGAAGATATGTGTATGTAAATCGAGGATTTGGTTTCCATGCTTATTCCGGACGAGTAGGCATTATGCCAGAAATTACCGTCATCCAACTAAAAAAAGGTAAGAATGTGGCACAAATCGTTTAAAATGCTACATTTGTAAAATAAACAGCTCTTTTCAATAGATTTAGAAAATTAAATTCGTTGGTTTTATGTCAAAATTTGGAGAACTTATAAGCACCCAAGTCCCTGTGTTAATTGACTTTTACACAGATTGGAATGAATCATCAGTTTCGATGCATCCAGTAATAAGAGATGTTGCCGCAGCTTTGGGCGATAAGGCGAAAGTAATAAAAATTGATGTCGATAAAAATCAGGAACTCGCCGATGCGCTTCGCATTAAGGGTCTTCCAACCTTGATGATTTACAAAGAAGGGCAAATGATTTGGAGACAATCAGGAGAATTAGATGCCAATACGATAATTGGTCTAGTTCAAGAACATCTTTAAGCTAGTTTTTCAAAAACAAATTTTTTTTCGTTCCAATATTTCAGTGCTCGTGGCAAAGTATATTCCAAATGTGGAAATGCTTTTACACTGTCGTGAAAAACAATTATACTACCCGATTTTACATTCTGAATCACATTTTCCAAACATTTTTCTTTAGAAATGGTGTGGTCAAAATCAGCACTCAAAACATCCCACATAATTATTTTATATCCGTGCTGATGTAATCTTTTTGCTTGAGAGGCTTTTATTTTTCCGTAAGGAGGACGAAACAGATGGCAGATTTCAGATTTCAGATGGACCATTTCAGCTTCACAGCGTTTAGAATTTTCTAAATATTCATCATTTGAAGATTTCCAACCATTTAGGTGGTTGAAAGTGTGATTTCCTATCGAATGTCCTTTGGCAGTTACTTTTCCGAAGATTTGAGGGTGTTTTTCTATGTTATTTCCGATGCAAAAAAAAGTGGCTTTGGCATTGTATTTTTGTAGTTCTTTGAGAACCCATTCCGTGATTTCAGGAGTTGGGCCATCGTCAAAAGTGAGATAGATTTTATTTTCTGTATTGGGAACGTCCCAAACATAATAACGAAATAGTTTTTTAACGAAAGCATTTGTCTTAATCCAGTAGAACTTCATTTTTTGTTAGGAATTAAAATAAAAATGTAGCGATATTTTTCAACAGCGCTACATTTGTAAAGGTATCTATTTTTTAAAATATTATTCTTTTTCACGTTCAAAACGAGAAAACATTTTAATGTAAGTGTTAAATGGAGCTCTGTTTTTATTGTAAAATTGTACATCGCCGCTTTCTTTCATCACTTGCAATAAACTTCGATAGCGCTCAATATCGGTAATAATATCAATTGCTAAATCGGTTTGATCCGAAGAGCTTAGCGTTCCATAATAATTTAGGTTTTCTTTGTATTTAGCAGTTAATTTATCCAAAAGTGCTCTGGCTTTTGCATTTTCGCCCACTTCATAGTATCCTCTTGCAAACGGTTCTACCATAGAATAATAACCAAATTTTTCCACTGGCATTTGCGTTAGCGATAAGTCAATTATTTTTTTCGCTTTGTCCATTTTTCCTTCGGCGATTAGCTTATCCATTAATCGAGAAAGTACAGAACGATAGGAAATACTGTTTTTTCTGGTTTCTGGGTCGTGGTAAATAGTGCCACCACTATTTCCCCAATCCCATTTCATTACGATAGAATACATTTTATCGGCATCCAGACCGCCCATATCCATTGGATTCGTGTCTTTGTCAACCTTAGTTTTTATTGGGACTAATTTATAAATCATTCCTTCTAATTGAAGGTAGTTTTTCATCCACAAATAATCTTCGTCATCGAATGCGCCGGGACTAAAATAGATAGGTCTTTTCCAATTGTTGTTGGCCACAATATCAAGCATCATCAATCTGTTTTTGTACAATGCATTCCCTTTGATGTCAATGTCAATATAAGGAACAATGGAATCATTGTATTTTGAAGCCACGACTTTATTTTGAATAATAGTGTTTTTGTCGACAGGAATTCTCACTTTATTTGTTGGATAAAAATGTATGGTTTGTCCATTTTGCATTTCAACAGTAGATTTTGGATTTTTAATAAAATTGATAAAATCTTTAATTTCCCAGCGACTGTCCACTTTTTGAATATGTGCTACATAATCTAGTTTGTCACCTACATATTCGTCGTGATTAAAAGAAATTGGCAACGGATTCGATTCATAGGTTTTGGTTTTCATTTGATCGATATACCAATCTGTCATAAAGAGACTTGTGTTTACAATCTTAACATCGGTTCTTACATGCTCTATTTCTTGAGCATACCAAAGCGGGAAGGTGTCGTTGTCACCAATGGTAAATAAAATGGCATTTGGATCGCAAGATTCAAGATATGATTTTGCCAATGCTGTGGCTGTATATTTACCAGAACGATCGTGGTCATCCCAGTTTTGAAAAGCCATTAGAAGAGGAACTGCAAGTAAACTTGCGCCAATAATTAGGGGTCCGGCCATTTTTGGAGCCAAGTATTTTTGAATGCTTTCATATAATGAGTAAACTCCAAATCCAATCCAAATGGCGAATACATAAAAGGAACCGACCAACGCATAATCTCTTTCTCTAGGTTCGAAAGGTCTTTCGTTAAGGTAAATTTTCAAGGCAATTCCCAGGAATAAGAATAGCACTAAAAGCACATAAAAACTTTTTCGATCTCTACTGGCGTGATAAAATATACCAATGAGTCCTAATATTAGAGGCAAAAAGAAATAGACATTTCGACCTTTATTATTCAATACATCGGAAGGTAAATTTTGTTGAGAACCCAAATGTAATTCGTCAATAAATGGAATTCCGCTTAGCCAATTTCCGTCTTGATAATCATATTTTCCTTGAACGTCGTTTTGTCGTCCCACAAAATTCCACATCAAATACCTGAAATACATATAGCCAAACTGGAACTCAACCATAAATCTTAAGTTGTCAATGGTTGCGGGTTTTTCTACTATTAGATAATCGCCATAACTTTTTAAGAATTTCACATAGCCTTCATTGTCAATTTGTTTTTGGGCATAAGCTTGTCTAAATTCGGTTACTGTTTTTTCGATTTCATTTCTCAGTTGCGCCGTGGCTTTAGCCAAATCTTCTTCTGAAAGTTGGCTAGGATCAACCCCATATTTTTGTAAATCATCTTCATAAGCATAGTTGGGATTTAATCTAAACGCGGGCGGATTGGTAAAATTGATGTAATTCTCAATGTTATCGCCACTCCACAATCTTGGCAAAATAGTTTTTTGAGCGTCATCACTATTTTGTTCGGCATTTTTGAAATTATTGACAATAACATATTTCCCGGTTTTATAATCCCTTTCATAGTTGGGAGCTTTGTCTAAATAAGGATTATTTTTGTCTAAACCTGCAAATGCTTCCGTGTATTGAGGCCCATAAAACAATGGGTTTGAACCATATTGTTCTCTATTATAATAAGCCAAAACCTCTCGTGCATCCGAGGGTTTATTTTCGTTAATCACCGTATTGGCATTGGCACGAATAGGCAACATCATCCAAGTTGAAAAACCTATTAAGATGAATAGAATGCATAATATTAAGGTATTAATGTTTACATATCCTTTGTTATGGGTATATTTTAGTCCAAAGTAAAAGAAAGCTATAAGAATCAGAACAACAAAAATAGTTCCCGAATCAAAGGGTAATCCTAAATCATTAACCATAAAAACTTCGGTTTTACCAAAGAAAGCCATAGTTAATGGCAATAATAGTTTGAAAATAAAAAGCAATACTGCTACAACAACCACATTGGCAATAATGAAATTTTTAACGGTAACTTCTTTATAATGTTTGAAAAAATATAAAAATCCTATAGCAGGAATGGTTAACAAGGCCATAAAATGGACGCCAAAGGTAAGCCCAACAACAAGTGAAATAACCAAAAGCCATTTATTGCCTTTGGGCGTGTCCATATCTTGCTCCCACCGTAAACCCAGCCAAAAAAGCAAAGCTATAAATAAAGATGCCATTGCATAAACCTCTGCTTCAACAGCGCTTGCCCAGAAACTATCCGAAAAAGTATAGGCCAAAGCGCCTACAAACGAACTACCAAGAATTACAATAGCATTATTTTTATTTACCTCAGAATACTGCGAAATTATTTTTTTCAAAATCATCGATGATGACCAAAACATAAATAAAATGGTAAAAGCACTCGAAAAAACAGACATCATATTTACCATTAAGGCAATATGTTTATCATCCATTGCAAACATGGCGAAAAAGGCCCCAATCATTTGAAACAATGGCGCTCCAGGGGGATGACCCACTTGAAGTTTTGCCGAGGTGGCAATATATTCGCCACAATCCCAAAAACTCATTGTAGGTTCAACAGTGAGCGTATAGGTGATTAATGCGACTGCAAATGCGCACCAACCCATAATTGTATTCCATTTATTGAAATTAAATGTTGCCATATTTATATGCTAAAATTTAGTTTTTTCAGCTACAAAGAAAATGTTTTTTTATTGAAAGACACGAGCATTAGCAAAATTTTCCAAAAACAAATAACTCTGGGAGTAAAATCTTTTGTGTTGCCTTACAAATTCTTCTGTGCTCCGTTGTTACTACTGTTGTGCTTTCTTTTTTTTAAGGCTTATTTTAACACCTTTTTGTCCTCTTTTATCCCCAAAAATGGTACAATAAATTGGTGGAAAAGCACTTTTTTATGATGTCGCAATGCAAGAAATTTTGTAGATTTGTGTGTGATTTTTAAAAATCAGTATTGTACCTGGACTTTTTTTAGTCAATTTTTTTTTAAAATTAATGTTTTACCTTCTAAATAATCAATTTTATGAAAAACAAGTTTCAAAAACAAATCGTTACAAAATTAGCATTTATTGTAATTTTGTTCATGTATGCGTCCTTAACTTCAGCCCAACATAAGGCACCTATGAATGCTCCCAAATCGGCTGTGAATATGAAAAACCCATTTCCTGCCGATGCTTCTTCTCTTGAAAGAGGAAAACATTCCTATAAGATAGATTGCGTTAGATGCCACGGAAAAGAAGGCAAAGGTGATGGAGTAGGAGCGGGGAAAGTTCACAAAGTCATATCGGATTTTGGTTCTGAAGCAATCCAAAAACAAACTGACGGGGAACTATTTTGGAAAATTTCTGAAGCACGACGTCCTATGCCATTGACAGACATAACCAATGATCAGCGATGGGACATTGTAAATTATATTCGAACTTTTAAAAAAAATTAACACTATTACCTAGAATTAACTAATAGTTATTAAGCAAAAGAAGGAATGGGGTTTTTCAAACCTCATTTTTTTTGTTTAATTTTTTAAAAATAAAAATGTTCCCGCAAAAACGACTTAAACTACCGCTGTCCAACAAATCCAATTGCGTATTTGTAAATGGCTATGTACGTGTATTTCAATAATTTATTTTCATTAAAAAGTATTTGTAACGCGATAAACTGTGATGCAAGAGATAAAAAAATGGTACAAACTATTGGAGTGCAGGAAATTTTTTTTGATAAAAAGGAAATTAAATTTGTAAAAACTAAAATTTGTATTAAATTTGCACTCGCTTAATCGCAATGGAATTGGTCTATGGTGTAATGGTAACACAACTGTTTTTGGTGCAGTCTTTCAAGGTTCGAGTCCTTGTAGACCAACAAAAAACCTCTCAAATATTGAGAGGTTTTTTTTATGCAAATAGTTAAAAAGAGATGATTTTCTATGCGTCGGCTTCAGATTTTGAAAGTTATTACAGGTTTTATAGCGTGGTTTACCATATCTTCTCCGATGCTTCCATTGTAGAAATGTGCCAATCCAGTTCTGCCGTGAGTACACATTCCTATTAAATCCGCCTCGACACTGTTAGCAAAATTTATAATTCCGTTTTCGATGTTGGTGTCATTATAAATGTGGGTAGAGTAGTTGTCTACATCGAAATGCGCTAGAAAGTCTGACATTATTTTTTCAGCATTTGCAGTAGTCTTAAAGCTGCTGGGAGTACAAATCATCACTAAAAAAAGATTTGAATCGAAAAATTGTGCCAACTGAATCATTTTTCGGAATGGTTTTCGAGTTTCTTTTGAAAAATCAGAAGCAAAGACAAAATTCTTTGTTTTAAAATCTTTTGCTTCTTTTTTGATGATCAAAACGGGAATAGTTGAGAATCGAACCACTTTTTCGGTATTAGAACCTACAAGTGATTCTTTGAAACCCGATGTTCCGTGAGAACCCATTACGATTAAGTCGACATCGTTTTTTAGGCTAACATCAATAATTCCTTCGGATACATTTTTAAACTCAATGGCTTCGGATACATTTATTCCTTTTAAGTAATCTGCGTCCATTAATTCTTCCAATTTATTGACGGCTTTGTTTTTAAAAAAAATAATTTCAGGAATACTATTGGCATTTCCATACAAATCGCTTGATTGATGAGGTAGTTCCAAGAGATGTAGTAAGATTATTTCACAATTGTTCTTTCGGGCAATTTGTGCCGCTACTTTTAATGCTTCTTCTGAATAAGTAGAAAAATCAACTGGTATTAAAATCCGTTTCATAATTTAAAATGTTTGAAATTATTTGATAAACAGAACATAATATTGGGCGATTAAATTTACAATTTTTTTTAACATAAAACAATCATTTTTGATTTATAAAAAAAACACTATATTTGCACAGTTATTTATTAAAAAACTAGATAATGAGGCACGCTTAGCGTGCCTCTTTTTATAAAATATGACATTTAAAGAAAAGGTAAACGGCTTATTAGTTGAGGTATTATTAGAGAAACCTTCTGTTTTTCTGATTGATCTGACCATAACAGACATTTTTAAAATTATCGTGACTTTAGATGGCGATAATGGAGTGGCTTTGCAGGACTGCATTGATATTAGCCGTGTGATAGAGAATAATTTAGACCGAGAAGAACAAGATTTTTCTTTAGAAGTAGCGTCTGTAGGTGTTGGATCGGCATTAAAGTTTGTAAGACAATACAAAAAAAACGTAGGCCGAACATTAATAGTTAAATTAGTTAATGAAACTATTGAAGCAGAATTAGTTGAAGCTAATGATAATTTTATAATTTTGTCGTGGAAAGCTAGAGAAGCGAAAAAACTAGGAAAAGGGAAAGAAACGGTCCAAAAAAGACAAGAAATACCATATTCAGAAATAAAAGAAGCAATTGTTACAGTAACATTTTAATTAATTAGTTGGCATGGAAAATTTAGCATTAATCGATTCATTTTCAGAGTTTAAAGACGATAAACTTATTGATCGT
>JAAFGY010000001.1 GCA_010365135.1 Flavobacterium sp.
CACTATAAATATACTGATTTTCAGACTATTAAACTAATTATTTGAAAGTTATTTCTTTCTTTTTTTGTCATTTCTCAACCCTTGATTCGCATTACTCATCAATAAAATTTGAACCTTATATTTCATTTAATGATTTTCCTGCCATTAAACATTCAATTATAAAAAATATAAGTTTGGATCTAAAATCACTTAAAGGGGCAAATGAATTTAGAACCAGATTAAAAGAAGCCTTTAAAACAGATAAAATTAATTTTTCGGGTCACTACACTTTTGTTTTTTGGGGTTGTGGTTCTCCTTGCAAAATTAGTATGATAATTGACAGACTTACAGGAAAAATATATGAATCTCCAACTTCAAGTCTTGGTTATGAATTTAAACCTGATAGCAAAATGCTGATTGTAAATCCACCAAATGAAAATGGGTTTTATGATGATTGTATTTATTGCAAACCTATCATTTATGTTTTTAATGAAAAAAATAAAGCTTTTGATGAATTACATTCTAAGTATTAACCTACCTCGCAATAACTCCATCCACAAACAAAATTGGAACTTCCTCAACATAATCTGGAGTGATAGAATTGGCTCTGAAAATGAATTTTCGGTCGTAAAGTTTTTCGCCAATAAAAAAAGTAACCATAAACTCATTGTTAAGGGTCAAAACACTGTTTTCCAACATTTCGATTTTTACTATAGAAACCGCAGGAACTTCAACATAAGCGTGACGCAAAAGTGACGTTTTTTTCATTTCACCATCGATAGTACCAAAAGCTTTGGAAACAATCATTACGCCATCGAGGTTGAAATCGCTATCATTTACTAAATAAGCATACCAAACTTTTTCCATAAAGTCGTCACTCCATTCTTGGACTGCGGCGAGGAAAACGTTTTCTACTTCGGGGATGATGATGTCGGATTTCATTTTGAGATGGTTTTTTTGAGGAGACGAATAGATGATAGACGGATAGACGTATAGATTATAGACGTATAGATTATAGACGAATAGATAATAGACTAATGAAGAGTCCTTTATCTATCTTTCTATCCTCTTTTATCTTTTTAAATGCTCGCTTTGAATTGTTCCAAGAAACGAACGTCATTTTCGTAAAACATTCGAATATCACCAATTTGATACAACAACATGGCGATCCTTTCGATTCCCATTCCAAAGGCAAAACCTGTGTATTCCTCTGAATTGATGTGGCAATTTTTTAAAACATTTGGGTCGACCATTCCGCAACCACCAATTTCTAGCCAACCGGTTCCTTTGGTAATTCGATAATCGGTTTCGGTTTTTAAACCCCAGTAAATATCTATTTCGGCACTTGGTTCTGTAAAAGGAAAATACGATGGACGCAGACGGATTTTCGATTTTCCGAACATTTCTTTGGTGAAATATAAAAGTGTTTGCTTCAAATCTGCAAAAGAAACGTCTTTGTCAATGTACAATCCTTCGACTTGGTGGAAAATACAGTGCGAACGCGACGAAACCGCTTCGTTACGGAAAACTCTTCCTGGAGAAATCGTTCGAATGGGCGGTTTGTTGTTTTCCATATAACGCACTTGCACGGATGAAGTGTGCGTGCGCAACAAAATATCGGGATTGGTCTGGATGAAAAATGTATCTTGCATATCACGCGCCGGATGGTATTCTGGCAAGTTTAATGCGGTGAAATTATGCCAATCGTCCTCAATTTCCGGACCTTCGGAAACACTGAAACCAACGTTGGAAAAGATGTCGATAATTTGGTTTTTTACCAAGGAAATGGGATGACGAGAACCAATAATTATGGGTTCGGCAGAACGTGTTAAATCGCCATAAAATCCTTTGATTTCTTCTTTACTTTCTAAAGCTTCCTGAATGGATTTTACTTTTTCTTCAGCAGAAGATTTCAACAAATTGATTACTTGTCCAAATTCCTTTTTCTGGTCATTGGGCACGTTTTTGAATTCGGCAAAAAAATCTTTTAAAAGTCCCTTGCTTCCTAGGAATTTAATTCTAAATGCTTCTAATTCTGCTGCGTTTTGTGTTGAAAAAGCTTGTGCTTCGCCAATATATTCTTTTATCTTGTCTATCATTTTCGTGCAATAATTGAGAGTGCAAAATTAAGGAATTTGTTTCAAGTTTCAAGTTTAATGTTTCAAGTTTTTGAAGCATGAAGCAATCATCAATCAATTAGTTCCTTTTCGATAAAATAATTGACAATCGCTTCTTTCATCAAAACCGATTGTTCGCCCGCTTTTAGTGCTGGCAATTCCTCTTTAACTGTATAATGTGGCCAACCTTCTTCGTCGAAAAATTCGAATTCATAAAAACCATAAGGTTCCAATAAACGGCAAATAGCGATATGCATCAGGTTGAGTTTTTCATCTTTTTCGAAGGTTCTGTGCACTTTTCCGAGTTCTTGCACGCCAATTAAATAAATTATAGCATCCAAATCGAGGTCTTCACCTTGCGAAAATTGATTGGAAAGAATATTGACAAGCCGCTCCCAGCGTTCTTTGAGTTGTATATCTCTGGACATTTGATTTATGATTTACGATTAACGATTTACCATTTGTAAATCGCGAATCAAAATTAATCGGCAAAGATAAGGACTTGAATTTGGTTATTCTACAAAAGTCTGCTATCTTGGTTCTTTAATTTTTTTATATGAGTTTTTTAGATATTATTTTGGGTGTTATACTTGTTTTGGGTTTGTTCCAAGGCATAAAAAACGGACTTTTTGTAGAATTAGCTTCTTTAATTTCCTTAATTTTAGGAATTTATGTTGCCATAAAATTTTCGTCTTTTGTAAAAGAAATAGTAGCGGGATTTGTACATTGGAACCCAAAAACAATTCAAATTTTTGCCTTTATAATTACCTTTCTCATCGTTGTAATTTTAATTTCGATTATGGCAAAATTCTTTACTAGTGTTGCTGATTTTGCCCAGTTAGGTGTGATCAATAAACTTGGCGGTGGATTTTTTAGACTTCTGAAAACAATATTAATTCTAAGTATCTTTTTAAACCTGTTCGAAAAGATAAATTTCAACTATACGTTTGCCAAAAAAGAAACTTTAGACCATTCCCTGTTTTATCGTCCAATTCAAAAAACAGCGGGATTCATCTATCCTTCGATTGAGAAATGGTATGAGGATTTGAAGAAAAGTAAATAGGTAGCAGATGGCAGATTCCATGTAGCAGTATACAAAATATGCAGTCTGCAGTCTGCAAATTGCGGCCTGCGGTCTATTTCACTTCCTTAATCGCAGTTTTTTCAATCCAGCCTTCAGTTCCGTCAGTCAATTGGATTTTTTTCCAGTTTTCTAATGATTCCTGAACAAAAACCTTGGTTCCTTCGTGAAGGGTAAAAACGGTTGTACTTGCCTTTTGTGGTTCGCTTTTCACTAAAACCATTTCGTCAAAAACAATTGCTGGTCTTTCGTTTTTGAAATTGTTTTTCTCAGAAATTGCTGCCGAAACACTAATTAAAAGAAGAAAAAGCAAGACAAACATACTGACGAAAAATATTCTTTTGGAAGAAGTGATTTGGGAAAAATAATATCCAATAAAAAACACTAAAAACAGTGTTGAAAATCCAACCGAAATCCAAGCCCAAGTATTATAATGAAATGTGGAAGTAAAGTCATGGACCATTTTTGAAAAACCAACGGTTGGAATTACTTTTATCTCATCGATTTGGAGTTTTTGAGCAAATTTAAGGTTGTTTTGTGTATCGGTATCATCTGGACTGAGCAATAATGCTTTTTCATAATTATATATGGCTGGAGCGACCTTGTTCAATTTATAATAGCAATTTCCAATATTAAAATACAGTTCCGCCGAATGATGTTTGGTCGCAAGAACACTTTCATATTCTGTAATTGCTTCTTGGTATCTCCCTTTTTGGTACAAATAATTCCCTTTATCAAAGCCGCTTTGGGCAAAGAAAACTTGGGATGTAAGTAAAAATATAAAAATTATCTTTTTCATTATTTATTTTTTTGCCACAAAGACAAACGCTGGGGCGCAAAGTTTTTATTTTACTCTTTGTAGCTAATTATTTTATTTGTTTCTCCAAATCCGAAATTATTATTACGGCTTTATCAAAATCTTGTTGAATTGCCGCACTTGACGATAATGCAAAACGGGCTAGCTCACAATTTTCTGTCAGATTTATAAAATCATTTACGGTTTCCGGACTTGCATTTCTTGATAGTAAAAGCTGCTGAATATTGATTTTGCTCATTTCCGATGTTTCGATGTGCAATTTTGCTTTAAGGAAATTGTGCATCGCTTTTTCTAATGCCACATAAAATGGTTCTTTGTTATTAATTTGTTTTTTGGCTTCGAATAAATATTTTTTGGCCAATCTGTTGTTCATTTTTACTCTGTTTCCAAAAACATCGCTGTCTAGGGCGTCTTTTTTCTTTTTGAATAACACAATCATGGGAAGAATTAAAAAGGGCAAAAACAGCAAGCCATAAAACAAATTCGACCCGAAGAAATCATCGTTTTTAATGGAAATAAGATCACTTTTTAACTTAATGAATTTGAATTGTTCGGTACTTGAAATTACATTTTTGGAATTGTCTGGCGTTGTTGTAGTCAGTTGATCATTGGCCGAAGGACCATCTAAAACATTGATCATAATTTCAGGTGAACTTATGGTTTTATACCTTCCTGAATTTAGGTCAAAATACGAAAATTGCATTGGTTTTATTGGATAATTCCCTTTGAATTGTGGAATAATAGTGTACCTATCTGAAATTTTGCCTGACATTCCGGCCAAATTGGTATTCACTTTTTCGTCATGAACGGGATCGTACATTTCGAGTGAATTGGGAACCACTGGTTTGGGCAAAGTGAATAATTTCATATTTCCACTTCCCGAAACACTTACCAATAAATCTAGGCTTTCTCCGTTTTTTAAATTCGTTTTGGATGGCGTTACTTTAAAATCAAACTTCCCTACAGCTCCTGAAAAGTCGGCTGGTTTTCCAGCCTCAGGAAGTGCTTTTACGGCAATTGTTTTGGCTCCAGCAGAAACTCTTTTGTTGCCATTAGTCACTACAACTCGACCAAACATATCTCTACGATTCGTTGGCAATTGCACATCAATGTCTAATGACAATGGTTCAATAACCAATTTTCCGGATTTTTGTGGGTATAAAACCGTTTTTCTCAGCACTACAAAACGGTATTTTTCGCCCTTAAACATTCCTTCTTCACCAACAAGTTGTTTGATGTCAATGTTCTGACTCCAAAAATCATTGTATTTTGGTTTGTCCAGTTCTCTCCAATTTGAGATTCCAATATTGTAGCTAAAATACAATTTATAAACCACCGTAATTGGTTCGTTGATGTAGGGATTTGTTTTAGAAATATCGGCAACAAGATAAATATTGTCATCGGCAGAAATCTGTGTGTCGCTCGGGTCTTTTGGCTGTTCCACTGCCGAAGTGACATTGATTCTTATGGGAGAAGTTTTGTAAATTTGTCCATTATATTCTATCGAAGCTTGTCTGATAATTAAGTTGCCTTTTTGAGATGGTAAAAGATAATAGGAATAGATTTTTTCGAAAGAACTCTTCCCGTTAATCCACGATTGACTTACTTGCTGGCTTGGTCCGGCAATAATTTTAAATCCTTCAAAAGACGGTTGATTAAAATTGTCTCCGTCAATGTTCATTACGAAATCGATGCGCAGTCTTTCGTTTAATCCAAGCGTTGTTTTGCTAACTTTTGCTTCAAATTGTACTTGAGCCCCAAGTGAGTTACACGCTATTAAAACTATCGCTATTATAAATTTTTTCATTGTGTACTATTCTAATTCAATTACCAATCTTTTTCGGTCTGAACTGGTTTTCCTTTTACTTTTTGGGCATTCACTTTGTCTTGAATCTTCTTTTCTTCGTTGTTTACAGCATCCAAAAGATTTTCTGTTCTTTGCTTAGAAATTCCGCTAGGCTTGGGTTTTGGTTTCCCTTCATCCTTTGGTTTTTCGTCTTTTTTATCCTTGTCTTTCTCTCCTTTATCGTCTTTCTTATCCTTCTCTTTATCGTCCTTTTTATCTTTGTCCTTATCCTTATTTTTATCTTTATTCTTGTCCTCTTTTGGCGGATTTTCTTTCAGTTTCTTTTTGGCCAAAGCATAATTATATCGGGTTTCTTCATCCGAAGGTTTATTGCGCAACGCATTTTTGTAGGCTTCAACGGCATTGGTATAATTTTTTTCTTTCATAAAAACATTTCCCAAGTTGTGATATATTTTATGTTTCTGCACTCTGGATTTTGTGTTTGTCAATGCCGTCGCATAAGCAAATCTAGCTTCAGCAATCTGATTTTGTTTGTAAATAGAGTTTCCCAAATTATACGGTGCAACGATTCTTTTTGGAAATTTAGAATGTGATATTCTGAAATTAGCTTCGGCATCAACGAACTTTTTTTGAGCATATTCCTCGTTCGCTTTTGGCAAAGTTTTGTCTTTCTCTTGCGCTGAAGTTGCAAAAGAAAGTGTTAATAAAATATATAAAATATAATTTTTCATTATTCTTTTTCGTTAAATAAATTCATTTTTTGAACCCATTTTGTCTTTCTTTCCAATAGGAAAATATCAAAAAACAACAAGGCAAAAGCAAAACCCAAGAACCATTGAAATTGCGATTGAAAATCCGCCATTTGGGTCGATTCGAATTCGGTTTTTTGAATATTGTCAAGGGCGTTTTTCACGTAATCAAGCACTTGTTTTGTGTTATTCCCGTCCACATATCCGCCTTTTGTGGCTTTCGCAATGGTGGTTAATCCTTCTTTATTTAATTTGGTAATCACGACTTCATTGTTGGTGTCTCTTTTAAAACTTTGGACAACACCGTTGACTCTCAAAGGAATTGTGCTTCCTTTTTCGGTTCCAATACCAATGGTGATGATTTTCATTCCCAATTTATTTGCCTCTTCGGCAGCGGCTTCCGCACCTTCAGAATGGTCTTCGCCATCCGAAATTAGAATCAACAATTTACTGGTTTTGCTTTTATCGTCAAAATACGTTGCGGACAATTTTATGGCATCATCCAGAGAAGTTCCTTGCGAAGAAACGATATCCGTGTTCATGCTTTGAAGGAACATTTTTGCCACGCTATAATCCGTCGTTATTGGTAAAACCGGAAACGCACTTCCAGCATAAGCAACGATTCCTATTCGGTCATTCCCCAACTGATTAATAATTTGCGACACGATTTGTTTGCTTTTTTCCAATCGGTTTGGCGCCACATCTTCGGCGAGCATACTTTTGGAAACATCCATTGCAAAAACGATGTCGATTCCTTCTCTTTTTACCGTTTCCATTTTGGTGCCAATTTTTGGATTTACCAAACCAAAAATCAATCCCACCAATGCCAAAAGCATTACAACCAATTTCAAAATAGGTTTGAAAACGGATTTTTCTGGACTTAATTTTTTAACCAAATCCAAATCCCCAAATTCGCGCTGTTTTTTTCTTTTCCAATATTGATTGTATAGAAAAAGTAGCACAAAAAACGGTACTATAAAAAGAAGGTATAAATATTTTGATTCGTCTAATTCCATTATTTGTCTAAATAAAACTCCTGTAAACCGTGTTTCGCAATCCTAATTCAACCAAAATTAAAAATCCTGCCAACCATACGAACGGCCTGAATTTTTCATCATAATCATAAAATCTTAATTCTTTGATTTCAGAAGTTTCTAGTTTATTAATGGAAGCATAAATCTCTGCTAATTTGCTGTTGCTGGTTGCTCTAAAATATTGACCGTCTGTTTTTCGGGCAATATTTTTCAACAATTGTTCATCAATTTCTACTTTCATCATTTGGAATAAAATTTGTCCGCTTGGTGTCATTTGGTATGGGAAATCCGCCATTCCGTTTGTTCCAATTCCTATGGTATATACTTTTATTCCGTATTGTTTGGCAATATCCGCCGCAGTTTCAGGTTCGATAAAACCGGCATTATTTACACCGTCAGTCATCAAAATGATTACCTTACTTTTGGCTTTGCTATCTTTTAATCGGTTTACGGCTGTTGCCAATCCCATTCCTATACCTGTTCCATCTTGCAAAACGGTGTCGTATTTTATACCTTTTATGGCTTCGAGCACAACGGCTTTATCGCTTGTAACTGGCGTTTTAGTGTACGCCTCAGAAGCATAAAGCACTAGTCCAATTCTGTCATTTGGTCTTTCGTCAACAAAATTTGCGGCGACATCTTTCAGCGCTTCCATTCGATTGGGTTTCAAATCTTTGGCAAGCATACTTCCCGAAACGTCAATCGCCATAACAATATCAATTCCTCTGGTGGTTTTCGTTTGATTGCTCACATCGACTGTTCTGGGTCTCGCCATTGCAACAATTAAGGAACTTAGCGCCAGTAATCGCATCACATTCAAAAGTGGTTTTAGCCTTACCAAAAGCGAGTTTGAACCCTTAAATCCTTGGGTCGAACTTATTTTTAAATTTGCCGATTGTTCGTTTCTTTTCCAATACAACCAAGCGCCAGCCATTGGAATCAGAAGAAACAGCCAAAAAAACTCTGGATTTAAAAAACTTAATTTTTCCATTATTGTTTGGTGTTTTGAAGTTCGACTGAGGCTAAAATTCGATCTGAAATTTCATTGGCATATTTATCACCTTCTTCGTGAACGATCATAATTTGTTGCAATCCGCCTTCCTGACTGAAGATTAAAACTTCATAATATAATTTTGTACTATTTTGATTTTCATTATCAATTTTCGAGAAAGTTCCATACCCTTTTATTCCTTTGATTCCTTCTTTGGTTTCAAAATCTTCTTGTTTTACAATCATATTTTGCGCCCCTTGGGATTCCATGGCTTTCAAAGCTCCGTCCAGTGATTTTGCTAAATCGATTTGTGTTTCTTGCTTGTACTGTAAGGTCGAAACCATAATGTAAAAATTGCTCTTCAAGCTTCCGTAAGCAAAAGATTGCATTTCTTTAATCAAAGCCATTCCGTTTTTTGGAAGCGTTTTGGTCAAATCCGTTCTTTTAAGAACTTTTGGCGTTTCAACTCTCACGCTTGGATTTCCGTATTCACTTTTTATCCATTCGCCTTCCAGCAATTCTTTGGAAGAATTTCCAAAGACATTATCTATTACAACATCGAGTCCTTTAGTAGCAACAAAATAAGTCGTAGTTACAAAAAGCAATAAGAATACCGAAACAGCCGTAATAACAATGCGTTTATTTTTTTGCTTTTTCAATTCTCGTTTCAATTGTTCTTGGCGTTGCATTTCGTTGAGTAGCATTTCATCTGCATTTTCAACAACAACTGGAATGGCTTTGTCCAAAGTAACAATAGCTCTTTCAATCTTTTTACGGTCTTCGGTAATTTCGAAATCCAATGGTTTTGATTTGGCAAATTTTACTAAATCGGCTTGTTTTAAAACCACAAAAAGGCTGTCGATCGTTTCCTTTGAAAGCTTCATTTTCTTTTTCTGAGAAGCTGTTTTCAATCCTTCAATGAGTTCCGAAGTCGTACTTTCCATAGCTGGAATATCAATGGCTTCTTCGATATAATTTCTAACAATGTCGGTCAATTCGCTATAATATGCTTTGACTTCGCCGTGTTGCCAAAGTTCTTTTTTCTCCAAATTGTTTAACAAACTCGTCGCTTTTTCTATAGGCGTTTTATAAATTTCTTCTTCGATTTTCTCCTTTTGACGTTTTTTAATGTACCAGTAAACCAATGCTGCAATACCCACAATTAGCAATAATCCTAAAAGATATTTCCACCAATTGCCCATTCCTTCATTTGCTGGAGCAATATCCTTGATGTCGTACATTTTTTGTTTCAACGTATCCACTTGAACATTGGCAACCTCTACTTTAAGCGAATCCGATAAAAATGCTTTGTTGTTGATTAAAATCTTTATGCTCGGAATCGTGTATTTTCCCGAATCGAATTGGGTCAAACCGTATTTTTTGACCAATTCATAACGGTCATTTTTCCTAATGGTATCAATCGGATAGGACTGAATTACTTCAAGAGCACCAAAGTTTTTTGCATTCGGAAAAACCACTTTTGACAACGTATCAACATTGGTTTTCAACGTGAGTTTGAATTCGGCTCCAATTTTATTTTTGGTGGTATCTATTGAAGTGGTCACTTTTTGTGCAAAAAGTGAAGTTGATAACAGTAATAGGATATATAATTTAATTTTCATTTGTTTTTATTTAACCCTGTCAGGGTTTTGAACCCTGACAGGGTTAGATTTTGTGTTACCTCGATTTAAAATAGCCTAATAATTTAGTTACATAACTTTCATCAACTCTCGTATTTACTACTCCAGCTCCAGATTTACTGAAAGTTTCCTTGAAATATTTTACTTTTTCGCTATAATATTTTTCATAATTGATTCTCACTGATTTGGAGCCTGTATTAATCAATTGTGTTTCTCCAGTTTCGGCATCTAACATCGAAACCATTCCTAGATTTGGCATTTTTTCTTCGCGAATGTCATAAACTCGAATACCTGTAATATCGTGTTTTTTGGAAGCTATTTTCAAAGTATGTTCGTAATCTTCTGAAATGAAATCAGAAATTACAAACACGATAGCTTTCTTTTTTTGCGTGCTTGACAAGAATTTTAAGGCTTGAGCAATATCTGTTTTGTGGCTTTTAGGTTCGAATTCTATCAATTCCCGAATAATTCTCAAAACGTGTGAACGCCCTTTTTTGGGTGGAATATACAATTCGATTTGATCCGAAAACAAAATCAAACCTATTTTATCATTGTTTTGTGTCGCCGAAAACGCCATGGTCGCAGCAATCTCAGTAACAATATCTTTCTTGAATTGGGCTTTGGAACCAAAACTTTCTGAACCCGAAATATCGACCATCAACATCATGGTCAATTCTCGTTCCTCCTCAAAAACCTTAACATGAGCTTCATTATAACGAGCGGTCACATTCCAATCAATCGCACGAATATCGTCGCCATATTGATATGGACGCACTTCGCTAAAAGTCATTCCACGACCTTTAAACGAGGTATGATATTCCCCCGAAAAGATGTGATCGCTCAATCTTCGTGTTTTGATTTCTATTTTTCGTACTTTTTTTAAGAGGTCTTTTGTTTCCATTGCTTCAGATTGCAGATTTCAGATTGCAGAACGCAGATTTCAGATTTATGCACAACTGCCATCTGAAATCTGCTATCTGATTTAAGGTACTTCAATCTCGTTTACGATTTTATTGATAATGTCAACTGAGGTAATGTTCTCCGCTTCGGCTTCATAAGTTAGTCCGATTCTGTGACGCAATACGTCGTGAACTACCGCGCGGACATCTTCTGGAATCACATACCCACGACGTTTGATAAAAGCGTAACATTTTGCCGCATTGGCCAAATTGATACTTCCACGTGGTGAAGCTCCAAAACTAATCAATGGTTTCAAATCTGCTAATTTATATTTTTCAGGATAACGCGTGGCGAATACAATATCCAGAATGTATTTTTCGATTTTTTCGTCCATATAAACTTCCCGAACAGCTTCTTGCGCACGTAAAATTTGTTCTACAGAAACTACTGAATTAACTTTTTCGTAATTTCCTTTTAGGTTTTGACGAACTACCATTCTTTCGTCTTCCATTTTCGGATAATCGATGACGGTTTTCAACATAAAACGGTCGACTTGCGCTTCTGGCAATGGATAAGTTCCTTCTTGTTCGATTGGGTTTTGGGTAGCCAAAACTAAAAACGGTCTGTCTAATTTGAAAGTGGTGTCACCAATAGTCACTTGCTTTTCCTGCATCGCTTCCAATAATGCGGATTGCACTTTGGCTGGCGCACGATTGATCTCATCTGCAAGAACGAAATTGGCAAAAATTGGTCCTTTTTTTATAGAAAATTCATTGGATTTAATGTTGTAAATCATGGTTCCCACCACATCAGCAGGCAATAAATCTGGTGTAAACTGGATTCTGCTGAACGAACCGTGAATGGCTTGCGCCAAAGTGTTTATCGCTAATGTCTTTGCCAATCCTGGAACTCCCTCAAGTAAAATGTGTCCTTGTCCTAAAAGTCCAATTAATAAGCGCTCAATCATATGTTTTTGACCCACGATTACCTTATTCATTTCCATGGTAAGTAAATCGATGAAGGCACTTTCTCTTTCTATTTTTTCATTGATTGCCCTAATGTCCAAAGTTGTTGTATTTTCTTCCATTTTCGTATTTTAATAACTATAAATTGTGTTCATTATTTTTGACGGTGCAAATTGAATTTTTTTTTAGAAGTAGGATGTTAAAAAATGGTTAAAACTTCTCACAAACACTGAAATTTAAGGATGATTTGTGATAGTATTTTCATAATTTTAAAGTTTCAAAAAAATATGCCTTAAAATTGACGATTCTCGAATATAAATCATTAAAATAAAATCATGAATAAAACGCTTTTTTCTAAAATAATTGCCGGAACGATGACTTGGGGTTATTGGGGCAAAAATCTGGACAAAAACCAGATGATAGAACTGATGAACTCCTGTATTGAAACTGGGATTACCACCTTTGATCATGCTGATATTTATGGCGGTTACACTACTGAAAATGCTTTTGGCAACGCTTTTGGCGAAAGCCAGATCGACAGAAAACAAATACAGCTGATTTCGAAATGTGGCATTCAATTGCCGTCCGAAAACAGAAATACTAAAATACATCATTATAATTATTCGAAATCACACATTATTTGGTCCGTAGAACAATCTCTTAAAAATTTGAAAACGGATTATTTGGATTTGTTTTTGGTGCACAGACCAAGCCCATTGATGCAAGTGGATGAGATTGCCGAAGCCGTTGAAAAACTCGAAACCGAAGGAAAAATTCTAGACTTTGGTGTTTCGAATTTTACTCCAATTCAAACGGATTTAATTCAGACAAAAATGAAAGTAAATTACAACCAAATCGAGTTTTCGGCTACTCATTTTGAACCCATGCTTGACGGAAGTTTAGACTACATGCAAACGCACAATATAAAGCCTTTGTGCTGGTCTCCAATGGGAACTGTTTTCAAAAAAATCGATGAAAAATCGGTTCGAGTTAAAAACTTAGCAACAAGACTGTCAGCAAAATACAATGTCGAGGTTGATGTTTTACTTCTTGCTTGGATTCTGAAACATCCAGCTGGAATTTTACCCGTTTGCGGTACAGCCGACAAAAAAAGAATTCCTAATTTGATGAAAGCGACTGAAATTAATTTGGAAATAGAAGATTGGTTTGCTTTTTGGACAGAAAGTGCCGGAAATCCAATTCCTTAAAAAATGTATACCCAAATTTTTGTGAGTGTCGCACTATAATTAGCAACTTTTTAGACCATTAAGGAATTAAGGATGATTAAGTATGAACGCTTAATTTTCTTAATTTCTTAATGGTTTTTAGAAAGGAATTTAATATTGAAAACAAAAACAGCACGAAAAATGGTGGAAATAAAAAATGAAATTGTACAATTTTTTAAAAAATTTATAAAAAATGAATAAAATTGCCCTAGTTACTGGAGCGACCAGCGGAATTGGAAGAGCAACAGCAAGATTATTGGCCAAAAATAATTATAAAATTATTCTCTGCGGAAGGCGCGAAGATCGATTGAACGAACTCGAAAAAGAACTTTCTGAATTTACTGAAATTCACACTTTGTCCTTTGATGTTCGAGATAAAAAAGCGGTTTTCGAAAGTATAAATTCATTGCCTTCTGCCTTTTCTAAAATTGATGTTTTGATAAATAATGCTGGAAATGCGCACGGTTTAAGTCCCATTCAAGAAGGCAATTTAGATGATTGGGATGCGATGATTGACATCAACGTAAAAGGACTTTTGTATGTTTCGAAAGCTATAATTCCAAAAATGATTGAACAAAAATCTGGTCATATTATCAACATTGGTTCCATTGCCGGAAAAGAAGTGTATCCGAACGGAAATGTCTATTGCGCTTCAAAATATGCCGTTGATGCACTGAATAAAAGTATGCGAATCGACTTAAATCCTTATGGAATTCGAGTGGGAGCCATTCATCCTGGAATGGTCGAAACCGAGTTTAGTGAAGTGCGTTTCAAAGGCGACAAGGATAAAGCCGCCAACACTTATAAAGGTCTGACACCATTGCGACCTGAGGACATTGCCGATATTATTCATTTTGTAGTTTCCAGACCTTATCATGTAAATATTGCCGATTTGATTGTGTTTCCAACCGCTCAAGCCTCGGCGACAATTGTAAATCGATTTTTGGAAATTTAATTAGTTTTTTTTTAATAAAGTGCTTATTTAAAATCTAAAAATACCGAACAATAACCAAAAACAGTTTTAGTATAAAACAAAAAAACAGCCAAAAATTTGGCTGTTTTTTTACTACTTTAAGAATTTTTTCTACCACGAAATGCTACCCATATTTTTAACTGCGCCATTAACGACAATTACTTCTGGAATCGTTTTTACCAACAATCCTGAAGTTGGGTCTGGCGTTAATGTCACAATATAAGTTCCTGCAGGAATACCATTCAATTGAAATATACCTTGTGCATTGGCATAAGCCGAAACAATTTCGGTTCCCACAACAACAGAGGCCACTACTTGCTTAGCAACAGCTATATTAGTAATTGTGCCTTTAATAACTCCGGATGTTGCCGTTGTTGAAACTTTGACAACAGGGTGTAAATTATAATTTCCAGAAGTTCCTGCTTGAACAACAATAGAGTGTGCCACATCTAAATCTAGCAAGAAATCGTATGTAGCGCCTGCCATTAATGTTTGATTAACTTTCAATTTCAAACCTGATTGTTGGGCACTTGGAGTATTCAAGGGATAAGATGTACCATCTTTAAGTACCACCGTGTTTTTATCGCCAAGCAGCAATCTAATTTGTCCTAAATATCCTGAAGGAACCATTTTGTCTGCCAATAGAGCACTAACCCCTCCTGTCAAAGTTAGCAAATTATAAATTTTGCCTTCAGTTGGGAGATTACCAATACTAATCCATCCTTGATCGTCTAAGTCCGCATTGTTTTTTATCATAATGTCTCTCACATCTAAATTTACTTCTTTATAGTCGCCGGGAGCATCGGATAATCTAACGGTCATTGCTGAAGTTTGTGAACCACCACTACCGTCATTGTTACAGCCTGCAAAAAAAAGACTTACGAATGCAATTACAAGAAAACTTAACACATAAACTTTAATATTTTTCATAGTTTTGGGGGAATTAAAAATTAATACTTTAATATCGATAGGACAACGGGTAAAAAAATAAAAAAGTGCCTTCCTAAAATAAAATCAGTGAATTTTACAAATGATTAATAAAAGGCTTTTGATTAAAAATCTCCTTGCTCACAATGATGAGAGTAGTTTTTATGACAAAAAACGCCAGTTGAATTTGCATTCGCGCGAAGGGAAAGCCAAGTTTTTGAAACATATTTGCGCCTTATCCAACTCGAATCCTACCAATAGTTCCTATATCGTTGTGGGTGTCGAAGATCACGATAACGAAATTGTAGGCGACGATTTTTTTGACGACAGTCGGATTCAGAATTTAGTAAATGCTTATTTGGAAAATCCACCAAAAATTCAATACGAGAATGTTCCTTTTCCTAATTTGCCAAAAGATAAAGTGGTGGGATTAGTAACTATAAAAGCCAAAAGTAAAACCTCACATTTTAAAAAAGGAATTCACACGATTCCCGCCAACACTGTTTTTATTCGTCGAGGCAGCAACACCGTTCCTACTGAAGAGGAAATCGAAAAAAATTATCAAAACACGGAAACCGTCATTGGCATTGAAAATAATTCAAGAAATAGTATTGGTTACACTCTCGATGGTGTGATTGATTTTATGAATTTTCGGCACAAGGATATGGCGCCAAAATACAAGGTTTTCAAGGAATTATTTGTCATTTGTTGGGCTGGTGTTCCTAAAAAATCTAGAGACAAAACCTTTCTATCACGTGTTGATATTGAGTTAATAAACGAGCAAATCAAACTGTTTTATTCGGCTCAAGATGTAGTCACGATTACTTTTGACGAGGATTCTTTTACGATTATCGAATATGTTCCTTTGGGTTTGAATGACAAAACAAGCTTTTATCCGTTAGAAAAACAAACCATTTATTTTCACGATAATGGCTATTATAAAATTGACCGAGAAATCCTTTTTCAGCCGCCAGAATTCAATCGAAAAATGTTGTTTCATATTTATAATTCGAACATTTCCTTGTTGAACAAACTTCAAAAAGGACTTTCGTTAACGGAGCGAGAACAGAAAGATTTAGAAAATTTACCCTCGACATTTATGATTTGTTGCCTCAACGGATTTGAAGAAGCCAAGCAAAAATTGATAGACGCCAAACCACTTTTGAAACCTTTCACTTCTGTATATTTGTCCTTTAAAGAAGCTTTGCGGATTTTGAGAAAAATGAAGTATGATGTGCAATAAAGAGTTCATTCGAAAGACCACTAACTATCTTATTAGTTGAAAATCGGATGAAAAAATGTCAAAAAATTAAAAAAACCATTTGTTTTCTACTATTTTTGCACTATCATAAATTGATATAAATACTAAATGAGAACACTCGTTATCGGTGACATTCACGGTGGTTTGCGTGCTTTGCACCAAATTATGGAAAGAGCCAAAGTTACCCAAAAAGATACCTTAATATTTCTAGGTGATTATGTTGATGGCTGGAGCCAATCGCCCCAAGTGATTGATTATTTGATCGATTTGAAAACAACTCACAATTGCATTTTCATCATTGGCAATCACGATCAATTGTTGTTGAAATGGTTAGACGAAAGCATTGATAATCCAATGTGGTACAAACACGGCGGCGAATCGACCGTTTTGGCGTATGACCAAACCAGTGGCGAAAGCATCCAAAAACACATTAAATTTCTCAAATCATTGAAAGAATATTATCTCGATGAGCAAAATCGTTTATTTGTTCACGCAGGTTTTACCAATATGAACGGTGTGATTTATGAATATTTTCCGGAACTTTTTTATTGGGACAGAACCTTGTGGGAAACCGCATTGGCATTGGATAAAAAGCTGAAAAATAGCGATTTACTGTATCCAAAACGATTGACATTATACGAAGAAATTTACATTGGTCACACGCCTGTTTCAAGAATTGGCAAATCCACCCCAGTAAAAATGGGCAACGTATGGAATATTGATACAGGAGCTGCTTTTAAAGGGCCTTTAACTATTTTGGATGTGGACACTAAAGAGTTTTGGCAGAGCGAACCTTTACCGAATTTGTACCCAAGTGAAAAAGGTAGAAATTAAAACCACTATATTTGCAAAAAAAATATACACTATGAAAAAGATTTTTACAATCGTATTATTAGGAGCATTTTGTTTGGTAAATGCACAAGCTTTTAAAGGAAAAGGAGATACAAAACTCGACATTGGGGCGACGCTTCAAAATGGTGGAACTGGAGTTGTAGCTTCAGCAGATTTTGGTTTGGGAGAAAACTTTTCAATCGGGGTTTTGAGTTCTTATTTACTTGGAGCTAATGAGTACTTAGGCGAAAAACCAAGTGTTGATTATCGTTTTGATGCCAAATTAAGATTTAATGCCAATTTAGGAAATGTATTAAATGTTTCTCCTAAATTTGATTTGTATCCCGGTTTGAATATAGGTTTGAAAAACTTTGGTGGTCATATTGGCGCAAGGTATTTTTTCACGGATGGTTTTGGAGTTTTTACTGAGTTTTCAGCTCCATTTGCAAAATACGATAAGGAAGCCTCTTCAAGATACAACAATGGAACTTCTTTTAATATTGGAGCTTCGTTCAATTTAGACTAATCAATCAAAACAAATAAAAAGCGGCTCGATGAAAATCTTGCCGCTTTTTTTATGGATCAGATTTTTTACAAATCGAATTTTATTCCTTGTGCCAATGGCAATTGCGTTCCGTAATTGATCGTGTTGGTTTGTCTTCGCATATATGCTTTCCAAGCATCGGAACCGGATTCTCGTCCGCCACCGGTTTCTTTTTCTCCGCCAAAAGCACCTCCAATTTCGGCTCCAGAAGTTCCAATATTAACATTAGCAATACCACAATCGGAACCCGATTGCGAAAGGAATAATTCCATTTCACGCATATTATTGGTGAAAATCGAAGACGAAAGTCCTTGTGGAACTCCGTTTTGCATCGCAATGGCTTCTTCAATTTTGCTGTATTTCATCACATACAAAATAGGCGCAAAAGTTTCTGTTTGTACAATATCAAAATGATTTTCGGCTTCAATAATACACGGTTTTACATAACATCCGCTTTCGAAACCTTGGCCTTCAACAACGCCGCCTTCAACAACAATCGTTGCTCCTTCTTTTTTGGCTTTTTCAATAGCATCCAAATATTCCTGAACGGCTCCTTTGTCGATAAGTGGTCCAACGTGGTTGTTTTCGTCCAATGGATTTCCGATTTTCAATTGAGAATAAGCATTTTTCAAAACGCTGATGGTTTTTTCATACACACTTTCGTGAATGATTAAACGACGAGTCGAAGTACAACGTTGTCCTGCGGTTCCAACAGCGCCAAAAACAGCGCCAACCAAAACCATACTAATATCAGCGTGTTCCGAAACAATAATGGCATTATTTCCGCCCAATTCTAGAATCGTATTTCCAAAACGTTCGGCAACAGTTTTGGATACGTGACGTCCAATTCGGGTTGATCCTGTAAAAGAAACCAAGGAAATTCTGTGGTCATTATTGATTAAATCACCCGATTCATTTCCAGTTACCAAGCAACTTACCCCTTCGGGAACATTATTTCTTTCGAGAACGGTTTTGATAATATTTTGGCAAGCAATGCCACATAACGGTACTTTTGAACTGGGTTTCCAAATCGCAACATCGCCACAAACAAAGGCTATCATGGCGTTCCAACTCCAAACGGCAACCGGAAAATTAAATGCTGAAATAATTCCAACAGTTCCAATCGGGTGGTATTGCTCATACATTCGGTGCAGTGGACGTTCAGAATGCATGGTTAATCCGTATAATTGGCGCGATAATCCTACTGCAAAATCACAAATATCAATCATTTCCTGAACTTCGCCATAGCCTTCCTGAAGACTTTTGCCCATTTCGTAAGAAACTAATTTTCCTAATGGTTCTTTAAATTTTCTTAGCTCGTCTCCCATTTGGCGCACAATTTCACCTCTTCTTGGAGCAGGAATCATTCGCCATTCTAGGAAAGCTTCGGTTGCTTTTTGCATCGCTTTTTCGTAATCATCTTTGGTCGAAGTTTTTACTTTTGCGATTAAAGCTCCATCGGCTGGCGAATAGCTTTCGATGATTTTTCCGTTAGCAAAATGATTTGCTCCTGTCGAAGTCCCGTCATTTAGGGCTTCGATGCCCAATTGTTTTAGGGCTATTTCTATTCCGAATGAATTGGCTATTGTTGTCATTGTAACTTTAGGAGTTAGAATTGTTATATTTATTTACAAATATATCATTTTACATAGCAATTAGGAATTAAACATGACGAATTACGTTGGGAGTAACTGTTTTTGAAGCTATAAACCTTTGCTTTTTTGACTTTAAGATGCAAAGAATCGAATGCTTAGCAGATACAAGAAAGTCGTCAGAATGACAAATTTAACCCAAAATTTTTTCGAAATAACCATTCCCTAGCCCTGAGTGAAGTGGAAATCCTTGTGAAAAGAAAGGCTAATTTTTTCTTGCCAAAAAAGAGCGACCACCGGAAGCTCCTTTTTGGGTTTAGAAAAATAGCCTTTATTGAGCAAGATTGAAACGGAAGGCAGGAAACAGCTCCTGAAAAATCTAAAACATATTCTTTTTCTTGAATAAAAGGACGCCAGAAACAGAGATTAAAAGGGAAATTGATAACACAATCCAAAATCCGAAAGGGGTATTTTCGAAATTATTAGGAACGTTCATTCCGTATAAACTCGCGACCAAAGTGGGGATCATCAAAATGATGGATATCGAGGTCAGCCTTTTCATTATGACATTCAAATTATTGGAAATAACGGAAGCATAAGCGTCCATCATTCCGGTTAAAATGTTGCTATAAATGCTGGTTGTTTCTTCGGCCTGACGCAATTCGATTTCGACATCTTCGAGCAATTCGGGGTCGTAGGTGTCTTTTTGGGCTTTCAAATTTTTGATTCTACGAAATAAAACGTCATTACCTTTCAAAGAAGTCACGAAAAAGACCAAACATTTTTCTATTTGCCACAAGGCTTGAAGTTCTTCGTTTTTGATGGATTCTTCGAGGTTGTCTTCGGCGAGTTTGATTCTTTGATTGATTTGTTTCAGGTATTTCAAAAACCAAATGCTTGAGGAAAGCAGCAATTTTAACACTAAATCGAAGTCGTTTTCAATTGAAATTTTCTTGCGTTTGGTATATAAAACAAAGTCAGAAAGGATGTCCGTTTGGTGGAAACAAAGGGAAACAAAAACATCTTCTTTGAACATTAAACCTAATGGTGCTGTGTTAAAGGGCAGTTTTGGATCGTTACTTTTGAAAGGAATTCGAAGAATGATAAGCGTCCAACCGTTTTCGATTTCGATACGTGGTCGCTCGTCAATATCTTCAATATCGCTGTAAAAATCTTCGGGAATATGGAGTTCTTTGAGCAGAAATTTGGTTTCTTCCTTTGTGGGACAAACTACATTCATCCAGCAGCTGCCTTCACGATTTTCGGTTTGAGTTAAACCGACATTGTTTTTGTAATACGTAATCATAATGTAATGCGATATTTAAGGAAAATCGCTACCATTATGCAACGACTATTCCTATGTGATTATACTTTTCTCCGAATAATAATCGTCCATTGTGGATGTTTTATTTTAATTTTTGCAAAAGTATCACTTTTAATCTTAAAAACTGCCAATATCGTATAAACTAAAAATATTGGCGTAGCCTTTATGATTAATTTGCAATTTTAGTGGTGTTAAATATTATTTTGAAATTTCGAAATATTGCGAATAAAGAGGTGAAATTAAACACTTCTTTTCTTTGGATTAGACCTCAAAGGTTTTAAAAACTTTTGAGGTCTGTCTTGAAAATCAATGAGTACTAAATTTAACTCTTGAATTGCAGTAATAATAAAACCATTAAGAAATTCTAAAAAATGATCTTAATGGTTACCTATTGAAGCTTTAGCGCTGAAAATTATTCTTTTTTCAAGACAATACTTATAGGATTATAAATTTGAGGAATTTGTTTTGGATCGTTTTTATAAGTAGTGATTTTACCTTTTATACAGACATTTTTATCTTTCAAATCTTCGATTTTGATGTTTAGTTTTTCGAGGTAACTGTTTGAAATTACCACCGTAAAAACGCTCTCAGGATACGGCTTGTCTATGTTGATGTAATTGGTGGATTTACCCTCGGAGGCAAGTTTGAAGGAAACCACTTTTCCTATTACACAAACTTCTTTATCCATATAATCCTTGGCCTTGGCGGTGGTAATAGTGTCTTGCGAAAAACAATTTACCGATAAAACCAGAAGAAAAGCTATTGCAAAATTTTTCATTGTAAGCATTTTTTAAAATTATTTTACTTCTTTTAATAAATAAATATAAACTGGAAAGTGGTCGCTATAGCCTATTTCGTTTTCCGAATGTCGAAGAGGATACCCGGCGTATCTTCCGAATTTTTCGATCATAAACGGTTTGTTATAAATTCCGGCTTTCCAATATTCAAAAGTAGAATAATCATTCTTAATCAACGTTTCGGAAACCATAATCTGGTCAAATATATCTCCAGCATCACGATAGAATAATGATGAATTGCCCTCTTTTGCCATTTGTTCGAAAGGATTATAAACACCAAATTGTTGTACTTCTGCTTTAGTTAATTTTGCTCCAAGTCCCACTTTTACACTTTTATTATAGGTTCCGTCGTTTAGATCGCCCATTAAAATGATTTTGGCTTTTGGATTTACTTTATAAACAGAATCCATCACTTTTCGCGCTAATCTTCCTGCGGCTTCGCGAAATGGGCTACTTTTTTTCTCACCACCGGAACGTGACGGCCAGTGATTTACCATTAAATTTATTTCTTCGCCGTCAAGAAAACCGGTCACTAAGAGAATATCTCTGGTGTAAACTCTATTGTCGAAGGCAATTTCTATTTTATCTTTGTCGGCTTTGTCTTCTTCGGTTTCTTTATCTTTTTCATTATTATTTCCTCGATAAATAATTAAGGGAATATTGATAAAACTGGTAGGTTTAAAATATTTTTTTTGATATAAAAGTCCTACATCAATACCTCTTTTGTCAGGAGAATCAAAGTGCACAATTCCATAATCGTCTTTAATGATATTTGGTTGTTTTACTAAATCTTCAAGCACGCCACGGTTTTCGATTTCGGAACATCCAATAAAAGTGGGTGCTTCTTTTTGCATATCATTGGTACCGATTTGCATCAATACTTTCGACAGATTTTCTAATTTTTGTTTGTATTTAGCTGAAGTCCAACGCTGAAGCCCTTTTGGAGTCCATTCCTCATCAAAATTTGGGTTGTTAATAGTGTCGAATAAATTTTCGAAATTATAAAATGCAACTGTATGTACAATATATTTTTTCTGTTGGGCATTTGCCTGAATTACTGAAGAAAAAACAAACAAAACAGCAATAAAACTTTTAATTTTCATGATTAGATAATATTTTAATGTGAATTTTAACAAAAACTTAAGAGCAAAAGTAGATAATAAAAATTATAAATGTAGTTTTGTAACCGTTAAGAATGATTATTTCTTGACAAATACGAATTAACCTTTTACTATTTATGAAAAAAATTATTTTTAGTACATTATTTGTAATGCAAATAGTGTTTGCCTTTGGACAATCAAATGCTGGTATTACTGGTAAATTGATTGATTCTAAAACACAAAAACCAATTCAAAGTGTTGTTGTGTCGATTCAAAATACCAATTTAATGCAACTTTCTGACTCCAATGGAAAGTTTTCTTTTGACAAAGTGGAACTGGGAAACCAAATAGTCCGCCTCAAAACTAACGGCTACAAGGAACAATTACTTCAAATTGAAATTATTGAAGGGCAGTTATTGAATTTAGGAACTGTAACGATGGAAGAAGACATCACCACGGAGCAACAATCTACCCTAATAACTATTACTGACAATGATTTGAGTGACGACAATAGTGGCTCCGAAAGTACTGCAGGATTACTACAAGCCTCAAAAGACGTGTTTTTGCAAGCTGCTGCCTATAATTTTGGACAAGCAAGATTTAGCGTTAGAGGTATTGATAATGAATATTCGAATGTAATGATTAATGGCATCACCATGAATCGTGTTGCCGATGGAAGACCACAATACGGCGACTGGGGAGGATTGAATGATGCTACTCGAAACCAAGAATATACTAATGGTTTAGCGCCCTCCGATTATACTTTTGGTGGAATTGCTGGAACACAATTTATAAACACACGAGCCTCTATTTACAGACCCGGAACAAGAATTTCTTACCTGAACACAAATACTAATTATAGTAATAGAGTTATGGTAACTCACGCCTCAGGAATGGATAAAGACGGCTGGGCTTATGTGATTTCTGGCGGAAGACGTTGGGCTCAAAATGGATACTTCGAAGGAACTACTTATGATGCAAATTCTTTGTTCGCTAGTATTGAAAAGAAAATCAACGACCACCACAGCCTTAACTTTACCTCGATTTATGCACAAAATATAAGAGGAAAAAATTCTCCAAATACTGCCGAACAATCTGATTTAGCAGGCGAAAAATACAATTCATATTGGGGATATCAAGAGGGTGAAAAAAGAAATTCAAGAGTTAAAAAAACCGAAGAGCCTATGTTTATGTTGTCGCATTATTGGAAAGTTAATCCAAAAACAAACTTAAACACTACTGTTTCTTATCAAACTGGTCAAATAGGAAATAGCCGTTTGGATTATACCAAAGCGGACAATCCTGATCCTATTTATTATAGAAAATTACCAAGTTTTTATACCAATTCTTTTGATGCCAATAATAATTATGTTGGAAACACTCCAAAATATATTGCATTAGCAGAACAACAAAAAATCAATTTCCTTGACAACAAGCAATTAGACTGGAAAGATTTGTACCGAATCAACGATGAAAGTTTAGCAAATGGCAGCCGAATAGTATTGTATGAAGATAGAAGTGACGAAAACATTGCCACATTCAATACAAGGTTAAACACTCAACTATCGGATAATGTTATAATGACAGCCGGTGCAAACTATTTAGATTCTAAAACAAAGAATTTTAAAAATATGATTGACCTTTTAGGGGGAACCTATTTTGCAGATAAAAGTACTTTTGGTAAAGGACCCCAACAATTTTCAGATTTGAACAATCCAAACAGAACGGTGGGCGTTGGCGAGCATTATGGTTACAATTATAATATCGATGTTACTAAATTAGATGCTTTTACCCAATTTAAATTTACGTACAAAAAAGTAGATTTCTATTTAGCACAAACCTTTTCACGCTCCAGTTATTTAAGAGAGGGTTTATATAAAAATGGCTATTATGAGAATAATTCTTATGGAAAAAGCGAAAAAGTTTTCTTCGATAACTTTGGTTTCAAAGGCGGCATGACTTATAAATTATCTGGAAGAAATTTTATTGACGTCAATGCAGTTTATATGACTAAAGCACCTAACTCAAAAGATGTTTTTCCAAACTCTCGTGTAAACAATGACATAACTCCGGACATTACTAACGAAAACATCAAAGGTGGAGATGTAAGTTATATTGTTAAAGCTCCAAAATTCAAAGCGCGTTTTACAGGATATTTCTCTGAAACCTTAAACTCAACTGACATCAGTTTCTATTATGCTGATGCAGTAAGTAGTGCTGGAAATGGAGCATTTGTATCAGAAGTAGTAACTGGTTTAAATAAAAAAAATAGAGGTGTTGAAGTGGGTCTGGAATATCAATTGACTTCTACCATAAAAGTTACTGGTGTTGCTGCTTATGGCGAATATCTGCTAACAAATAATCCAAACGTAAGTTTATCCGATGATGCTTCGGCAACAGTCACAAATTACGGAAAAACTAAATTAGAGGGTTTAAGACAATCCGGAATGCCGCAACAGGCTTATTCATTTGGAATAGAATACAGAGACCCAAAATTCTGGTGGATTGGGGCCAATGCCAATTATCTAGCAGACAATTATCTTGATGTTTCCTCCATTAGAAGAACCGATAACTTCTATACTAATATTGACAATGCCGGATTAACAATTGATCAAGCATTAGCAGACAAATATTTGAAACAAGAAAAATTTGATTCCTTCTTTTTGTTTAACTTAGTAGGAGGAAAATCTTGGAGAATCAAAGGAAACACTTTAGGACTTTTTGCAACCGTAAATAATGTTTTAGACATTACCTATAAAACAGGTGGTTTCGAGCAATCAAGAAATGCTACTTACAGACAAGAATTTGAAGATCATCAAAGTAGCGGAGCGAGTGTATTTGCTCCAAAATATTTCTATGGATATGGAAGATCATATATGGTAAATCTATATTTAACCTTTTAAAAATTAATCATTATGAAAAATAAAATAAAAAATATATGTATCCTTATTGCATCGGCTGGGTTATTATCGAGCTGTGTGAATGATACTTTTAACACTCCCACATTTGATGATTGTGTTAGTCCAGGTTTGACAAAAACCAAAACAATTGCCGATATTTATGCTATTGCCAAAAATCCGGTAGCAACAGCGCCAAGTGTGGTTCCGAATACGCCAACATACACTGCCGACGATATTATTGAAGCTTATGTAGTTTCAAGTGACGAAGGCGGAAATTTTTATAAAAGTATGTATTTCCAAGCTGTAGATGGTTCAAAAGGATTCAACCTTTCTGTAGATGAAGTAAATGCTTACACCAAACATTTGCAACCCGGTAAAAAAGTGTTTTTAAAACTAAAAGGTTTGGCTTATGCAAATCCAACTAGTTTTGGTGTTGGTTTAATCTTTGGAGCAAAACCTACCGAGCAATATGCTGTGGATAGATTATCAGGTTTAGAATATAAAAAATATTTAATTCCTTCCTGCGATGCCGTTAGTGAAGATGCTATTATCCATAAAATCACTTTGGCTCAAGTTGGCGATGCTTACTTAAACACCCTAGTGGAATTTGACAATGTTGAGTTTGCCGATGAATCTGCCGGTGGAACATACGATTCAGTACTGTCAGATGATTATGATTCAAGTATATTCATTACCGATGGTTCAAAAACGCTAACCATTAGAACAAGTCGATTTGCGAATTTTGCAGGTTCAAAAGTCCCTACTGGAAGAGGAAAAATAAGAGGTGTATTGACTAAATACAATTCTACCTATCAAATTATAATGAGAACAGAACGCGACGTAAATATGCCAAATCCAAGAGTAGATTATTCGCCTGCACTTGTTGGTACAAATTCCACTGTTTTCCCTGGAACTGTAAACGAAACTTTCGAAAGTTATGCTACTTCTCAAACTAATTTTCCCAATTATATCAATGATGCAGCCGTAGGTTCAAGATATTGGGGAGTGACATCATTTAATTCTAATAAATACATCCAAATGACTTCGTTTGGTTCTGGTGGTTCTAATAATGCTTATTTATTGGTTCCTGTAAATATGACGACTGCTAATAATTTTTCGTTCAAATCGAATGTGGGGTATTGGAATGGTGCCGTTTTGAATGTGTATTACGTTTTAGCCACTGATTATATTGCTGGCGGAAAGGTAGATGTTTCTAAAATGGTAAATATTACCTCCAAATTCATAATCCCTTCAACACCAACCTCTGGTTATGGAACTGGTTTTGCTGCAAGTGGAGTTTATGCAATTCCAGCAACGGTAACGGGTAACGGGTATTTTGTGTTTGAATATGCCGGAAATGCTGCTGCTTTCCCTGCCGTAACTTCCACTTTACAATTGGATAATATTACAGTAAATTAATAATTTTTGAATAAATTTAAAAAGGCTTCCACAACGGAAGCCTTTTTTTTGATTTATACTTAAATCATAGTTCGAAAAATACCCAAAAGTCCTTAATTTAATGACTAACTTTGCTTTCCAAATTTTTTTTAAAAATGAAAAATACCTTTACCCTACTTATATCCCTTCTCACTTATTTTTCCTATGGACAAGTGGTTATCAACGAACTGGATTGTGACACTCCAAGTACTGACGACAAAGAATTTATCGAATTAAAATCAACTACACCACTTTTTCCCCTTGACGGTTATGTTTTAGTATTTTTTAATGGAAATCCCACGGGAAGCACAGCAAACAGCAGCTATCTTACCATCAACCTCAATGGATTGACTACAGATGTCAATGGAATAATTCTTATTGGAAATACCCTCATTTCTCCGGTTCCTGAAAAAATAATTTCTGACAATCTTATTCAAAATGGTCCTGACGGCGTTGGTCTTTATCTAGGAAGTACCTCAGATTTTCCATTAAATACTTTGGCAACAAAAGTGAATTTAATCGATGCACTCGTTTATGATACAATCGACATAGATGCTACAGTATTGATGGGTTTATTGGGTGTTACTACACAATATGACGAAGGTCAAAACAACCTTCAAATGACACAATCCATTCAAAGAAAAAACGACGGAACCTACGAAACCAAAGCACCAACTCCCGGAGCTAATAACGACGGAAGCGGAATAATTTTTAACGGAATTACAATAACCACAAACACAGCCGACAAAAATGAAGGAGATAGCTTCCCTATTACTTTCACCACACAAACAAATGTAACCAGTGATTTAACATTTTCTTTTTCGCTAAATAATTCTACGTTCACAACCGCCGATTTTACGGGAAACACTATCATAACTATTCCTTCGGGTTCCAAAAGTTTTACCACGACTATTACTTTAACAGATGATATTTTAGACGAAGGTGACGAAGTTTTAAAAATTAGATTTGGAACAATTCCAGCAACATACAACCGCCTTAATGATAATATCTTAGTTCGTGTTATTGATAATGATTATGTGGTAGCACCTTATGGAACGCCATTAAATCCAACCTACGGCATCGTTTCTAGCACTAGTCCAACCGGATATTATGATGCTCTCGAAGGGCTTTCGGGTGCCGCTTTGAAACAAGCCGTTCAAAATATTATAGCAGATCCAGCCGTGGTTCACGCTCAAAATTACGGTGACATCATAGATATTCTAAAAAAAGCCGATCAAAATCCTAAAAATAGCAATCAAGTTTGGTTAATGTACGTAGAAAAACCACGATCAAAACTTGATTTTCAAGAAACTGGAATCAACACCGGAAAATGGAATCGCGAACACATTTACCCGCAATCGCGTGGCGGTTACACCGATGGCACTTCAAGTACTGCTGATGGAATAAATATTTGGTTGCCTACAAATGCCGACGATATTCTTGCGGGTCACGGCGATGCACACCACATTCGTGCCGAAGATGGGGCAGAAAACAGCCTTCGCAACAATAATGATTATGGATTAACAGGTTACAATGGACCGGTCGGAACAATGGGTTCTTGGAAAGGCGATGTGGCACGTTCTGTATTTTATATGGCCGTTCGCTACAATGCTTTAAGCGTTGTCAATGGCGATATTCCCGATACAACCGTTGGGCAATTGGGCGATTTAGCTTCTTTGTTATTGTGGAATAGTTTAGATCCTTCGGATGATTTTGAGATGAACAGAAATAATTACATTTACACCTGGCAAGTCAATAGAAATCCGTTTATTGATTATCCCGATTTGGCGAATTATATTTGGGGAGCCAAAGTGGGTCAAGCTTGGCATTCCAATTTATCGACTACTAATTTTATCAATCTTGGTATAAATTTGTACCCGAATCCCGCCAAAAAATCCATTACTATTTCAGGTTTGAATGAAAAGGCAAAGATCGAAATATACAATACCATTGGAGCGAAAGTAGTAGAAAAAACATTCACAGGAGAAACAAAAATAGACATCGATTTGCCTTCAGGAATTTATTTTGCCAAAATCAATTCAGAGGACAAAACCGTTGTCAAAAAAATTTTAATTGAGTAAAAATATGCGGAATAATCGGTTTTCATTTAAAAAAAGGGACGCTGTTTTTTATAAACTTCTAATGCTTATTTTTGTTTTACAATTTTCCACTATTCAAGCGCAAACACCTATGAAAATTCCGCCCAGTTTACAAAAAGGAGATACTGTAGCCATTTTGGCAACCGCAAGAAAAAACATCGATAACAATCTAAAACCAGCCATAGATTTGCTACACAGTTGGGGATTGGAAGTCGTAATTGGCAAAACGATAGGATTGGATGACAATCAATTAGCAGGAACCGATGCACAACGCGCCGAAGATTTTCAGCATCAATTGGACAATCCAAATATTAAAGCGATTTGGTGCGTTCGCGGTGGTTATGGAACCGTTCGAATAATAGATTTGTTGGATTTTACCCAATTCAAACAAAACCCAAAATGGATTGTTGGTTTCAGCGATGTCACCATTCTCCACAGTTATTTAAATAAATTAAAAATCGCTTCTCTTCACGCCGCAATGCCTGTAACAGTCGCAAAAGCAACGCCAGAAACTATCGAAAGTTTACGCAAAGCTCTTTTTGGCGAAAGCCTGAAATATGAAATTCCATCCGATGCCACCAACCGTTTGGGGAATGCAAAAGGCGAAATCGTAGGCGGAAATTTATCCATTTTATACAGTTTGATGGGCTCGAACGCGCAAATCGATTGCAAAGGAAAAATTCTTTTTATCGAAGATATCGACGAATATTTATACCACATCGATCGAATGATGATGAGCCTAAAACGCTGTGGTTGTTTTGACAATTTGAATGCCTTAATTGTGGGTGGAATGACCAAAATGAGAGATAACGACATTCCGTGGGGGAAAAACGCCAACCAAATTATACAAGAGGTGACCAAAGGATATTCTTTTCCCATACTATATAATTTCCCCGCAGGACATTTTCACGACAACAGAGCTTTGATTTTGGGCAAACAAGTTTCTTTAGAAATAAACAAAGCCTCTTCAAAACTGATTTTCGAATGAAGATTAACGGTTTTAAATTGCAGATTTATTCGTTTTACTGATCTTTCCAATCTGAAATCTTCTCCACCAATCAAAAATCAAAAATCGTTAATCAAAAATCTAAAATCCTCATGGCCGAACACAACGATTTAGGAAAACTAGGAGAAGAATTGGCTGTCGAATTTCTTCAGAAATACGGCTATACAATTCTAGAAACTAACTGGGTTTTTCAGAAGGCAGAAGTTGATATTATTGCCAAAAAAGAGAATATACTAGCTATTGTTGAGGTAAAAACGCGCTCTTCGTTAGATTTTGGTTTGCCGCAAGACTTTGTAAAACCAAAAAAAATCCAACTTTTGGTAAAAGCCGTAAACGAATATGTTATTTCAAATGATTTGGATGTTGAAGTCCGTTTCGACATTATAGCTGTTCATAAAGAAGGCAAATCTTTTGCTATGGAACATTTAATTGACGCTTTTTATCATTTTTAATCCCAGATAATTAATGTTTAATTTGTAACAAATTGTTTTTTTATTTATATTTGCACATCTTTTTGTTAGATTACCACAAATAATAAAACAGCAAATTATGAAAACCGTTTCTTCTATTGTCGAAAATTACATCAAAACAAAGCCTTTTTTATTGAATGCATTGTCCCTTGGAATAATCAATTTGACTTCTTTGTCCAGAAATATTATGGTCGAATTGGAGTCTGATTTTGGTAAAGAAGTCAAACAAGGTGCAGTTGTAATGGCACTAAAAAGACTCACCGAAGAATTGGATTTTAGACTGAATCACAAGATTAATAAGGTTATAAAAAACATTGGCGAAATCACGGTTCGTTCGTCATTGACCGATTATACTTTTGCAGCATCGGAAACTGTTTTGAACAAACAAGCCGATTTAATTACCGATATCAACACCTTTTCAGATATTTTTTATACTTCTTCAAGAGGGGTAAACGAAACTAATATTGTGGTGAGTAACACCGTAAATCATTTGGTTGACAAACATTTTGCAAACGAAAAACTGATCCAAAAATTAGAAAATCTGGCTTCGATTACGGTAAAACTACCCAAAGAAAATATTGTCGTTCCAGGAATTTATTATTTCATTTTCCAACGGTTGGCTTGGGAAGGAATCATCATCAACGAAGTAATTTCGACTTCAAACGAGTTCACTATTTTAGTAAGCGAAGACGAAGTGGATGTAGCTTTTAAAGTGATTAAGGATTTGAAGAATTAAAATATCATTTCTAAACTAAAGCTTCCAGCCTTTGAAAGGCTGGAAGCTTTTTATTTCCCCAACATCTCCATCAATTCCAAAGCTCTTCTCGTAGTTTTCACATTTTCAAAAGTCAATAAAAGTCTTAATCCAACTGGTGTTTGCTTTTCTTTCATTACACAAATGCTGTTGTTTTTTTGCACAAACTGAATCATTTTTTGGAAACGATTCGAAGTATAAAAATCGGAGTTTTGATCCGCCACAAAATAACCAATCATCTTGCCTTTTTTCATTACCAATTTTTCGATTCCTACTCGGGTAGCCACCCATTTGATTCGGATGCTGTTCATTAAAGCAACGGCTCGCGGTGGCATTGGTCCAAAACGGTCAATCAATTTATTTTGGAAAACAACTAATTCTTCTTCATTTTTCACGTTGCCCAAATCGTTGTACAAACTCAAACGCTCTGTAACATTATTGATGTATTCATCTGAAAACAACAACTCAAAATCGGTGTCGATTTGCAGGTCTTTTACGTATTCTTTTTCGACTCCGCTATCTTCGTTTTCATACAAATCCTTGAATTCATTTTCTTTCAATTCATCGATGGCTTCGTTCATAATTTTTTGATAGGTGTCAAAACCAATTTCGTTGATGAAACCACTTTGTTCGCCTCCCAATAAATCTCCAGCACCACGAATTTCCAAATCTTTCATCGCAATATTGAAACCGCTTCCCAATTCCGAGAATTGTTCCAATGCTTGAATTCTTTTTCGGGCATCGTCCGTCATCGCCGAATACGGCGGACAAATAAAATAACAAAACGCTTTTTTGTTACTTCGACCCACACGACCCCGCATTTGATGCAAATCGGACAGTCCAAAATTATTAGCGTTATTGATGAAAATCGTATTCGCATTCGGAACGTCCAAACCGCTTTCGATAATTGTCGTAGCTACCAAAACATCAAATTCTCCGTTCATAAAAGCCAACATCAATTCTTCGAGTTTCCTGCCTTCCATCTGGCCGTGACCAATTCCCACTCGGGCATCGGGAACCAAACGCTGAATCATTCCTGCCACTTCCTTGATGTTCTCTATCCGATTATTGATAAAGAAAACCTGTCCATTTCGCTGAATTTCATACGAAATCGCATCCCGAATCAACTCTTCGCTAAAACCAACAACATTGGTTTCGATAGGATAACGATTGGGTGGAGGCGTTGTAATTACGGATAAATCGCGCGCTGCCATCAACGAAAACTGCAAAGTTCTCGGTATCGGTGTTGCCGTTAAAGTCAAAGTATCAATATTGGCGGCAATGGTTTTGAGTTTGTCTTTTACGTTGACACCGAATTTTTGTTCCTCATCCACAATCAGTAATCCCAAATCTTTAAAAACCACATTTTTGTTTACCAATTGATGCGTTCCTATGACAATATCCAATTTTCCTTCGGCTAATTGTTTCAGGGTTTCGGCTTTTTGTTTGGCGGTTCTAAAACGGTTTAAATAACCCACAGAAACAGGCATATCCTTCAATCTTTCGGTAAAAGTCCGATAATGTTGGTACGCCAAAATTGTGGTTGGCACCAAAATCGCAACTTGTTTTGAATTGTCCACGGCTTTGAAAGCGGCACGAATCGCAACTTCTGTTTTTCCAAAACCTACGTCGCCACAAACCAATCGATCCATTGGGCGATCGCTTTCCATATCGGCTTTGACTTCGGCAGTGGATTTCGTTTGATCTGGCGTATCTTCGTAGATGAACGAACTTTCCAATTCGTTTTGCAAATAACTATCGGGTGCAAATTGGAATCCTTTTTCCAATCGTCGTTTGGCGTACAATTGAATCAAATTGAACGCAATGTGTTTGACTCTGGCTTTCGTTTTTTGCTTTAGAATTTTCCAAGCATTCGAACCCAATTTATAAATTTTGGGTGGCGTTCCGTCTTTTCCAGTATATTTCGAAATTTTGTACAGAGAATGAATGCTCACATAAACGATATCATTGTCGGCATAAACGAGTTTTATCGCTTCTTGAGTTTTGCCTTCGACCTGTATTTTTTGCAAACCGCCAAATCGTCCAATTCCGTGATCGATGTGCGTTACATAATCGCCAACAGACAAAGTCGTCAGTTCTTTAAGAGTGATATTTTGCTTCTTGGAATAATTGCTTTTGAGACTGAATTTATGATAACGCTCAAAAATCTGGTGATCGGTATAACACGCAATTTGATTTTCTTCGTCGATAAATCCTTGGTAAATGGGCAAGACAATCGTATTGTATTGCTTACGAATATTCTCGGCATTTTCTTCGTCTAAAGTCTCGAAAATATCGTGAAACCGTTTCGCCTGTGCTTCATTGGAACAAAACAAATAATTTTTGTAACCGTTGAAATGATTCTCATTCAAATTATTCAACAACAAATCAAATTGTTTGTTGAATGAAGGCTGCGGTTTGATATGAAAATCGAATGCGGATTTGGTTCTATAAATAGGTTTAGAACTCAATTCGATTACCGAAAAATCCAAACTTTTCTTGATGAATTCGGTTTGATTTAAAAACAATTGTTCAGGAGCAACGTGATTTATGGTTGCATTTAAATTGTGAAAAATTTCATTGGCTTTGCCAAATAATTTATCCAATTTAGAGAAAAGCAAATCGGTATTTTGGATAAAAATAACCGTTTGATTGTTGATGTATTCCAAGAAACTTTCGCGGTTTTCCTGAAAGAATTTGTTCTCGACATTAGGAATAATCGTGATTTTCTTTTGCTTTTCGATGGACAATTGCGTTTCTACATCAAAGCTTCGAATACTTTCGACTTCGTCACCAAAAAATTCGATTCGGTACGGATTATCATTCGAAAATGAAAACACATCGACAATTCCTCCACGAACTGAGAATTCGCCGGGCTCCGTAATGAAATCCACTCTTTTGAATTCGTATTCAAATAAGACCTCATTGATAAAATCGATGGAAACTTTGTCGCCAACAGCCACTTTCAAGGTGTTTTTATCCAACTCTTTTCGGGTAACTACTTTCTCGAAAAGGGCTTCGGGATAAGTGACAATAATCGCGGGTTTCTTGCGAGAATTAATGCGGTTTAAGACTTCAGCACGAAGCAAAACATTGGCATTATCAGTGTCTTCAATTTGGTACGGACGACGATACGAACCTGGATAGAAAAGCACGTCTTCTTCGCCAATCATTTGCTCCAAATCGTTCAAATAATAAGCCGCTTCTTCCTTGTCGTTCAAGATAAGCAAAAACGGTTTTTCGGTTTTTTTGAAAAGCGATTGCACCACAAACGAAAGCGACGAACCTAGCAATCCATTCAATTGGATTTTATTTTCAGCTTGTTGCAAACTATCGACAATTTGCTTGATTTTTGGCGAATTATCGTAAATCGAATATAGATTTTTTTTACTCAATGCGAGGGCGATTTGGGTCTGTTGGTGGTTTATTTGGTATTGCTCTTGAGGTATCCAACATTTTTAATAACTCGGATTCTCCTTCTTCAAGAGGAATTTTGTTTTTTTGAACAATTTTATCCATTTGATTTTGCAAAGAAGCTAATTCCACGTTGATTTCACCAACCAAAACAATAATTTTTTGGTCAGGAATGGTATTCAAATGAATGAATAAATCCAGCATTCTTACCTTTGTAATTAATGCGGAAATTCGAGCTTTTAATTGAGGTTTGGCAAATTCGATTGGTATATTATCATTCAATGCCATGGCTTTTTTAGAAAGTTCAGTAGCTTTTTTTTGAAAAGCGCCGATGGTTTTCTTAGGTTTTTGGTCTAATTCTGCCAAAAATAAACGCCATTCGTTCCATCCTAAAGCAGTAGATCGGGAAGTTTCATTGATAGGATTGGCATTAAAAACCCACCCTTTTTCTATGTTTGAAAAAATTAATTCTTTCTTTTTGGCCTCTTTCTCCGTTTCAACTAGGCGTTTTTCTGTGTCGTTTTTACACGAATTCAGAACAAAAATCAGCGGAAAAAGGTATAGGATTTTAAATTTCATTGCTACTTTGTTAGAGTGCAAAGTTACGAAGTAAATCTACAATTACGAATTACAACAATTAGAATAACAATCTATTATCTTAGAGCTACGTTTCTTACATTTACAGAATAAATTTTAAGAAATTAAGCAAGATTATAATGGTCATTTTACAATATTCCCTGCTTTTAACATAAATATTTGATGTTTACGAAAACGTTATCTTTGTATTTCCAAAATCATACAAATGAATCCCAAAATACTAATAATAGGCGCTTGCGGGCAAATTGGCACAGAACTAACGCATAAACTTCGTGAACTTTATGGAACCGAAAATGTTGTCGCTTCGGATATTCGAAAGTTGAATAATGATATCGTAAATTCCGGCACTTTTGAGGTGGTCAATGCACTCGATTTCAATCAAATTGAACATCTTGTAGAAGTACATCACATTACCGACATTTATTTAATGGCGGCATTACTATCGGCAACAGCCGAAAAAAACCCTGCTTTTGCTTGGGATTTGAATATGAATTCTTTGTTTCACGTTTTGAATTTGGCCAAAGCCAAGAAAATAAAAAAGATATTCTGGCCATCAAGCATAGCGGTTTTTGGGCCAACAACTCCACGGGAAAACACGCCACAATATACCATTATGGAGCCTTCAACGGTTTATGGCATTAGCAAACAAACTGGCGAAAGATGGTGTGAATATTATCATACTCATTTTGGTGTTGATGTTCGAAGTGTTCGTTATCCGGGATTAATTAGCTGGTCAACTCCTCCTGGTGGCGGAACGACCGATTATGCTGTAGATATTTATCACAAAGCGTTGAGCGATGGAAAATATGAATGCTTTTTATCCTCAGAAACCAAAATGCCCATGATGTATATGGAGGACGCGATTGATGCTACAATACGAATTATGCAAGCTCCGGCCGAGCAAGTCAAGATTCGTTCATCCTATAATTTAGCGGCGATGAGTTTTACACCAACTGAAATTGCTGCCGAAATTAAGAAACACATTCCAGAGTTTACCATTTCTTACGAACCTGATTTTCGTCAAAAAATTGCTGATAGTTGGCCGGCAAGTATTGATGATTCGCCAGCGAGAGCGGACTGGAATTGGCATCACGAATTTAATTTAGAAACTATGACCGTCGATATGTTAGCGCATTTGAGTTAGAATATTAGTCTAAAAAGACTACTTTTAGATTCATTTTTCAAATTAAAAAATAAAACCATCGAAACCAAAAAAAAATTTAAACCAATGAAGAAACTATTTATCCTCGTCTTATTCGCATATGCTACTTTGCAAGCGCAAAACACAACTTCAAATCTTCTACTAAAGCACGATAATAAACCTATTGATTTTTCCAAAGTAAAAGCCGCTACAATTCAAGAAGCCGTTGCAATTGTCATAAAATCCTCGGACGATAAAATAAAGAAAATAGTTGCGGTTAAAAAACAAACCGTTGCCAATACATTAATGGCTTACGACAATTTAAATTATGAAATTGTTGATTTATCAATGAAAATAGGGTTGATTTCTTCAACTTATTCAAATGAATCCGTTAGAAACACCGCTTACGCAGAAATCGAAAAGCTATCTGTGTATGGCAGCAATTTGGGGTTAAACGAACTTTTGTACAAAGCCATAAAAAGGTTTTCGACTAATAAAACAATTGAACTTAACTCGAAACAAAAAAAGTTTATATCCGATGTTGTCATCTCATTCGAAAAAAATGGAATGAAGCTGAGTACAGCCGACAGAAAACCATTGGAAGAAATCAATAATAAACTAATAAAATTTGGAAATGCATTCGACAAAAATATTGCCGAAAGCAAAGATAGTTTGACATTTAATGAGGGCGATTTAAAAGGAATCGATGCAGAATCTCTCCATTCTTGGAAACGTCCAAATGGCAAATATGTAGTTTACGTAAATGGTCCCAATAGTATAAAAATTAACGAAAATGCCGAAAATTCTACTACTCGAAAAATTGTTGGGGAACATTATAATAATAGAGCTTATCCTCAAAACATAGTTGTATTGGATAGTTTATTATATTACAGAAATGAATACGCTAAAAAATTAGGTTTTTCCTCTTATGCTGCCTACTCACTTGTAGATAAAATGGCTGCAAAACCCGAAAATGTTTGGGCATTTGAAAATGATTTGACCAAAAAACTAACTCCTTTGGTTACTGAAGAAGTAAAAACATTAAAAGCCTTTAAAAAAGAAGTGAGTCCCACAGAATCGGAAACTTTTTATACTTGGGACTATGGATATTACAGCAAAAAGATGCTAAATGCAAAATATCAATTGAATAAAGACGAGGTAAAGGAATACTTTGAAATGAACAATACCATCGCCGGAATGTTCAAGGTGTATGAATCATTGCTTGGCATTCAGATAAAACCGGTGACCAATATGCCGGTTTGGGATTCTAAAGTGAAAACTTTTGAAATGTGGTGCGAAGGCAAAAAGATAGGAAGTTTTTACTTAGATTTATTTCCACGGGCTAATAAGTACAGCCATTTTGCTTGTTTTCCAATGAGTCAATATATGAAAAATGGCGCGGTAGAAACTCTGCCTCAAGCGGCACTGATTTGCAATTTCCCAGAAGGAACCGTCAACGAACCTTCACTCTTAGAACATTCTGATGTAATTACTATGTTTCACGAATTTGGACATTTAGTGCATTGGTTAGTTTCTCATCCTGAGATTGCTTCTCAAAATTCTTTTTCTGTAAAAGGTGATTTCAGCGAAGCTCCTTCCCAGTTTTTAGAAAATTGGTGCTGGGAATATGATGCTTTGAAGATTTTTGCCAAAAACTATAAAACTGGCGAACCGCTACCAAAAGAGTTATTTGCCAAAATGAAACAAACTCAGTTAGTCAATATTGGCAGTACTTATATTAGACAAATCTATTTGGGCCTTACTGACTTTACTTATGAAGACAACTATCTGGAAACCAAACAAAAAGGAGTTTTGCAAGTCTTCAAAGAACTTGCCGCTTTAAATCAATTACCGTTTGATGACAACACTCATATGATTTACAGTTTTGGTCATCTTAGCGGATATGGTGCCAATTATTATGGCTATTTATGGTCCAAAGTCTATGCCCAAGATATGTTTTCTGTATTTAAAAAAAATGGTGTAATGGACTCAGCAACTGGAATTAGATATCGAAAAGAGATTTTAGAAAAAGGCGCAACCACTCCCGAAATAGAAATTGTAGAAAACTTTTTAGGAAGAAAACCCAATTCTAATGCTTTTTTAGAATCCTTGGGCATCAAAAAATAATGAATAACACAAAACACAAATGAAAAAAATAATTTCACTTACCATTATTATGATCTTTGCTTTTATTGGATGTAATAAAAACGATAAAAATGCCATTTCGGGAGATGCTGCTTTTGAAAAATTATCCGAAGAATTTCTTGACGGCTATTTAAGTTGGCGTCCGCAAACCGGCGTTTCCTTAGGTTACCATCAATACGACGGCAAAATCACAGATTACAGCAAAACTTCATTAGATGCTGAAGTGACAAGACTAAAAGAGTATGATAAAAAACTTTCCCAAATTGATTCGGCTTCATTAAGCACCAAAAAGTTCTATGATTGGAAAATGTTGTCTTCCAATATCAAGCGGGAAATCTTCAATTTTGAAGATTTGAAAATCTACACCAAAAATCCGATGACTTATGCTGGTGTAATTGATGTAAACATTTATATCAAAAGGAATTTTGCGCCATTGGAACAACAAATAAAATCCATCATTGCTATTGAAAACCAAGCGCCAAAGTTATATGAAGACGCCAAGGCAAATTTGCAGGATTCATTGGCATTGCCACACATTCAATTAGCGATTGAAATTGCTAGAGGTTCGGCTTCTTTTCTTGGAAACGATCTTTTAGTAGCTTTGAAAGATGTGAAAAATGATTCACTGATGATGGCTTTCAACATCGCCAATAAAAAAGCAATCGACGCCATAAACGGCTACGCTGACTTTTTGGAAAAAGAAAAATTGCCCAAAGCGAATACGGATTATGCTATTGGTAAAGAAAATTACCAAAAAATGCTTTTGTATGGCGAAGGAATTACCATGTCTGCCGATGACATTTTAGCCGTTGGAATGAAAGAATTGCAAAAAGAACAATCGGCTTTTAATGCTGCTGCAAAAATCATAAACCCCAACAAAAAGCCAATTGATGTGTATAATGATATGCAAAAAGAACATCCCACGGCCGAAAGTTTAATTCCAGATGCCAAGAAAAATCTGGAAGCCATTCGCCAGTTTCTAATTGACAAAAAAATTGTGACCATGCCTTCAGAAGTTCGAGTGAAAGTGGAAGAAACTCCTACATTTGCCAGAGCAACAAGTACCGCATCGATGGATACTCCTGGCCCTTTTGAAACAAAAGCCACCGAAGCGTATTATTACATCACTCCAGTTGAAGCTATATGGACACCGCAACAAAAAGAAGATTGGTTGGCGCAATTTAATTTTTATACTACCGATGTGGTTTCTGTTCACGAAGCCTATCCCGGACATTACACACAGTTTTTGCATTTGAATGCTTCTGACGCCTCTAAAATTCAGAAGATTTTTGGAAGCTATGCGTACATCGAAGGGTGGGCACATTACACTGAAAAAATGATGCTCGATGCTGGATTCGGGAATTCTGGTGACCCAATTAAAGCAGCCAAATATCGTATGGCGCAATCTGGCGATGCTTTGTTGCGCATTTGTCGTTTGTGTGTGTCTATCAATACACATTGTCACGGAATGAATGTTGAAGATGCTACCAAATTCTTTATGAATAATTGGTATCAAGGGGACAAACCATCTCGTCAGGAAGCGTTGCGAGGCACATTCGATCCTGGATATTTATTTTATACTGTCGGGAAATTGCAAATTCTAAAGCTTCGAGAAGATTTCAAAAAACAAGAAGGAGGCAACTATAGCTTGCAAAAATTCAACGATGCAATGCTGGATAACGGGATGCCGCCAATTCAAATGATGCGCGAATTGTTGTTGAAAGACAAAAAAACTTGGAATGATATTTTATAATAACATGTACCACTATATAAAAAGGTCTAATTCCAAAATAGCGGAATTAGACCTTTTTTACTATTATCTTTTTTTACTACTATTTTATTTCATACGAATTATCGCTCTGTTTCACATCAGCCATTAATCCGCTTGGGTCGATGGTTATTTTTTTTATGGTGGTTTTGTTTTTGGAAATGCTAAATTCATAGGTTGGATTTGCCCAAGTCCAATCATTCAAAACCGTTCTTTTAATTGTTGGATTTGGGTTTTCTTTCTCAAAACTCATCATTCGCAGCGGAATGTAAAAACTTTCTTTTGTGCCATCGGTATATTCAACCAAAATGTCGATAGGCATTGGCATTCGACCGATTCTTTCTAACGTAATTTTAGAAGAATTTCCATCTTCTTTAACGTCTTTAATTCCATAATCTATCGTGTTTGTAGTTTGTGTCCAATCGATTAAATACCAATCTAAATTGGCTCCCGAAACACGTTCGGCAGTTCTTTTAATATCATTTGGTGTTGGATGTTTGAATTTGAAATCTTGAAAATACTTTTTTAAGGTTTTAGCAACATTCTCTTTTCCAATAATATATTCTAATTGAGCCAAGAAAATTTCTCCTTTGCTGTAGGAAGAAATGCTATAAGGTCTGTTTTCGTCATACCGATCTCCGTGAGTGGATTGTGGTTGTTCTTTGCCCGATTCCACAAGTTTATAATAGGCATTATAAGTTGGTTCGAATGGATTTTCTATCTTTTTAACTCTGATTTCATTCAGTGCCAAATCTTCGATATAAGAAGTAAATCCTTCGTCCATCCAAGGATGTTTGCTTTCATTGGAGGCTAAAATATGCTGAAACCAAGAATGTCCCAACTCGTGTATTGCAGTTCCTAAAATTCCCTCCAGCTTTCCATTTCCAAGCATCAAAGTACACATGGCATATTCCATTCCGCCATCTCCACCTTGAATAAACGAATATTGTTTATAGGGATAATTGCCAACGGTTTTGTTATAAAAATCCATAACTTTTATCATCATTGGCTGCATGGCTTTCCAGTTGTCAATAATTTTTGGATTATTTTTATAAAGAAAATGCAAATCGACATTATTGGGCCCTTTGACCACATCGTGAAGGTAATTTTTGTCAGCTGCCCAAGTAAAGTCGTGAACCATTGGCGCATAAAAATGCCACGTCAGGGTTTTAGCTTTCTTTGGATACGCAACAGTTATTCCGGCATCTTGATAACCGTAACCTATTTCATTTTTATTTTGCAAATAGCCCGAACCGCCTAAAATATATGCCGCATCAATCGTTATTTTTACATCAAAATTGCCCCAAACACCGTGAAATTCTCTTCCAATATAAGGATCAGCGTGCCAACCTTCAAAATCGAATTCGGCCATCTTTGGATACCATTGCGCCATCGACAATTCGATTCCTTCAACATTATTTCTTCCCGAACGACGAATCTGAACTGGAACTTGACCGTCAAAATCTAAGGTAAAAGTCGTTTTTGAATTGGGTAAAATGGGTTTTGCCAAAGTCACTTCTAGAATGGTTCCCACTGTTTTTGCATTGGCAATAATGCCGTCTTGCTTGAAATTTGAAATCTTCAAATAACCAATTTCATCGGGTTTCAAGGATTTTATTCGGCTTTCTTTTATTTCTTTGCCATCCACTTTTATTTTATTGAACATTCTAGAATCTGGATCTTTGATACTTTGAATTCTGGCGTCCATTTCGCTTCCTGGTTGAAACGCATTGTTGTACAAATGATAAAAAACACGTTTCAAAGTATCTGGCGAATTATTGGTGTAGACCAATTCCTGTTTGCCTTTGTATTGGTAATTTTTGACGTTCATTACAACGTCCATTCTATAATCGACATGCTGTTGCCAATAGCCTGAACTTTGGGCAAACAGATTTCCAAAACTCAGTGAAATTAAAATAAATAAAAGTATTTTTTTCATAATTGATTAAACAGAAAATGGAAGGGAGAAAAATCCCTTCCATTTTATAATTAAAAACAAATTGGTGTTATTTTGACATTCTTTCGGCCATTAACAAAGCGTTGTAGGCATTGACGATTTTTCCTGATTTAGACAAATTGGCAAAAGGACGCACATCAATTGGTTTTCCGCCAACAATAACGTCAGTGGTGATTGCAATTCCCGAATCCATCAAAATGTGTTTTACTTGTTTCGCTGATAATTTTGGATAATAAGAGCGAATTAATGCGGCAACTCCAGCAACATTTGGTGATGCCATTGACGTTCCTTGCAAAAATTTATAAGTGTTGTTGGGTGTTGAAGCATAAATTTTTACACCAGGAGCAAAAACGTCTACATTAAGTTTTCCAATGTTAGAAAATCTTGCCACTATTGTATTTCCATATTCATAATTTAAAGCGCCAACTGTGATTAAATTATCGGCAAATTCTGTTTTTTTATCGTCAGAGTCGTTTGGAAAATTATTTTCATAATCGATATCTTTTGCATCATTTCCTGCAGCGTGAACGATTAAAACATCTTTGCTTTCGGCGTATTTTATAGCATCATAAACCCATTGTTTGTGTGGAGAAAAACTTTTTCCAAAACTTCCGTTGATTACTTTTGCTCCATTATCCACTGCATAACGAATACCAAGAGCAATATCTTTGTCGTATTCGTCTCCGTCGGGAACTGCTCGAACAACTAGGATTTCGACATTGTCGGCAATTCCGTCTCCGCCAATATTGTTAGATCTTACTTGTGCCACAATTCCCGCAACGTGAGTTCCGTGAAGAATTTGCTCCTTATCTAGACTAATCCCCATAACATTATTATTACCATATTTGGTATCAGCAAAATCGTCTGGATTGTCTCCTACAACTTTTCTGTAATTTGTTTTAAGATTGTCACCATTTATTACACTATTATATCCCTCCAGTTCTTTTTGAACTGCCGTTTTAAATTCTGACACAGTCATTCCGAAAGAATTTACACGTTGAATCATATGTTTACTTTTCGAAATTTCAGCATCTTGAGAAGTAATAGCATTGACTTCTTCGACAGAATAGCCCGTTTTGCCTAAATATTTCGTCAAAACAATATCCGCTTTCGAAGCATTTGATAACATTTCTTCTAAACTGGCTTTTCCGTTAATAGATGTTGCAATTTTTTTGTCATTCAAAGCTTTTGCTTCATTATATGTTTTTTCATCCACAAGGCTTTTGTTGGCAATAATTCTCTCGTATTCTATATTTTCTTTCGTGATATCGCCTAGAAAATTCCAACCGTGAATATCGTCTATATATCCATTTTTATCATCATCAATTCCGTTAGCGGGTATCTCTTTTTTGTTGGTCCAAATAACGGATTTCAAATCTTCTTGTTCTATGTCAACACCTGAATCTACGATTCCTACGATTACTTTCTTACTTTTTTTGTTTTTCAACAATTCCGCATACGCTTTGTCCACACTCATTCCTGGAATGGTGTCTTTTACAAGATCTAAATGACTCCAGCGTTTTAAGTCACTTTCACTAATTGGAGCCTTTTTTCGAACATTTACTGGCGCGGTTTCATATAATAAAGTAGTGTTAGAAGCAGATTTTGATGCGCCACAACTAGCCAAAACTAGAACTGCAAAACCAGAAATTACAATAGATTTAAAATTATTCATTGACTATTTTTTAAGAATTTAATTTTTTTTCAAAAGTATGTTGTTTTTTGTAAATAGAACTATAATTAACACTAATTAAAGAATTTCATCACAACTAAATACCTCTTTCAACCGAACACCTCTTTCCGTTTTTTCGACCGTGATGATTTGATGGTGAGCATCGTGTTCCAAAAATAAATAATAATTATTCTCGGCTGCAGCAGTAAGAAATTTAGTTTTTTCAGGCATTGTCAACAGGGGTCTGGTGTCGTAACCCATCACATACGGAATGGGAATGTGTCCGGCTGTGGCCAATAAATCTGCACAAAAAACAATCGTTTTATCCTGGTATTGAATGTGCGGAATCATCATTTTTTCGGTGTGACCGTTTACAAAGAAAACCCCAAAATCGAGTTCCGATTTTTCGACAAAATCACCTTCAGGTAAGTGTATAAAATTCAATTGTCCGCTTTCTTCAATGGGCAAAATATTTTCTGAAAGGAAGGAAGCTTTTTCGCGAAGATTGGGTTTTGTAGCCCATTCCCAATGGTTTTCGTTGGTCCAATATTTGGCATTTTTAAACGCAATTTCATAGCCCGTTTTGTCCTTGTTCCATTGCACACTTCCACCACAATGATCAAAATGAAGGTGTGTCAAAAAAACATCAGTAATATCATCACGGTGAAAACCGTATTTGGCCAACGAATTATCCAAAGAATGTGTTCCCCAAAGTGAATAATAGCCAAAAAACTTCTCGGATTGTTTATCTCCCATTCCGTTATCAATCAAAATAAGACGATTTCCATCTTCGATGAGCAAACATCTTGCAGCAAGATCAATTAAATTTTTTTCGTCGGCTGGATTGGTTTTGTTCCAAATTGTCTTTGGGACAACGCCAAACATTGCGCCACCATCAAGCTTAAAATTTCCAGTTTCGATAGGATATAATTTCATAAATTGTTTTGTGTAATCAATAGGAAACAAAGTTAGGAAATACATTTACTTATAAACGAAGGCAAATCAACTTTTTCTATCCCGTTATAGTTATAATAATGTTATATGTTTGACAAAAAGCATTAAATGTAATATCTTTGCCCTTTATTTAGACAAATTCTACATAAGCTATGATTAAAGTTTCTGATACTGCCAAAAAGAAAATCATCGATTTAATGAAAGACGATGGTTTCGATGCTGCAATAGATTACGTGAGAGTAGGCGTAAAAAGTGGTGGATGCTCCGGATTGTCTTACGATTTAAAGTTTGACAAAAACAAAGGCCAAGACGATAAAATTTTTGTGGACAACGATATAACAATTGCCGTGGAGAAAAAATCATTCCTCTACTTAGCCGGAACAATTCTCGAATTTTCTGGAGGATTAAACGGAAAAGGGTTTGTTTTCAATAACCCCAATGCGAGCAGAACTTGTGGATGCGGAGAGAGTTTCTCACTTTAAAATTAAATGATTGAAAAATTTAAAGATTTAAAGAGCTTCTAGCAGTTTAATTTTTCAATTTTTCAATTTTTAAATCTTTTAATATTAAAAAAGAATATGTCAAAATACACCGAAGACCATTTACGAGTTGAACTCGAAAGCAAAGAATACGAGTACGGATTTTATACAGATATAGAGTCGGATACTTTCCCCATTGGTTTGAACGAGGACATTGTTCGGGCCATTTCCCACCGAAAAGAAGAACCGCAATGGATGACGGATTGGCGCATCGAAGCTTTTCGCGCTTGGGAAAATATGATGGAGCCAGAATGGGCGAATGTTCAATATATAAAACCCGATTTTCAAGCTATTTCCTATTATTCAGCACCAAAGAAAATCGATCCCAGTAAATCATTAGACGACGTCGATCCTGAACTTTTAGAAATGTACAAAAAGTTAGGAATATCTGTAGATGAACAAAAAATGATGAATAATGTGGCAATGGATATTGTCGTCGATTCGGTTTCAGTAGCGACGACATTTAAAAAAACATTAGGCGAGAAAGGTATTATTTTTATGAGTATTTCCGAAGCCATTAAGGAACATCCTGAATTAGTCCGAAAACATCTTGGAACTGTTGTGCCTCAAAAAGATAATTTTTATGCAGCATTAAATTCAGCTGTTTTTTCTGATGGAAGTTTCTGTTATATTCCAAAAGGCATTCGCTGTCCAATGGAACTTTCCACTTATTTTCGTATCAATCAGGCAGGAACTGGACAGTTTGAAAGAACATTACTTATTGCTGACGAAGGTAGTTATGTTTCATATCTTGAAGGCTGTACCGCGCCAAGTCGCGACGAAAATCAGTTGCACGCAGCAGTTGTTGAACTTATCGCAATGGACGGTGCGGAAATTAAATATTCAACCGTTCAAAACTGGTATCCTGGAAACAAGGAAGGAAAGGGTGGCGTTTTTAATTTTGTGACCAAAAGAGGCTTGTGCGAGAAAAACGCAAAAATTTCTTGGACACAAGTCGAAACAGGTTCTGCCGTAACGTGGAAATATCCTTCTTGTATATTGAAAGGCGATAATTCTGTTGGTGAATTTTATTCAATTGCCGTTACCAATAATTTCCAGCAAGCCGATACCGGAACCAAGATGATTCACCTTGGAAAAAACACCAAATCAACGATTATTTCTAAAGGAATCTCGGCAGGTAAGTCACACAATAGTTATCGAGGATTAGTAAAAGTTGGTCCCAATGCAGATAATGCAAGGAATTTTTCACAATGCGATTCGCTGTTGATGGGAAATAATTGCAGCGCCAATACTTTTCCCTACATCGAAAGCAAAAATCCATCGGCCAAAATAGAGCACGAAGCTACGACGAGTAAAATTGGCGAAGACCAAGTTTTCTATTGCAACCAACGAGGAATTCCAACCGAAAAAGCCATCGCCTTAATCGTAAATGGTTTTAGTAAAGACGTTTTGAACAAATTGCCCATGGAATTTGCCGTGGAAGCCCAGAAATTATTGGAAATATCTTTAGAAGGTTCTGTTGGATAATTTTTGTAAATTTGAAGAAACAATGTAAATTAAGATTGTTATGGAACTCATTTTAAAAAACGTTAAGAAAAAAGATTTACCTGTACTGAAATCTTTGGCAAAATCATTGGGTTTTGAAATTGAAAAAGAAGAAAAACCGTATAATCCAGAATTTGTAAAAGAAATTTTGGAGGCTGAACAAAGCATCAAAGATGGAAAAGGAGTTAAAATCAAATTAGAAGATTTGTGGAAGTAATTTATTCAGAAAAAGCTCAAAAAGATAGAGATTTTTGGAAAAAATCTGGAAATAAAGCAATAATGAATAAAATATCTGCTTTAATTAAAGATATTACCTTGCATCCTTTTGAAGGAATTGGAAAACCCGAGCCTTTAAAATATCATTTGACTGGTCGTTGGTCAAGAAGAATTAATCACGAACATCGGATTATTTATAAAGTTACCGAAAAAAACACAATTGAGATATTAGACATTTTATCATTAAAAGGGCATTACGAATAATTTTTTAATGAAAAACACAACAGTAATCATCGTAGGAACTTCTCGAAACAACGGAAATACCACAAAAATAGCCGCTGAAATTGCAAATCAATATGCTATTGATGTAATTAATTTGAATGATTATCAATTTTCATATTATGATTATGAAGGCAAAAATAGAGACGATGATTTTCAACCTTTAATAAAATCGATAATAGAAAAATACGACACTGTAATTTTTGCCACACCCAATTATTGGTATAATATGAGTGGGATTATGAAGGTTTTTTTCGATAGATGTACAGATATAATTCTAATCGAAAAAGAGACCGGAAAAAGTCTTAAAGGAAAAAAATGTGCCGTGATTTCAAATTCTCATACAGATGAAATGGAGTCAGACTTTTATATTCCTTTTCGAAAATCGGCCGAATATTTAGGAATGAAATACATAGGAAATGCTCATTTTAACGCAGATAAATTTAACCTAAAAGATAAAATAGAATTAGCTTTTATATAAAATAAAAAACAATGTTATCAATAAAAAATCTACACGCCTCTATTGGAGGAGATAAAGAAATATTAAAAGGAATTAACCTTGAAGTTAAAGCGGGAGAAATCCATGCGATTATGGGGCCAAATGGTGCCGGAAAAAGTACTCTTGCTTCAATTATTGCGGGAAACGAAAACTACGAAGTGACCCAGGGAGAAATCTTTTTGGACGGCGAAGATATTTCAGAATTGGCCCCCGAAGAAAGAGCCCACAAAGGGGTTTTCCTTTCGTTCCAATATCCTGTTGAAATTCCTGGAGTTTCGGTAACCAACTTTATGAGAACGGCAATCAACGAAACTCGTAAGGCCAATAAACTCGAAGAAATGCCAGCAAATGAAATGCTGAAATTCATTCGCGAAAAATCGGAATTACTGGAAATTGACCGTAAATTTTTGTCTCGTTCGTTAAATGAAGGGTTTTCTGGTGGCGAGAAAAAACGCAACGAAATTTTCCAAATGGCAATGCTAGAACCAAAACTCGCCATCCTTGACGAAACCGATTCTGGATTAGATATTGATGCTTTGAGAATCGTTGCCAATGGTGTAAACAAACTCAAAAGTGACAAAAACGCCATCATCGTAATCACGCATTACCAAAGACTTTTGGACTATATTGTTCCTAATTTTGTTCACGTTTTATACAATGGAAAAATTGTAAAATCCGGAGGAAAAGAATTGGCTTACGAACTCGAAGAAAAAGGTTACGACTGGATTAAACAAGAACAAGAAGCTTAAAAATAGTCGAAAGTCGCAAGTCATAAAGTCAAAAGAAAAAAATGGGATGGGTAAATTTAGTTCTTTCGAAGAAATTAATTCTTGGCAAAAATCAAGGATATTCAACAAAAGAATATATCTAATTACAGAAACATCAAGTTTTAAAAAAGACTTTGATTTTGTTAGACAAATTAGACGAGCATCAATTTCAATATCATCAAATATAGCTGAAGGTTTTGAAAGAAATACAGATAAAGAGTTTGTATACTTTTTATATGTTGCAAAAGCTTCTGCGGGGGAAGTTAGCCCCAATTATATTTGGCATACGATTTAGAATACATAACAAAAGAAGATTTCGAAATATTATTAGAATCAGTAACAGAAATATCAAAATTGTTAAGTGGTTTTATAAAATATTTGAGTCTAAAGTCATAAAGTAATTTTGCTTTTGACTTTCAGACTTGTAATAAACAAAATAGTTGACAATCTTGAGTCTTTTGACTTTTGACATTCGACTTTAAGACTTAAATATAATGGAATTGAAAGAAAAATTACTATCGTCTTTTATGGCTTTTGAAGAGCAAGTGGATGTTCATTCCGAACTTCACAATGTGCGAACTGAGGCTTTAAAAAACTTTGAAAATAAAGGTTTCCCCACCAAAAAAGAGGAATCTTGGAAATATACTTCGCTAAATGCCATCTTAAAAAATGACTTCACGGTATTTCCAAAGGACGAATTGACGATCGAATTCAGGGATGTAAAAAAATATTTTATCCACGAAATCGACACTTACAAAGTGGTTTTTGTTGACGGCGTTTTTAGCTCGCATTTGTCTTCGACTACACACGAAGGAGTAGATATTTGTTTGATGTCATCGGCATTGCACAAGCCCAAATACAAAATGGTTATCGACAATTATTTTAATAAAATTGCTAGTAAAGACGAGAGTTTAACGACATTGAATACGGCTTTTGCCAATGAAGGAGCCTATATTAACATCCCGAAAAGTACTGTAGTTCGAAAACCTATTGAGATTATGTATTTCTCGACAGGCAACGAAGCGGCTCTTATGGTTCAACCTCGAAATTTAATAATTGTTGGAGAAAATTCTCATGTTCAAATCATCGAAAGACATCAAAGTTTGAACGAAAATCCAGTTTTGACCAATTCAGTTACTGAGATTTTTGCCCAAAAACGCGCCATCGTCGATTTCTATAAAATCCAAAACGACAATCATGAAGCCAATTTAATTGATAATACTTACGTTTCCCAAAAACAAGAAAGCCACGTTTCAGTTCACACTTTCTCTTTTGGAGGAAATTTGACTAGAAACAATTTGAATTTCTATCATTTTGGAGAAAGATTGACTAGCACACTTAACGGAATTACGATTATTGGAGACAAACAACACGTAGATCATTATACTTTAGTACATCACGCCGCGCCAAATTGCGAAAGCTTTCAAGATTATAAAGGCATTTTTTCGGACAATTCTACGGGTGTTTTCAACGGAAAAGTTTATGTCGAAAAAGAAGCTCAAAAAACCAATGCTTTCCAAAAAAGCAACAACATTTTGTTGGGCGATAGATCAACAATAAATGCAAAACCACAATTAGAAATTTTTGCCGATGACGTTAAATGTTCGCACGGTTGCACGGTAGGACAACTCGATGAAACTGCTATGTTCTATATGCAATCCCGAGGAATTCCTAAGAAAGAAGCTAAAGCCTTATTGATGTACGCGTTTTCAAATGCGGTTATCGAAAGCATCAAAATCCCAGAATTGAAACAACGAATTACCAAAATCATCGCTTTGAAATTAGGTGTGAAATTGGGATTTGATTTGTAGTTTTTAAATACAACGTTTCAAAGGTTTACGAACGGATGAACTAAAAGGCGCACAATTTAATAATAACAAACTTTGCGCCCTTTTCGATTTTCTTTGTGTGCTTTGTGGTTTAGTTTACCTCTTTAAACTTTTAACAATCCCACTCAACAACCTATTAAAATCAAAATCAGGAGCTTCTGTTAAACCCATTCGCACGATTACTAAATCATGGCTTGGGAAAATGGCAACCATTTGGCCTTGATATCCGCTGCAATACAACATATCTTTAGGAACATCAGCAAATTTTCCGCCGGCATTGAGCCAAAAATGAGCTCCATATTTCCCGTTTGAAGTATTGGTCGGTGTAGCGACATATTTTGCCCAATTTGTGTCAAATAGTTGCTCGCCGTTCCAATTGCCTTTGTGCAAATACAGTAATCCAAATTTTGCCCAATCACGCGTCGTTGCCCAACCGTACGAGGAACCTACATAATTTCCAGCCATATCCGTTTCCACTATCATCGAATTCATTCCAATTTTATCAATCAAGGCCGAATACCAAAAATCTAAATATTCCTGATGCGTTTTGAATTGTTTTAGCAAAATTCCGGACAATAAATTGGTCGTTCCGGAGGAATAATTCCAATGGGAATTGGGTTTGAATTGCGCCGGTTTTTTCAATTGAGACTGGCTCATATCTTCCGCTTGAAAAAGCATTTGAGTGGCATCACAAATTTTGGTATAATCTTCTTCCCATTCCAAACCGCTGTTCATATTGAGCAAATTGGCGATGGTGATTTTGGAGCGTTCATCATTTGCCCATTCGGTAATTGGAGCAGGTTTAAAAACATCTAATTTGCCTTGTTTTTGCATAATTCCATAGATAGTTGCCGTAATACTTTTAGTCATTGACCAGCCCAAAATTTTGGAGTTTTTATTGAAACCCGTGTCGTATTTCTCGGCAATAATTTTGTCTTTGTAAATAACCAAAACAGCACGAGTTCTTTTACTTTTTTGGTCTTTTACGTCAAAAGCATTGGCAACAGCCGCATTCAGTTTTGTGTAATCAATGTTGGCAAAAAAAGTGTCTTTTGGCTCGTTATTTCCATAGGGAAAAGGTAAATTGTTGCTGATTTTGGTTCTTTTTGGAACTTCATACGGTTTTGAAATATCAAAAGCATCGTTGATTAAAGTTGCCCCTAAACCTTCTCTGTAAATGGCTTTCCGTTCTTTTAAACCATAAACCGAACTAGTGACAAATTTTCCGTTTTCGTTAATTTTGTTTTTCGCCAAAGTAATCATCTTGATATCATTGTCTCCTGTCTCAATTATATCTTGCGAACGATGATCTATAAAATGTCCCGAAGCCATACTTTTGGCCGAAAAACCTGAGATTAAATCCAGCTTTGGATACGTGGTGTAGCCAAAATAAATTAGGAATAACAAAACGACAAGACCAAGAATTTTGAATATTTTTTTCATTTGAAGCGAAATTTTGACCAATTTAGCAAAAATAGCATAGAGAAATCATATTTTGTTATAAATTAATACTGTTAAAAATTGTAAAATCTTGCTATTGAAACCCACCTATATTCACTACTTTTGTATTTAGAATTTTTCTAAATAACAAAATGTTAGATATAAATAAAATTAGAGCCGATTTTCCAATACTTTCAAGAACTGTAAACGGAAAACCATTGGTATATTTTGATAATGGAGCCACCAATCAAAAGCCGCAAATAGTAATTGATGCGATTGCCAAATATTACCAGGAAATCAATGCCAATATCCATCGCGGCGTGCATACTTTGAGCCAATTAGCCACCGATGCTTATGAAGTTTCGCGTGGTAAAATTCAAAATCATATCCATGCAAAATTCGCCCACGAAGTGATTTTTACATCGGGAACAACGCACGGAATTAACGCCGTTGCGAATGGTTTTGCTTCGCTACTACAAGCTGGCGACGAAGTTTTGGTTTCGGCAATGGAACATCACAGCAATATTGTGCCTTGGCAAATGTTGTGTGAGAAAACTGGGGCGATTTTGAAAGTGATTCCAATGAATGAAAACGGCGAGTTGATTCTTAGCGAATTCGATAAATTATTGTCGGATAAAACAAAAGTCGTGACGGTAAATCATATTTCTAACGCTTTGGGAACCATCAATCCCATCAAATATATCATTGACAAAGCACACGAATTTGGAGCAGCGATTTTAATTGATGGAGCGCAAGCCGTTCCGCATTTGAAGCCCGATGTCCAGGAATTAGATTGTGATTTTTATGTTTTTTCTGGTCATAAAATGTGTGGGCCAACGGGAACAGGAATTTTATACGGAAAAGAAGATTGGCTTAATAAATTACCTCCTTATCAAGGTGGTGGTGAGATGATAAAAGAAGTGACTTTCAAGAAAACTACTTATGCCGATTTGCCACACAAATTTGAAGCGGGAACGCCAAATATTGCTGGAGGAATTGTTTTGGGAACAGCCGTTGATTATTTGAATTCCGTTGGTTTTGAGAACATTCAACAACAGGAAACAGAATTGGTAGAATACGCAACGAAACGATTATTGGAAATTGAAGGTTTGAAAATTTTTGGCACAGCCAAAGAAAAAACATCGGTGATTTCGTTTAATGTTGGCGAAATTCATCCGTATGACATTGGAACAATTATAGACAAGTTAGGAATAGCCGTACGAACCGGACATCATTGCACGCAACCTATTATGGATTATTTCAAAATTCCGGGAACAATTCGCGCATCGTTTTCGTTTTATAATACCAAAGAAGAAATTGACGTTATGGTCGAAGCGGTTAAAAAAGCGCAATTAATGTTGTCTTAAAAATAAAAAAATGAAACTATTTACCATGATTTTTCTAAGTATTTTTCTTGGCAAAAGTTGTTCTAGTCAAACCAAAAATGATTTGAAAACAGCTGTTTTGGAATATACTGCCAACACCCGAGGTTTTTATCAAAAAATTACGATTCAAGACCAAATGGTTTCCGTTTCGAAAGATAGAAATAGCAATGAAAAGCCGATTGCTACAAAAATTTCGGATAAAGATTGGAAGGAATTGGTCGGTTATTTTGAAACCATCGAATTGGATAGTTTAGCCACTTTAAAAGCACCAACCGAAAAACGCTTTCATGATGGTGCGGCAATCGCCAATTTGAAAGTGGTTTATAAAGACAAGACTTATGAAACCGTAGCTTTCGATCACGGTTTTGCACCAACAGAAATAAAAAAATTAGTTGATAAATTAAACACCTTTGCTAAAAAAGAATAATGAGCATTAAAGAAATACAAGAAGAAATAATAGATGAGTTTTCGATGTTTGACGATTGGATGCAACGTTATGAATACATTATTGATTTAGGGAAAAACTTGCCGTTAATCCAGGAGGAATTCAAAACTGATGATAATATTATTAAAGGTTGCCAGTCGAAAGTTTGGCTGAAAGGAGAACAAAAAGACGATAAAATAGTCTTCACCGCCGATAGCGATGCAATTTTGACCAAAGGAATAATAGCCATATTAATTCGGGTTTTTTCAAACCAAAAAGCTTTGGATATTCTCAATGCCGATATGAATTTTATTGATGAAATTGGTTTAAAAGAACATTTATCACCAACACGAGCCAACGGATTGGTTTCGATGATTAAGAATATAAAAATGTACGCATTGGCTTTCGATGCAAATAAATAATAAAAGATCAATAACTTGAGATGGCGCCGTGCCTCGCAATGACAAAAAATATGGAAACAAAAATAGACACAAACCAACTAGGAATTGATATCGTGGCAAAACTAAAAACCATCTACGATCCGGAAATTCCCGTTGATATTTATGAATTGGGATTGATATATGACGTAATGGTCAGTACCGATTATGAAGTTAAAATCCTGATGACCTTAACTTCCCCAAATTGTCCGGTTGCCGAAAGTTTGCCAAGAGAAGTGGAAGAAAAAGTAAAATCATTAACTCATGTAAAAGACGCCGAAGTGGAAATCACTTTCGATCCGCCTTGGAGCAAAGATTTGATGAGTGAAGAAGCAAAATTAGAACTGGGAATGCTTTAATATTAGTTGTAAAGTTAGAAAGTCGTAAAGTCTGAAAGATAGCAATTTTATGACATTCGACTTTTGACATTCGACTTTAAGACTTGAATAATGGAAGAAATTGTAAATAAAGTTGCCAATAGTACTTTGGAGATTTTCGATTTGGAAGATTATTATCCAAAAGGAACTCGTGCGCAAATTGATATTTCTAAATGGTTTCTGGAAGGTTTCTTGTTGAAAGAAAAAGACTTTCGAGCGCATTTACAGGAACACGATTGGTCCCAATACCAAGACCAATATGTAGCCATTCATTGCAGTACCGAAGCTATTTTTCCAGCATGGGCTTCCATTTTGGTTGCGATTAAATTATCGCCTTTTGCCAAAAAAATCGTAAACGGAACTATCGAAGATTTGGATGCTGCTTTATACGAAGAAATCCTTTCTACAATAAATTATTCGGTTTACGAAAACAAAGCTATAATTATAAAAGGCTGTTCGAAAAAACCTGTTCCAATGCGTGCTTATATTTTGGCTGCCAATTATTTACAACCTTTTGCCAGAAGTATTATGTATGGCGAAGCTTGCTCGGCAGTGCCTCTTTTTAAGAAAAAATAGAATTACTATTAAACAGTATTCAAAACAAAAATACCCTTTTGATTTATTTCAAAAGGGTATTTTTTATTCTTCTTTTTCCACAGCATCCTTATAATCCGGATACAAAAACTTGTTGTAAGGAAAGCGCGTGATGTGAATATGTCTCACCGCTTCGTAAAGACGTTCCCTAAATTCTTCAAAATTCTCTTTGTTTGTTGCCGAAATAAACAAGGCGTTTTCTTCGCCAACACGATGCATCCAGGTGGTTTTCCATTCTTCAAGCGTTGAATGTCTAGGTGTCTTTTCAGTCATCAAATCATCGTCATCAATGGTCAAATGTTTGTAGGCATCAATCTTATTGAAAACCATAATAACCGGTTTATTGTTCGCTTTGATATCCAATAAAGTTTGATTTACCGATGCAATATGATCTTCAAATTCAGGATGCGAGATATCGACAACGTGCAATAGCAAATCGGCTTCGCGAACCTCATCAAGTGTACTTTTGAAAGAATCCACCAATTGTGTCGGCAGTTTGCGAATAAATCCCACTGTATCTGAAAGTAAAAAAGGAAGGTTTTTTATCACTACTTTTCGAACGGTGGTGTCTAAAGTGGCAAAAAGTTTGTTTTCTACAAAAACATCGCTTTTCCCGATGGCATTCATCAAAGTCGATTTTCCAACATTGGTATAACCCACCAAAGCCACACGAACCATGGCGCCGCGATTGCCTCTTTGGGTTCCCATTTGCTTGTCGATGGCTTTTATTTTTTCTTTCAATAACGAAATTCGATCCCGAACAATACGTCTATCTGTTTCAATTTCCGTTTCTCCCGGTCCACGCATCCCAATTCCTCCTTTTTGACGTTCCAAGTGCGTCCACAAACCAGATAATCTTGGTAACAAATAAATACATTGTGCCAATTCTACCTGCGTTCTGGCATAGGAAGTTTCGGCTCTTTGGGCAAAAATATCCAAGATAAGATTGGTTCTATCCAAGATTTTGCAATCTATGATTTTGGAAATATTTTTTTGTTGGGAAGGTGTCAATTCATCATCAAATATCAAAGTGGAAATCTCATTTTCCTTAACAAAATGATTGATTTCTTCTATTTTTCCAGTTCCGACGAAAGTCTTGGGATTGGGACGTTCCATTTTTTGGGAAAATCGTTTCACCACTTCACCGCCTGCGGTAAAGGTCAAAAACTCCAATTCGTCTAAATACTCATTGAGTTTATCCTCGCTTTGATTTTGAGTGACGATACCAACAATGGCCGTTTTTTCAAAATTTATAATTTCTTTTTCTAACATAATTTTTAATAAGTTGCAAATTTAATGATTTGTGAGGGACTTATGAACATTGCATCGAAATCTATTCCATTGCCTTTACTCTTTTGACCAAAAAGGCGATTAAAATTCCGAACATTCCGATAAAAGCAAATGAAAATCGCAAACCAAAAAGTTCCGAAATATGACCAATAACGGGCGGTCCGATCAAAAAACCGAGGAAACTTACGCTGGAAACCGCCGTTAATGCTTCGCCTGTTGGAATTGTTGGATGTTTTCCCGCAATACTATAAAGTGTGGGAATCACGGTAGAAACGCCCAATCCTACAATCATAAAAGCAAGAGTACACGGAACAATATAAGGAAAAATCACAGCCATATACAAGCCCGACGAAATCATTACACCGCTTATCTGCATCACGGTTTTTCGCCCAAATCTGTTGATTAAACGGTCTCCTAAAAATCGTCCGCCGGCCATCATTATCATAAACGAAGTATAACCAATAACGATTAATGAACCTGGAGCTTTGACGATGTCTTTAAAATAAACACCACTCCAATCGAACATAATTCCTTCGCTCGCCATACTGCAAAACCCAATAACTCCCAATAAAACTAATGATTTGTCTGGTTTTCTGAATATTTTTTTCTTTTCAGGACGAACTTTCTCTTTGGCCTTTATTAAATATTTGAAATTAATCGCCACCAAGGCTAATACAACGAAAGCGACAATAACAAAATGCAAATAAGTCGTGATTTTTAGCGCCATCATTCCCAGTCCAACTAAAGCTCCAGTGAATCCTGCCAAACTCCACATTCCGTGAAAAGAGGACATAATGGTTCGTCTAAAAAGTCCTTCGGTATAAATTCCTTGGGTATTGATAGAAATATTGGACAAGTTTCCAAAGATTCCAAAGGAAACCAACCCCAGGGCCAATTGCCAGGCGTTTTGAGCCAAACCAATATTCGTTAAACTAAAAGCATACATCAAAGCAGAAAAAGGGAGAATACGATCGCTGCCAAAACGAGTCACCAATTTGCCCGAAAAAAACATCATTGTCAACTGCCCAAGAGGCAATGCAAATAGAATCGTTCCGAGTTCTCCATCACTCAATTGCAAATCTGCTTTGATGGTTGGAATTCGGCTTGCCCAAGTGGAAAAAGACAACCCCATACCAAAATAAAATAGAGAAACACCCCAGCGAATTCGGTTCAAATAGGATTGCTTGGCGTCTCGGTAGGTTTTTTTGTATTTGCCATTTGCTTTAAAGTTGCCAATAAAATTTAAATCTATCAAAACTGTTGCCTTTTAAAATTGGATCTGCAAAAGTACAAAATCCTTCTGTTTCTGTTTACCGTTTTATTTTTAAACTGAACAATACCGTTGTTGTTTATATCTGGATTACTTTCTTTTGTTCACTGCTTTGAAAAGATGCTTCAATAATTCGCATCACATTAACACCGTCTTGGGCAGTAACAGGTTCGGACTTTCCATTGGCAATTGCTTGATAAACGCCATCAAAAAAATCGTAATAATTTCCTTGAAGTGTTGGTACTTTTTCTCTACTAATTTGACCATCAATTTCCGTGTGCAAAAGTCCTTCTTGACCTTCATTTTCGGTTCCCCAACTGGTTAAATTGGGTTTTTTTCCCACTTTCAATTCGTCTTCCTGCACATCGCCACGCGATTTTAGAAATGACCCTTTCTTGCCGTGAACCACATACGAAGGGTTGGGTTCTCTCACAAAAAAACTGGCTTTTAATTGCACTCTAAAATCCGAATAATACAGCAAAACATCCATATAATCGTCGACCACAGAATGTTCTCTAGTGATTCGAATATCGGCAAAAACAGCATTGGGCAAACCAAACAAATACAAGGCTTGGTCAATAATATGCGGTCCCAAATCTTTCATAATTCCTGAACCCGAATTGACCGTTTCCTTATGAACTTTTGGACTCAAAACAGGATTGTAACGGTCAAAATGAAACTCGGCTTCGACGATTTCTCCTAACAATTTGGCGTCAACAATTTTTTTCACGGTTTTAAAATCGCTATCCCACCTCCTATTTTGAAACACGGACAATTTCAACCCTTTTTCTTTGGCCAAAACTGCCAATTCTTTTGCCTCGGCAACATTTGAGGTAAATGCTTTTTCGACAATAACGTGTTTTCCGGCGAGCAACACTTTTTTGGCATACTCAAAATGAGTATCAATTGGCGTGTTAACGATTACCAAATCAATCGTTTTATCCTCCAAAATGGATTCCAGACTAGGAAAACTTTTAACTCCGGGATACTTTTCTTGAATTAATTTTGTACTTCTTTCCCAAGAACCTAAGAGCTCAAAATCAGGATGAAGTTCTAGAAACGGAGCGTGAAAAACTTTTCCTGACATTCCGTAGGATAAGAGCGCTGTTTTTATTTTTTGCATAATCAATTTAAGATTTTAGAGTGTAGATTTTAGATCGGTTGGAATAGAAGGTAAATTCAAAAGTTAGATTTTCTGTGATTGTAAATTCTGAAATCTGCAATCTAAATTATTTTGCTCTTTCGTATTGTTTTGGCCAAGGCACATCTGCACCAAGTTCTTTGGCGAAATCTAAGGCCAAGTATGGATTTCTAAGAGATTCTCTGGCAAATAAAACTAAATCGGCTTTTCCTGTGGCAACAATTGCTTCCGCTTGGGTTGCTTCTGTGATTAAACCAACTGCTCCCGTTAAAATTCCGGTTTCTTTTTTGATTCTTTCGGCAAAAGGAACTTGATAACCGGGTCCCAAAGCAATTTTTTGATGCGCAACTAATCCACCAGAAGAAACGTCTATTAAGTCCACTCCCTTTTCTTCCAATAGTTGCGAAAGTTGTACCGATTCTTCAATATTCCATCCTCCATCGGCCCAATCTGTGGCGGAGATTCTGACGAATAAAGGCAAATCGCTAGGCCATTCAGATTGTACGGCTTCGAGAACTTCGAGCAGCAAACGGATTCTGTTTTCGAAACTTCCGCCATATTCATCGGTTCTAAAATTTGACAAAGGTGAGAGAAATTGGTGTACTAAATAGCCGTGAGCTGCGTGGATTTCGACCACTTTAAAACCCGCTTGAACTGCTCTTTTTGCCGCCGATTTAAAATCGGAAATTACTTTTTGAATGCCTATTTTGTCTAAAGCAATTGGTGCTTTTTCATTGTCATGAAAAGGAATTGCTGATGGAGCGACCGTTTCCCAACCGCCGTGAGCCTCGTCCAAAGGTTTATTTCCGTTCCAAGGTGCTGAAACACTCGCTTTTCTTCCGGCGTGAGCCAATTGAATTCCGGGAATCGCGTTTTGGGAAATAATAAACTGATTGATAATTTTCATTTTTTCGATCTGTTCGTCTTTCCAAAGACCCAAATCTCCGGGAGAAATTCGCCCTTCGGGAGAAACCGAAGTTGCTTCCTGAATGATTAAAGCGGCACCACCACTGGCTCGACTGCCTAAATGCACAAGATGCCAATCGTTGGCAAAACCCTCTTCTGCAGTGTATTGACACATTGGCGAAATGGCGATTCTGTTTTTAAAAAGGAGGCTTTTTATTTGAATAGTTGAAAATAATTGCGATAGCATTGTATAGGATTTTATTAGTAAAATGAACCTTCGAGGTCTTTGTTTTTGTAACAAAAAGTAAAGTTAAGGCACATATAGTAAAGTAAAAAAGGAAAAGGTAGAATTATTAACAAATAATTATCGTCTTGCTCAAAAGGAAACCTTTGGAACTAAAATAGAAAACCTTACTTTTGTGCGCTGTACAGAATTTAAAAACAAGAAATGGAAATAGTTATCAAGCTTTCTCAATTTTTATTGAGCTTATCATTACTGATTATATTGCACGAATTAGGACATTTTATTCCTTCGAAAATATTTAAAACTAGAGTAGAAAAATTCTATTTGTTTTTTGACATCAAATACTCTTTATTCAAAAAGAAAATTGGTGAAACCGAATACGGAATCGGTTGGTTGCCTCTAGGTGGTTACGTGAAAATATCCGGAATGATTGACGAAAGCATGGACAAAGATCAAATGGCTTTGCCTCCACAACCTTGGGAATTCCGTTCCAAACCAGCTTGGCAACGTTTGATAATTATGTTGGGTGGAGTAATGGTAAACTTTATTTTGGCGTTTGTGATTTACATCGGAATGGCTTATGCTTATGGCGATATATACCTCAATAATTCAGAATTGAAAGACGGAATTGCGGTTACCAGTTCTGTTGGAGAAGAATTAGGTTTTAAAACAGGGGATAAAATTATTGCTATTGATGGCGAAAAAATAGTTCATTTTGATGAAATCCCAATGAAAGTCTTGTTTTCTAAATCAGCTTTGATTAATCGTAACGGAGTCGAACAGACCATCCATTTTCCAGTAGATTTGATTGATAAGGTTCTAAAGGGTGAAAAACGCGCTTTCATTGGAATAAGAGAACCCTTTATGGTAGGAAAATTGTCTGATTCATCAGCAAACAAATCACTTCAACCCAAAGATGTAATCAAATCCATCAACGGCTTGCCTGTAAAATATGCCGATCAGGTTATTGCATTTGCAAAAATGAATAAAAACAAAACTGTTGATGCTATTGTTTTAAGAGATGAAAAAGAAGTTCCTGTAAAAATTACTGTCAACACAGAAGGAAAATTAGGAATATACGCAGCTTCAGTAGGAGTTAAAAGCCTTGAAAAACTCGGTCTTTATAAATTCAGTACGCAAGAATATAGCTTTTTTGAAGCCATCCCAGTGGGAATCGAGAAAGGAAAAAACCAATTATTGGGTTACGGCAAACAGTTGAAAGCGATTTTCAATCCAGACACAGGCGCTTATAAGGGTGTTGGTGGATTTAAGGCTATTTTTGATATTTTTCCAAGCACTTGGAGCTGGGAAGTATTCTGGAATATCACGGCTTTATTGTCGATAATGCTAGGTGTAATGAATTTATTGCCTATTCCAGCCCTTGATGGAGGTCACGTCATCTTTTTATTATACGAAATGGTTAGTGGTAAAAAACCCAGCGACAAGTTCTTAGAGCACGCTCAAATGGTTGGTTTCTTTCTACTTATAACTTTGTTGCTGTTTGCCAATGGTAATGACATCTACAAGGCGATTGTAGGTAAATAGTTTTTTTCAATATTTTTTTCAATTTAGTTTGCAAAAATTAAATTTAGCACTATATTTGCAACCGCTTAAACAAACAACTATTATTAGTTAAAGCGACACAAAACGTTCATTCAAAACAAGAATAATAAATACAGTTTCCTTCTTAGCTCAGTTGGTTAGAGCATCTGACTGTTAATCAGAGGGTCCTTGGTTCGAGCCCAAGAGAGGGAGCAAAAAGCTAGTCGAAAGACTAGCTTTTTTTGTTTAAATTCGGATCTAAATCTTTACTTAATTTTTAGAAATACCCGAAAAAAACATTTAAGTTATTACTTTAGTAGCGGTTTTCAGCCCCGTAGTTCAACGGATAGAATGGGAGTTTCCTAAACTTTTGATCCGAGTTCGATTCTCGGCGGGGCTACAAAAAAGACTGTCAGAAATGATGGTCTTTTTTTGTGTTAAATTGAACAAGCCACAATAGCTAGTATAAAAAGTTAAAAATAAAACCTTACTTTTATATCAACATTTAATTGAAAATCCATGAAAAAAGTCAACTTATTATTACTCGCTATTATTGTTTTGAGCTGTCAGGCACAGGTAAAACCTAACGATATTGCTATTCAAGACGAAGTAATCAAATATACTTTTGAAACCGTTGCAGATGGAATTCCTATACCTTGGGGAATGGCTTTTTTGCCTGACAATTCGATGCTTGTCACTGAAAAAAGCGGTGTTTTATACCACATAAAAAATGGAGTTAAAACGGAAGTTAAAAATGTTCCTGCAGTTTATAATCGTGGACAAGGCGGTTTACTCGATATTGTTTTACATCCTGATTATGCCAAAAATGGTTGGATTTACATTAGCTATTCTTCCTCCGAAGGCGAAGGTCAAGGCGGCAACACTAAACTCATTCGAACAAAATTAGTGGACGGAGGTCTAACACAAATTGAATCCCTTTATAAATGCGAACCGAACACAACAAAAGGACAGCATTTTGGTTCCCGAATTGTTTTTGACAAGGAGGGTTATTTGTATTTTTCGGCAGGAGAACGAGGCAATCATTTTGTGAATCCACAAGACATCACTCGCGATAACGGAAAAATTTACCGCCTCAATGATGATGGCAGTATTCCTAAAGACAATCCTTTTGTAGGACAAGCCAATGCTAAGGAAGCAATCTATACTTACGGAAATCGCAATCCGCAAGGATTAGTATTAAATCCCTATACAGGCGCAATATGGGAACACGAACACGGTCCGCAAGGTGGCGATGAAATCAATATTGTCAAAAAAGGCGCTAATTATGGTTGGCCGGTGGTTACATACGGCATCGATTATGACAACACAATTATTAGCAAAGAACAACAAAAATCGGGTATAGAAGATCCTATTTACTATTGGCTTCCTTCTATCGCGCCAAGCGGAATGCTATTTGTTACAAGCGATAAATATCCAGATTGGAAAGGAAATTTACTCGTAGGTTCTTTGAAATTTCAATACTTGGAACTGGTAAAATTAGAAGGCAATAAAATCATTGGTAGACAAAAAATTGGCACAGGAATTGGTCGTATGCGTAATGTGGCTCAAGGTCCCGATGGTTACATCTATTTAGGGGTAGAAGGAAAAGGAATTCTAAAAATTATGCCGAATTAAATTGCCGCAAAGTAGTGCTCAAGAAGTATTCAATGGAATAACCGCAAATGCGCAAATTATATTAATTGTGAATTTGCGGTAAAAACTAAAAAGATTAAAGTAATGATTACTAAACTATATCTTGGAATTGCTTTGATGGCTTCCGTTTATTTATATTATTCGGATGCAAGTAGTGCTTCAGAAATAAAGTACCTTTCTATTGCTGAAATCCAACAACAAACTCCTTTGCAAAAGAGTATAGCAAACGGAAAAGACGTCTATGCTGATTTTTGTGTCCAATGTCATCTGGCTAACGGCAAAGGGGACGGGCTGAATATTCCACCTCTCGATGGTTCAGATTGGCTAAAAAAGAAAAGAAGCCAAATCATTCATGTAGTGAAATACGGTCAATCTAGTGAAATTATGGTCAATTCAAAAAAATTCAACAATATAATGCCTGCGCCCGTGGGGTTGAGTAATCAGGAAGTAGCTGATGTGCTGAATTATGTTATGAATTCATGGAGCAATAAAAATAAAAAAATAGTTACAGCTGACCAAGTCGCTTTGGTAAAACCTTAAACTAGTTTTTCCTTACTAAAAAAGATAGCTCAAGTTGATGCCACCAAAATAATTTCTGGGATTTCCAGGATAATAGTAACGAGGTTGTACATTTCCAAAACCTACAGCATTAGGTAAAATACTGGCCGCATAATGGGTGTTGCTAACATTATTGATTCCAGCGTTTAACTCCGTTTTTAGCCTTTTCAAAATGGTAAAAGCATAGCTTGTTTTAACATCTAAAAGGCTGTAGGCTTGAGTATATTTGGAGTTTTGATCATTCATTGGAATTTTACCCACTTTTCTAAAAGAAGTATATAGGCTAAAACCACTTTTAGTACTTGCATTAAGCCCAAAATTCGATTGTGATGCGGGAGCTCCCGTGAGTTCGTTGCCAGAATAATCCTTGCCTACATCTACAAAGTCTTTGAATTTAAAGTGATTCACAGTTCCTGAAATCGTAGCGCTAAGTTGCCATTGCTCCGTTTTTACCAACTGATAATTTAACAAATATTCTAAACCAATATGGGAACTTTCACCCGCATTGATTCCTATATATTGATCGTTGGCAGTTCGGTTTGCCACTAATAAATTTGTAATTTGACAGCTATATAGCGCTATTTCTGTGTATAATTTATGGTTTAACCAATTTCCTTTGAAACCCAATTCATAGTTCCAGCCTATTTCTGGTTTTAATTTGGTGTTGATTTGCCCTGTTGGAGTTAAAGTTTCTGCAACAGCTGGTGTCGAAAAACCTTTGCTTATGGAGGTGTAAAAGTTTTTAGCTTTAGCAATCTGATACGAAAGACCAGCCCTTGGCGACCATACAGACCCAAAAGAATAGGACTGCTTTGGGTTATTACTATTGGGTTCGAAAACATCTTGCAAAGTATATTGTGTCGTGTTGAATGCCAAACCTGTTTCGAGATGCAACGCTTTGGTCAATGAGAAATCCATTTGCAAAAAATAATTGCTGTACTTTCTGTTTTGCTTCATTTTACTGAATTCAGCTCCAGCGATACTTCCTTGATTGGGTTGCGATAGATACCCATTTTTGAATAGCGAAACTCCATATTTTTCAGTAGCTAATTCCGTTCCTAAACTCCCCTCGAAAGGAATAGATAACAACGTACTTTTATAATTTAAAACCGAACGCAAGCCAATAGTACTTGTTTTTTCATCCAGAATATCAAAAGGTCTCGCCTCATACGCCTTTTTGTAATTGGAAAAAATACTGCTTACAAAATTCCATTTGTCTGATAGTTTATAACTGTAGCCAATTCCCACCAGCAATTTATCATAGGATTCATATCCTTGTGATGCAGCCCAAGTAAATGCGGCCTTCTCCGGATGATTTTCATAATCGGTTTCATTGATAGAACTTGGGATAAAAGCTTTCAATCTGGTAAAAATTCCAATGAATGATAAGCTTCCGTTCTGCTTTATTTTTTGCTTTCCGTGGAAATTAAATGATTTTCGATCATAAGCGGAATTTTGGCGAAAGCCGTCACTTTGTAAATGAGAATAACTCGTATATACATTAGAGTTGGTAGTGGCAAACGCTCCCGAAAGTGTTTGTTTTACAAACCCGAAACTACCATAAGTGGTGGTTGATTTCCCTTCTAATTGTTGAAAACTAGCTTCTGTTGCCAAGAGATGAATTACTCCGCCAAGACCCGAACCAAAACTGGTAGAATTTGGTCCTTTGATAATTTCAATACTGCCAATGGATTCTAAATCAACATCTTCAATACTAGATTCCCCCTCAGCGGATGTCAACGGAATATTTTCAAAGTAAGTTTTTAATCTCGTAGTCCCATATTGAGCACGAGCCCCTATTCCTCTTATCGTAATCCGGTTTGTATTCAAGGTGCCTTGCAGCATAAAAACACCAGAGATTTTGTTCAAAACAGCCGTAAGAATGACACCATCTGTTGTATTAAGTTCCTTTCTGTCAATAACCGAAACGGAATAAGCTGCGTTTTGAAGGGAAGTTTTTATAGGGGAAGTCACTATCTTAATTTCAGAAAGGGAAATAGTATCTTTTTTAACTTGACTAGAAACAAGATATACTGCAAAGAAAATTAGAAAAAAAGAAATTATATTTTTATGCAATTGTTAGGAATTTTAGGTGAATAAATCGTTTATAAAATTAACCTATTCTTTCCTATTCTCAAAAAAATGCTGGGCTAGTTAACATTTAAACTATTTATTGAATGTGGTTAATGGTCACTCAAAAAAAGGCGTTCGATTAACTTATTCGATTCTCGGCGGGGCTACTTGAAAGACTTTTCAGTGATATAAGGTTTTTTTTCGTATAACGATGAACCTTCCGATTTCTTCAAAGTTATTTTTGATTATATTTGGTTTTAATAAATCCACCAAATTAAAAACATTCAAAAAACGCCCCACAATGGAAAATAAAAAACGCTTGTCTGCAGAACTACGTTCGTCAATTCTCATTATATTGAAAGAGCGTTTTGAAAAAAACACAAATCGCCACGCCAATCTTGAATGGGATTTGGTGCGAACGAAACTGGAAGCTAACCCTGAGAAACTATGGTCGCTCCACGAAATGGAAAGAACAGGCGGCGAACCAGATGTTGTACTCCCAATTCGGCCGAAAGTCCTAAAGGCCGCAGAAGCATTTGTTACGACCAAGAAGCATTGGATTCCAGAAAAGAACATAAGCCCGCAACGAGTGCTATTGAAATGGCATTAGAAATGGGCATTGAACTTTTATCAGAAGAAAACTACCGAGAATTACAACAACTTGGCAATTTCGACTCCAAAACATCGAGTTGGATAAAAACGCCTCCCGAGATTAGAAAACTTGGTGGTGCTCTTTTTGCCGATTTTCGTTATAACACCGTCTTTGTCTATCATAATGGCGCAGAATCTTATTATGCTGCAAGAGGGTTTCGAGGATTGTTAAGGGTTTAAAATATTTATAAAAGCACCCTGTAAAAATGGTTTTGAATTCAAATGCACAGCGTTACTAATCATGACGAAACTATGGCGTGAATTTTGTTCATTAATCATTTTTTAGCTTCGATTTAAGGGAGTTTATACGATATACAAGAATTATTATTTTAAATCACCTACTTTTATGTCCTTATAAACGCTGCCACATGAAAAATTCTATATTTTCTTTCCTAGTTCAACTTGTTCTGTTTTATTTTATAATGATTACTTTCAGTTGCGATAAAGTCAAAGTACTTGATACTCGAACTGAAAAAGACAAGAAAACAACCGTTCCGGCTATTGCTAAACCTGACGAAGCCTCCATTGACACTTTAGAGTACAACCGACTGATGCTTCACTTAAGTAACAATGATAGCACGGGAAAATGGCCTGTAAAAACCCCTTATCCATTGCCAGGAGCTCTATTGCCTTACAACAGAATTATTGCTTTTTATGGGAATCTGTATTCCAAAAGAATGGGGATTTTAGGTGAATTGCCAAAAAAGGAAATGCTGAAAAAACTACAATCTGAAGTAACTAAGTGGCAAGAAGCAGATTCTACCATAAAAACAATTCCTGCCTTGCATTATATCGCCATTACAGCACAAGGAGCACCGGGAAAAAGCAATTTACATCGGATGCGAATGCCCTTTAAACAAATAGATACCATTGTGAGTTGGGCAAAATCAATTAATGCAATAGTTTTTTTAGATATTCAGGTGGGTCATAGTTCAGTAAAAGATGAAGTAGCGACGCTAGAATCCTATCTTAAATTACCAAATATCCATCTAGCTATTGACCCAGAATTTTCATTAAAAAATGGAGAAATTCCCGGAACAAAAATTGGCACATTTAAGGCAGATGACATTAATGACGCGATCGACATCTTAGTTAAAATAGTGCGTGAAAATAATCTTCCTCCTAAAATTTTGATTGTTCATCGCTTTACACAAGGTATGGTCACCAATTACAAAAAAATAAAAACAGTCCCCGAAGTACAAATAGTTATGGATATGGATGGATTTGGTTCCAAAGTATTAAAAAAATCTACTTATGTTCGCTATATTCATAAAGAACCGGTAGAATTTACAGGATTTAAATTGTTTTATAAAAATGACAATAAAAACGGATGGCAAATGTACACCCCTGAGGAGTTATTACAATTGACCCCAAAACCCATTTACATACAATATCAGTGATATAGCATATTTTAAAAATTTAGTTATGAAATACAGTCTATTTTCGTTGCTTGTTGCTCTTCTGATAGTATCTGGATGTCAATCTAAACCCGATGGGGTAAAAAAAGATGCGGCTATCACAAAAAAAGTGGTCAAAATAGAAACCTCCAAAAAGAAAGAAGCCAGCCCTGAAGAAATTCTTGAAAAACCCGAAGTACCAGTATTATGCTATCATCGCATTCGAAATATTCTTCCTAGCGACGGGTCAGATATGAAAACCTATTCGGTCACGCCTGTTAACTTTGCCCAACAAATGAAAACACTGTCCGATAATGGATTTCACACCATTTTACCGAACCAGTTATACGAATACTTGGTATATAATAAAAAATTGCCTTCCAAACCAATCCTAATTACATTTGATGACGGCCGAGAAGAACAATATAGTTTGGGTGCAACCGAAATGAATAAATATGGTTTCAAAGGGGTGTTTTTCATAATGACGGTTGCTATGAATCGACCTGGGTATTTGACTAAAACTGACATCAAGAATTTATCGGTAAGTGGGCATTGTATTGGGGCTCATACTTGGGACCATCATGCCGTAACAAAATATGATGATAAGGATTGCGCTGTTCAACTTATAAAACCAAAAAATAAATTGGAAGTCATTATTGGTGGGCAAGTAAATTATTTTGCGTATCCATTCGGAGTTTGGAACAAGGCTTCCCTGCCTAAAATAAAAAACAGCGGATACCAATTGGCTTTTATTCTTTCGAATAAAAGGGATTTGGATAATCCACTCTTCACCATTAGAAGATTAATTGTGGGCGGCTCTATGACTAGCACCGAAATGCTTCAGGCAATACAATCTACATTTAAGAAGTAATCTCTATGGCTTTTCAGACATTTAGAAGCTATTTTACAAATCATTTCCTCATTTACATATTAGACAACCAACTTGCTGGATTGTTATACGTTGTGTTTTGCGAAATTGTAAACTTAATTACCGTTTTACCAGTATCACCATTGGTCCTAATTTTTCCAATGTTTTGTTTCGTAGATACTTTGTCTCCTTTACTTACATTTACTGAACTTAAGTTTTGATACACTGTAAAATAATCTCCGTGTTGAATCATTACCGCTTTATTTACGGGTGATAAAACCATAACACTGATTACTTCACCACCAAATACAGCTCTTGCATTTGCGCCTTGATCAGTGGTGATATCTATACCGCTATTGTGAACCATTAATGAACTAATAACGGGATGTGGGTGATCTCCATAAGCTGAAGTCACGACTCCCCTTTCGACTGGCCAAGGCAGTCTTCCTCGGTTGGATTTGAAATTATCTGACAACATTTTTGCTTCTGGAGTTAATTCAATCCTAGATGAGGATACTGCAGAAGCGGAAGAAACAATAGCTTTAGCACGAGTTTTTATTTCTTCTTTTGTGTCTCCTATTTTTGCTTCGTTTCTAGCTTTTTCCATCGCTTTTTCTAAAGCTGCTTTTCTGTTGGCTTCGGCAATGGCTTCACGAATCAATCGGTTTATTTGTTTATCGATAGTTTTTGATTCCTGCTGTCTTTTCTTTATTTCCCTTGCAATTTTATTCTTGTCTTTTTTAATAGAATTGACTAATTTTTCTTGTTCTAGTTTTGCTTTTAAAAGTGATAATCGTTCTTTTTCGTTTTCGGCAATCAGTTTTTGTTTGGCTGTTTTTTGAACATTTAACTTACCGTTATAAACAATGAGCTCGTCTGATTTTGATTTAATTTCATCGCCTTGCATTTTTCTGTAATTCGTGTATTGCTTCATATACTGTGCCCTTTTATAAGCTTGCAAGAAACTATTAGACGACAAGATAAACATTGCGCGACTTTGCTCAGAACGACTTTTATATGATTTTAAAATCATCTTGGCATAATCCTCTTTGAGGAGAACAAGTTCGCGATTTAATTTGTTGATTTTTACCTGATTAATATACATGTCATTTCCGAGCAACTTGGATTGCTTTTCGGTTGTATTGATCAGTTTTTCTTTCAGTTTTATTTTATTGCCCTGAATAATAATCACATTCACTGCAGATTTTTCTTTTTTCTTTACCGTCTGCAACAACCTTTCGTTATCTCTAATTTCTTGTTGTATTTGGGCTTTTCGTTGTTCTAATTTTTCTTGTTGCGATTCTTGACTCCACATAGTTGCAGTCAGGCATATTAAAATCAGGCTTAGGAGAAATTTTGGCATAGTAAAATAAGTTTGTGCAAATTTACTTAATTATAATTCTTTTATAACCATCTGGAACGCTATAAGGAAAAGAAAGTTCTTCATTAAAGGTTACGGTGTTGTAATCTAAATTGATTTGGGCTTTGCCTTTCTTTTGATAGCTGTCAATATTCACTGTCAATGGCAAAGTCATTTCATTAAATTCTTTTTTGTTGGAATAAACAACTTGAATCATTCGGCCTTCGTTAGTTTGTGTAATTTCCTGTTTGTTTATCAAAAATTTATCAGCATCAAAATAGAACGACTTTTTGGTGTTATTGTCTGATGTATCGTCCAATCTATAGCCTTGATCCGTCAATGATTCGGCGTAATTTCCCTTTTTCAAATCATCAATTGCTCTTCCCAACAACAAGTTTTGAACCTTATTGAAATCCAAATCGGTGCCCAACAATTGACTTAAGGCGCTGAAATCACCTTCATAATAACTGCCATTCACTTTTTCGTAATAGCTCACCGTTGTTGGTGTAATCGATGCTTTAGCCATTGTAATTCCCAAAAATCGAATGCTTATCAAAATTTGTTCGTTTTTCTTGATTTTAATTTCGGCCGTAACATTCTGATTTTGCTTCTCAGTTGCATAATGGGCGTTCGCTTTTATATATAATGTCGAAAATTCGTTTTTATTGTTGTAGTAGTTTTCTATTATTTTATTGGCACTAAAGCGGCGGTCGTTTTTGGTCGCGTTGACTGCCACTGCTTTCGATTTACACGATACAAATGCCAATGAACTGCCGAAGCAAACCACTAAAATAACTAATATTCTTAGCAAAAATTTATTCATTTGAATTCTTATTTTTTATTTTTTAATACTTGATTGGCCTTTGAAAAATACTGTTCTTTTTTCTTAAAATCGCCCAATCCATTGTAAGCTTCACCTAATTGAATGTTGAAATTAAATTCCAAAAGCACATCGTTAACCACATAATCCATTCCCATTTCTAGCATTTCCGCGGCTTTTTTGAATTGCTTCAATTGATTGTTTGCCAAACCTGAAAAGTAATAAAACTGCGGTTGACTTGGGTAAATTTCGACCAAAGCGGTTGCTTTTTTAGCCACTATCTCAAATTGTTTCGTTTCAACATACGATTGAACCAGCAGCAAATTCGTTTCAATATCTTCGCCCGAATTGTTTTTTAAAGCCAATTCATAATAGGAAATCGCTTTGTCCCACTGCTTTTTATTGTGATAATATTTTCCAATTTCTTTGGCAACATTTACATCTGGATCTTTGTCAAAATACGAAATTGCTTTCTCCAAATCTGGTGCAAACTGCGAATTTGTATTGACAAAAATCAAAAACTCATTCAACACCCGGTGTTTTATTTTGGAATCTATTTTGGAACTTGCCAAAACCACGTTCATCGAATTTATAGCTTTTTGTCCTTGTTTGTTGTCCAAATAATACTTAAACAAACCCACTTGTGCCCATTCTGAACTTGGAATTTCTGCTTCCAATTTCTTTGTTATTTCGACTGCTTTTTGAGTTTCATTGTTCTCCGAATACAACTTAATTAAGGCAACATAATTCGATTCCACTTTGGGATTTTTACCAATTTGCTCGATTAAATTATCAATTTCGGCATTTTGATATTTCCCTTGAGACAAAATCTGCATTTTATAAGACTCTCTCCTATCTGATTTTCCAACTTTGTCGTTCAACTCATTGATAAGAACGAGCGCTTTGTCAAATTGTTGCGTGTTCATATACAACGAAACCAAATCTTCCTTATACACGTCGTCAATCTCAATCAATTTATTGACAGTAATTATGGATTGATTGTAATTCTTGGTTTGATAACTTACATCATACATTCCCAACAAAAACCACTTGTTTTTTGGGTCAATTTGCGCGGCTTTTTCAAAAGAATTATAGGCGTGTTCATACTCTTTTGTTGCCAAATAATTCTTCCCTAATTCCGAATAAACCGTAGCATTATTAGGTTTCAATTTAGAGCATTCTTCCAATGCTGTAATGGCTTTGTCATAATTTTCGATCCCTTTTTGTTTCAAGGATTCATAAAAATAATCCTGAAATTTATCCGCATCCGGCACAATTGATTCTGGTTCGGTTTGCGCCAAAAGCACCGCTGAATTGCAAAGCAAAACCAAGAATAAAAAGAAGGAAACCTTTTTTTTCATTGACATAAATTTCGATTGATTACCTAGATTTGACAACTTTTAAAAAGTTGTCAAATCTTTTTGTTTCCAGCTGAAGCTACACATTACTAATTACTCCAAAACAGAATAATCGCCAATACTTATACTTGTAAAATCACCATCAAAACTAGCGTGACTTCCTATCATTGCGTTGTCTAAATTGGCATTTTTTATATGGGAATGCAACTGCACCAAACTGTTTTTTATGGAGCTATTGCTCACGTGACAACCACTTCCTAAAGACACATTAGGTCCAACAGTGGCGTTAATTAAAACCACATCTTTGCCAATGTAACAAGGCGGAATAATAGTTGAATTCTCTAATTTTACATCATAATCTACCAAATGTTCGCCGTCATTGTGCAAGAAACCTAACATTCTGGAATTCGTTTCCACGGTAACATCTTTGTTGCCGCAATCCATCCACTCGGCGACTTCTCCGGGTACAAAAACCATACCTTTTGCCATCATTTGCTTGATTCCGTCATTAATTTGGTATTCGCCACCGTTTACAATATTATTGTCCAAGACAAATTGCAATTCGTTTTTGAGAACAGCAACATCTTTGAAATAGTAAATACCGATAACGGCAAGGTCTGAAACAAATTCCTTAGGTTTTTCGACCAATTCAATAATTTGATTCGCTTCATTTAAATTTACCACACCAAAAGCCTCTGGTTGATCTACTTTTTTTACCCAAATCACACTATCGGCATTTTGATCCAAATCGAAATCCGCACGAATAAGGGTATCAGCATACGCAATTACGGCGGGTCCACTCAAAGAATCTTTGGCACACATAATGGCGTGACCCGTTCCCAATGCTTCGTTTTGATAATAAATCGTTCCTTTTGAACCCAATTTTTCGGCAATGGCGATTAAGTCTTCTTCTACTTTTTTACCAAAACTTTCGTGAATGATAAAGGCAATTTCTTCGATATCTTGGTTCAAAACTCCAGCAATATCTTCGACTAACCGGTGAACGATTGGTTTTCCAGCAATTGGAATTAAGGGTTTCGGAATCGTTAACGTGTGAGGTCTTAATCTGGAACCACGTCCAGCCATTGGTACTATTATTTTCATTTTTTTATTGAAAGATTAAATGATTGAAAGATTTAAAAATTCCTCTTGATTCTTTAAATTTTTCAATCTTTAAATTATTAAATTTTATTTCACTCCCGTACTTCCAAAACCGCCTTCTCCACGAGATGTTTCGGATAATTCCTGAACTTCAATCCATTCGGCTCTTTCATGTTTGGCGATGATGAGTTGGGCTATGCGTTCGCCATTTTCTATAACGAAAACTTCATTGGATAAATTTACTAAAATCACTCCAATTTCTCCACGATAATCAGCATCGACAGTTCCGGGCGAATTGAGAACTGTAATTCCTTTTTTGGCTGCCAAGCCGCTTCTCGGGCGAACTTGGGCTTCGGAACCTATTGGTAATTCTATGAAAAGCCCTGTTTTTACAATGGCTCTTTCTAATGGTTTCAATGTTATTGATTCCGTAAGATTGGCACGCAAATCCATTCCTGCCGAAGCGATGGTTTCATAGTTGGGTAAGTCGTGTTGCGATTTGTTGATGATGTTAATTTTCATTTTTTTATGTTTATTCGTAGGGACAGGTCGCGACCTGTCCGTTCTTATTGTCCGTTCTTATTGTCAGTATTATTTTGTTTGTTTAAGGATGCCCAATATCGTTTCTTTCTCGTTGTAATAAACAAAATACATAAACCCAATTAATAACGGAATTCCAACGAAATAATTTTCTCTAAAACCGTAGAAAGAAATGCCTGAAAAAAGGATAGATAATCCCAAATACCCGCCTATTTTCTCCATATCGTACGGAATTGGGTAATATTTATTTCCGAGTATATAGGAAATAATCATCATACTTCCGTAAGCTGCAATAGTCGCGATTGCCGAGCCATAATAACTGTATTTTGGAATTAAAACATAGTTTAGAACCAACGTTAATACTGCTCCCACAATAGAAATATAAGCCCCAATTTTCGTTTTATCGGTGAGTTTATACCAAACCGAAAGATTGTTATAAATCCCCAGAAAAAAGTTAGCCAAAATAATTAACGGCACCACTTTCATCGCTTCCCAATACGATTTATTGTCGAGCAATAAGAACTTTAAAACATCCGCAAAAACAATAACGCTAAGAAGAATTAAAGAGCCCATAATCACAAAATATTTAGTGATGACAGCATAAGTCTTTGGCGCATTTTCATTTCCCGAATGACTAAAAAAGAAAGGTTCTATTCCCAAACGGAATGCTGTGGCAAACAAAACCATAAACAATCCGAGTTTGTAACAGGCAGAATAGGCTCCAACTTCGGATTTTGCAATATGTTCTGGCAGCAGATAGCCCAATAATATTTTATCGAAATGTTCATTGACCGCAAAAGCGATTCCTGCCACAAGTATTGGCAAACCGTATTTCATCATTTTTTTCCAAAGTACCTTGTCGAATTTTCGGTTTAAATAGAAATAATTTGGCGAAAGCACGACCAAAGTCAATAAACTGGCTAATAAATTGGCAACGAAAATATACCCTATTTCAAAGTGGTCGATGTATAAATTATCAATGAAGGAATTGGGATTTGAAGCGGCTAATTTTGGCAAAAACAGTAAAAAGAAAATGTTGAGAATCAAGTTGACCATCACGTTTCCAATCTTAATAGCGGCGTACATTGTGGGTCTTTGATTCGCACGCAGTTTCGAAAACGGCACGATTACCAATGCATCCAATGCTAAAATCCAAATAGAATAGGTGATGTATTGCACATCGACATTGGCCAAAGCAGCTAAAGAATTCCTGAAAATCAAGGCTCCAAAAAGAAAGAAAATCGAAGACCAAAATATGGAAATTGTGGAAGTTGCGATTACATTTTGCTTGTCTTTTTCGGAATTATAAAAACGGAAAAAAGCGGTTTCCATTCCGTAAGACAAAATCACATTGAAAAAAACCATCCAAGATAATAGGATGGACACTTCGCCGTATTCTGCCGTTGGTAATATTCCCGTATATAATCGAACCAATAAAAAACTCAACATTCGCGGCAAAACCGTCGCAAGTCCGTATATGGCAGTTTGTTTGAAAAGATTTTTATATAATCCCAAGGAGTTTCTTTTTTAATTTTATCCAACAAAAATAACTAATTCATGGGTAAATTCCCCGAATATAGTGTTTGAATAAAGACAACTTATAAACTTAAAAATTAGCTTAGCCCTTCATCGTTTAAAATTTTCAAAAAATGGAAGCCTTTTGGAACATATCCTTGATTGTAATAAAACCTATGAGCGGTGAAATTTCCTGTAAATGCATCAAGAACGATCATTGTACAATCATTTTCTTTTGCTTTATTATCAATAAAGTCCGTCATCATTTTGCCAATACCTTTCTTGCGATGCTCAGGATGAACGATGAAATTATCGATTTCCAAATATTTTCCAGACCACAGTTTTGTTCCTGACCAACAACCTGTGATTCCAAGGCATAGATCTTTTTCGAAGACGGCAACTTGCGTATAATTATGAGGAATCATCTCTTCGAGATAAGATTTATATTTTTCGATAGCGAAGTTTGGATACAAGTGCTTCATCATTTCAAATTGAGCAAGCATTTCTTCGATTGTGGTAAGTTCGACAGTGTTCATTATTTAAAATTTGATATAAAATTAAAAAAAAAGTCCCACAATTGCGGGACTCTTAAATATATTTCGAATAAGATTTTTATCCTTTCAAAGCTTCAGCTCCACCAACAATCTCAAGGATTTCGTTAGTAATTGCAGCCTGACGTGCTTTGTTGTATGTTAATTTCAACTGGTCTCTCAATTCGGTTGCGTTGTCTGTTGCTTTGTGCATTGCGGTCATACGCGCTCCGTGTTCAGAAGCAAATGAATCTCTAATGCCTTTATACAATTGAGTTTTCAATGATTTTGGAATCAAAGTTAATACGATTTCTTCTTTGGATGGTTCAAAAATATAATCTCCTGTTGATGATGGTTTATCCGATTTTATTGGAGCCAACGGTAAAAATTGCTCCACTTGAATGATTTGAGTGGCTGCGTTTTTAAATTGGTTGTACACCAATTCAATTTTGTCATACTCACCAGACACATACTTTTCAGTTAAATTCTCAGCAATTCCTGCCACATTTTCAAAAGTTAAATTATCAAAAATGGCATTGTGATGACCGTGAATATTATGGGTTTTAATTAAAACATCATTTCCTTTTTTACCAATGGCAAAAACATCTACTTGTTTTCCTTCATAAAAATCCGAACGGTGTTTTACTTCCTTAATTACATTCGTATTAAATGCGCCGCACAAACCTCTATTTGAAGTGATGGCCACAACCAATACCTTTTTTACTACACGTTGTGTTGTAAATTCACCACCAACTTCACCGTCAAGCGAAGCGGAAAGATTTTGTAATAATTCCGTCAATTTTTCGGCATAAGGTCGCATTGCTGTGATAGCGTCTTGCGCCTTCTTTAGCTTTGCTGCAGAAACCATTTTCATCGCTGCAGTAATCTGCATCGTCGATGAAACGGAAGTAATTCTATTACGGATTTCCTTTAAATTTGCCATTGCTTAATGTGAAAATTTATCAATGAGTCAATGTGCAAATGACAGGCATTTACACATTGATTAATTGTTATATTGATTAATTGTACTTCGCTGAAATTTCTTTAGCTGCTGCTTCTAAAACATCTGTGATTTCGTCAGTCAGTTTTCCTGCTTTCAACGCATCAAGAGTCGCTCTGTGTTTGTTGTTCAAGTATTCTAAATAATCTTTTTCGAATTCTTTCACTTTGTTTACAGGAACATCACGCAACAAGTTTTTAGAACCTGCATAGATAATGGCGGTTTGGTTTTCAACAGTGTAAGGGTCGTTTAGATTTTGTTTCAAGATCTCCACGTTTCTTTTCCCTTTTTCAATTACGTTTAAAGTAACGGCATCCAAATCAGAACCAAATTTAGCAAACGCTTCCAATTCGCGGTATTGTGCTTGGTCTAATTTTAAGGTACCTGCCACTTTTTTCATGGATTTAATTTGAGCATTTCCTCCAACGCGTGATACCGAAATACCAACGTTAATCGCTGGACGAACCCCTGAATTAAACAAATCTCCATCTAAGAAAATCTGACCATCAGTGATCGAAATTACATTTGTTGGAATGTAGGCAGAAACGTCACCAGCTTGCGTTTCGATGATGGGTAAAGCGGTTAACGAACCACCACCTTTAACGATACCTTTTAAAGTATCAGGTAAATCGTTCATGTTTTTTGCAATTCCGTCATCGGCAATAACTTTACAAGCTCTTTCTAATAAACGAGAGTGTAAGTAGAAAACGTCTCCAGGATATGCTTCACGTCCCGGTGGTCTTCTCAACAAAAGAGAAACCTCACGATATGCTACGGCTTGTTTTGATAAATCATCATAAATAATCAAAGCTGGACGACCAGAATCTCTAAAATATTCTCCAATTGCAGCACCTGCCATAGGAGCATAAACTTGCATTGGCGCTGGATCA
>JAAFGY010000063.1 GCA_010365135.1 Flavobacterium sp.
AAAACAAGGAATGGGATTCGGGCAATTATTTAGAAAAACGACAAGCCGAAGAGGTAATTTATTTTTCGACACCCATTGATGTTCGCGCGAATTGGGATGTGGAACAAACTTTTGATTTGAGTATTCCTTACACTCCAGAACCCAAAAAGAAAGTAGATAAAAAGAAGAAAGATAAATCAATTGGATTTTAAATCAAAAGAATCTCTATCGTTGAGGAATCCTAGTTTATCTCTGCTTTCAAGCAGTTTTTCTTTGTTTAATTCTAGTATGAAAACTCCATCGATTTCTTGTGGTTCCAAAATATAATTGCCAAGAAAATCAACTGCTTGCGAATGACCAACGTGTTCGAAATTGTTGTTGTCAAAACCAATTCTGTTCACGCCAACGGTATAACACATATTTTCGACAGCACGTGCTTTGAGCAAAATATCCCAAGCATTTACTCGTGTCTTTGGCCAATTGGCAACATAAATTAACAAATCATAATCTTCAGTATTTCGAGCAAAAACAGGAAAACGCAAATCGTAACATACCAGCGGACAAATTTTCCAACCCAAATATTCTACAATTAATTTTTCTTTTCCAGAAGTATAGACTTTATCTTCTTGTGCCAGCGTAAACAAATGTCTTTTGTCATAAAATTGTATTTCTCCTGAAGGAAAAATAAACACCAATCTATTGTAGAAATTTTCATTTTCTTTAATCACTAAACTTCCTGTAATAGCGCTATTATTGGTTTTAGCTAATAATTTCAGCCATTGAATAGATTCTCCTTCCATTGTTTCTGCACTATCCTTTGGATTCATTGTGAAACCCGTTGTGAACATTTCCGGAAGAACAATTAAATCAATTGTTTCAGTAATTGCATTGATTTTTTCTTCGAAATGGTTTCGATTCGCTTTTGGATTTTCCCAAAATAAGGAGGATTGGATTAATGCGATTTTCATAAAAAAAATTATTTCACAAAGATACACAAAGTTGTCTCAGAGATTCACAAAGTTAATCCCAACAAAAAACGCATCCAAAGGAATGAATGCGTTTCTATTTCAACTTTTTCAACCCTATCAGAGTTCAAAACTCTGACAGGGTTTTAAAAAAACTCTAGCAAAGTTCAATTTTATCCTTTTAAACTTGCCGATAAATATTCTCTATTCATTTGCGCAATATATTCTAATGAAATTCCTTTAGGACATTCTACTTCGCAAGCTCCAGTATTGGTGCAGTTCCCAAAACCTTCAGCATCCATTTGGTTTACCATATTCAGAACTCGGTCGGCAGCTTCTACTCTCCCTTGTGGCAATAAAGCAAATTGAGAAACTTTGGCAGCAACAAATAACATCGCCGATGAGTTTTTACAAGTTGCCACACAAGCACCGCAACCAATACAAGTTGCAGCATCAAAAGCTCTATCAGCATCGTGTTTTGGAATTGGAATCGTATTAGCATCCACTGGATTTCCAGAAGTATTTACCGATATAAATCCTCCCGCGTGTTGTATTCTGTCAAAAGCACTTCTGTCTACAACTAAATCTTTGATTACCGGAAAAGCTACCGCTCTAAATGGCTCGATAAAAATAGTATCGCCATCTTTGAACATTCGCATATGCAACTGACACGTTGGGATTCCTCTGTCTGGTCCGTGCGCTTCTCCATTGATAAACAAAGAACACGTACCGCAAATTCCTTCGCGACAATCGTGGTCAAAAGATACTGGTTCGTCTCCTTTATTAATTAATTGTTCGTTGAGGACATCCAACATTTCAAGAAAAGACATATCGCCTTCGATTCCGTCTATAGGATATTCAACTATTTTTCCTTCTGCTTTGGCATTTTTCTGACGCCATATTTGTAATGTGAGTTTCATATTTTGTTTAGTTTGAAAGTCTTAAGGTCAAAAGTCGAAAGTCCTTTACAGTAAGACTTTAAGACATTCGACTTTTGACTAATTCCTATTTATAACTACGAGTTACTAATTTAATGTTTTCAAATACTAATGGCTCTTTGTGCAGAACCGCATCGCTAGGTTTTCCTTTATATTCCCAGGCAGCAACATAAGCGAAGTTTTCGTCATCACGTTGTGCTTCTCCTTCTTCAGATTGGTATTCTTCACGGAAGTGTCCTCCGCAAGATTCATTACGGTGCAAAGCATCTTTGGCAAACAATTCACCTAATTCAAGGAAATCGGCAACACGACCGGCTTTTTCTAATTCTTGGTTGAAACTATCGGCAGTACCTGGCACTTTTACGCCTTTATAAAATTCTTCTCTTAAAGCAGCAATTTCTTCGATAGCTTCGGCTAAACCTTTTGCGTTACGAGCCATTCCTACCTTGTCCCACATAATTTTTCCTAATTTCTTATGGAAATAATCCACGGAATGAGTTCCATTATTGGTTAAGAATTTTTCAATTTGGTCTTTCACTTTTTTCTCTGCTTCAACAAATTCTGGTAAATCAGTAGAAATTGTACCCGTTTTAATATCTGGAGCTAAATAATCTCCAATTGTATAAGGCAATACAAAATAACCGTCGGCCAAACCTTGCATCAATGCCGAAGCACCTAATCTATTGGCACCGTGATCCGAAAAATTGGATTCTCCAATAGAGAAACAACCCGGAATGGTAGTTTGTAAGTTATAATCAACCCAAGTTCCACCCATTGTATAATGCACCGCAGGATAAATCATCATTGGAGTTACATATGGATTTTCATCAATAATTTTCTCATACATTTGAAACAAGTTACCATATTTATTGGCAACAGCCGCAGCTCCGAGTTTGATGATTAATTTGGCGTCATTGGCATCTAACCCTTTGATGTACGCTTGCTCTTTTCCGTAACGTTGTATGGCCGAAGCAAAATCTAAATAAACGGCCTCACCAGTTTTGTTTACTCCAAAACCAGCATCACATCTTTCTTTGGCAGCACGAGAAGCAACATCACGAGGTACTAAATTTCCAAAAGATGGATATCTTCTTTCCAAATAATAATCTCTATCGGCTTCTGGTAAGTCGGCAGGTTTTAGTTTTCCTTCACGAATTGCTTTTGCGTCTTCTAGTTTTGCAGGAACCCAAATTCGACCGTCATTACGCAATGATTCTGACATTAAAGTCAATTTTGATTGATGATCTCCTGAAACAGGAATACAAGTTGGGTGAATTTGTGTGTAACAAGGATTGGCAAAAAAGGCTCCTTTTTTATGTATTTTCCAAGCTGCTGTGGCGTTACTTCCCATTGCATAAGTCGAAAGAAAAAACACATTTCCGTAACCTCCAGAGGCAATAACAACAGCGTGAGCAGAATGTCTTTCGATTTCTCCGGTAACTAAATTACGAGCGATAATTCCACGAGCTTTTCCGTCAACCAATACTAAATCCAGCATTTCGTGACGCGTATGTGATTTTATTTTTCCACGCCCAATTTGACGGTTCATTGCTGAATAGGCGCCTAATAATAATTGTTGTCCGGTTTGACCTTTGGCATAAAATGTTCTGGCGACCAATGTTCCTCCAAAAGAACGATTATCTAATAATCCTCCGTATTCACGTGCCAATGGAACGCCCTGCATTACACATTGGTCAATAATATTGGTAGAAACTTCGGCTAAACGGTGAACGTTCGCTTCACGAGAACGATAATCGCCTCCTTTTATAGTATCGTAAAATAATCTAAAAGTAGAATCTCCATCGCCTTGATAGTTTTTTGCTGCGTTGATTCCTCCTTGTGCTGCGATTGAGTGCGCGCGACGAGGAGAATCTTGAAAGCAAAAAGTCTTTACGTTATATCCTAATTCAGCTAATGTTGCCGCTGCAGAACCTCCCGCAAGTCCAGTTCCCACAACGATAATATCGATATTACGTTTGTTTGCTGGATTTACTAAATTAATATGATCTTTATAATTTGTCCATTTGTCCGATATTGGACCACTAGGAACTTTTGAGTCTAATGCCATTATAATTGAATATTAAATTTGATTAAAATGATGAAATAAAGCAATAAATATGAATCCGAAAGGAACAACTATTGCAAAAGCATATCCTACTTTTTGTAAAAATCTGGAGTATTTATTGTTAAATCCTACCGATTGAAACGAAGAACCGAATCCGTGCCACAAGTGTACCGCCAATAATAAGAAAGCCACACAATACAAACCGGTGCGAATAGCACTTTCGAATTTGTGATTCAACTCTTCAAAATATCTTGTTGGCTCGATTGAATTTACATCTACATATTTATAAACAATTTCTTGAACCCAGAAATCATAAAAATGTAGTCCGATAAATGCCAAAACGACTAATCCAGAAATAATCATATTTCGAGATGCCCAAGAAGCATTTGCAGCTCCATTGTATTTAACATAAGCTATTGGTCTAGCTTTTCGGTTTTGAAGTTCTAAAATCATTCCCATAACAAAGTGAAACACAACACCTGCAACCAAAACAGGCTGCATAACAAACTGAATTAATGGATTGTAGCCCATAAAATGAGACATCGTATTAAAAGAATCAACACTTAATACTGAAACTAAATTAATAAAAAAGTGAAGCGATAGAAACATAATCAGAAAAAGACCTGAAAGCGCCATAGCTACTTTTTTTGCTATCGACGATTTCAACAACGTAGATTTTGCCATAAGATTTGGAATAAATTGTTTTAAAGTGCCACAAAAATACAGCAAATGGAAGTGAACCACAACCTTTTTTACTATTTATAATTATTCTTTTTTGAGATTTAGCACTAATTATTGACTGGTTAAGGCCCTTTTGTATTCGGATATTTCTCTTTTCTTTTACTGAAAATAGTCCGTAGCTAAATTCGAGTTTTTTTATATTAACTTCTAACCAAATATTTAAAATTATTTGCTTAAACATCCTTTTTTGTTTTCAAAGTTTCTACTTTTGAGTAATCAAAATTTAAAAAAGAATGCTATGAAATACCATCAAATAGACCGTCAACTTTTTATAAAAAACCGAGCCAAATTCACTGCTCAAATGAAGCCAAATAGCTTGGCGATTTTCAATTCTAATGATATTTATCCGGTTTCTGCCGATAGTACTTTGCCATTTGCACAACACCGTGATATTTTGTATTTGTCGGGCGTTGACCAAGAAGAAAGCATATTGTTGCTTTTCCCCGACGCTCCTTATGAAAACCAACGCGAAATGTTATTCCTCAAAGAAACCAGCGAACATATTGCCATTTGGGAAGGTGAAAAATTAACTAAAGACCGAGCTTTTGAAGTTTCAGGAATAAAAACCGTGCATTGGTTACAAGACTTCGAGAAAATTTTGTTCGAAATGATGACACATTGCGACACGATTTACATCAATACCAACGAGCATTATCGCGCCACGGTGGAAACCGAAACCCGCGAAGCACGATTTATAAAATGGTGGAAGGAAAAATATCCTGCTCACGCTGTTGCTAAAAGTAATCCGATTTTACAACGCATTCGTTCTGTAAAAGAAGCCGAAGAATTGGATTTAATCCAAAATGCTTGCAACATTACCGAAAAAGGTTTCAGAAGATTATTGTCTTTTGTAAAACCTAACGTAATGGAATACGAAATCGAAGCCGAATTGATTCACGAATTCACTCGTAATCGCTCCAAAGGGTTTGCTTACACGCCAATTATTGCATCGGGAAATAGTGCCAACGTTTTGCATTACATCGAAAATAACCAACAATGCAAAGCTGGAGATTTAATTTTACTAGACGTTGCTGCTGAATACGCCAATTATTCTAGTGATTTAACACGAACTATTCCAGTTTCTGGAAGATTTAACGACCGACAAAAAGCAGTTTACAATGCTGTTCTTCGAGTAAAAAATGAAGCAACAAAAATGCTTGTTCCAGGAGCACTTTGGAAAGAATATCAAATGGAAGTGGGTAAAATTATGACTTCCGAATTGCTTGGTTTGGGACTTATTGACAAAGCCGATGTGCAAAACGAAAATCCAGATTGGCCAGCTTACAAAAAATATTTTATGCACGGAACTTCCCATCATATGGGCTTGGACACCCACGATTACGGAAAACTAACCGAACCAATGAAGGTCAATATGGTTTTCACCGTAGAACCAGGAATTTACATTCCATCCGAAGGTTTCGGAATTCGATTGGAAGATAATGTGGTCGTTCAGGAAACTGGCGAACCGTTTAACTTGATGCGAAATATCCCGATTGAAGTGGAGGAAATTGAGAGTTTGATGAATTCTTGATTAGAAGATAGAATATAAACGGCTTCCAGAAATGTGAGCCGTTTTTTGTTTTTAAAGCTCTAACTCAAAACATTTTCTCAAAAAACAATTCTTCGGTTGTAACATTCTAAATCCTAATCCGACTTATTAAAAAAACTAAATCATTAGAAATCATGCAAGCACACGAAATAGATTACCACATATTTGGAGAAGAAATGCAGTATGTTGAAATAGAATTAGACCCACAAGAAATTGTGATTGCCGAAGCAGGAAGCTTTATGATGATGGAGAATAACATACAAATGGAAACCATATTTGGCGATGGTTCACAGCAACAACAATCAGGTTTGTTTGGTAAACTTTTAAATGCAGGAAAAAGAGTCCTCACTGGCGAGAGCTTGTTTATGACCGCATTTTTAAACCAAGGCAACACCAAAAGCAAAGTTTCATTTGCATCTCCTTATCCTGGAAAAATTCTTCCAATAGATTTAACGCAATTTCAAGGTAAGTTCATCTGCCAAAAAAGCTCTTTTCTATGCGCTGCCAAAGGTGTTTCAGTTGGAATAGAATTCTCCCAAAAACTAGGACGTGGTCTCTTTGGCGGTGAAGGTTTCATTATGCAAAAAATAGAAGGAGACGGGATGGCATTCGTGCATTCTGGAGGAACAATGGCTAAAAAAGAGTTAGCTCCCGGCGAAGTTCTTAAAGTGGATACTGGATGCATCATCGGTTTTACCAAAGATGTCAATTATGACATTGAGTTTATTGGCGGAATCAAGAACTCGCTTTTTGGTGGCGAAGGTTTATTTTATGCCACCTTGCAAGGCCCTGGAACGGTTTACATACAATCATTGCCTTTCTCTAGATTAGCCGATCGAATTCTTGCTTCAGCACCTAAAGCAGGTGGAAACAATCGCGATGAAGGAAGCCTGCTTGGCGGAATTGGGAATTTATTGGATGGAGATAATCGATTTTAAATTCTTTGTCATTCCGAGGAACGAGGAATCTCATAAAGAGAAGCAACTAATGTGATTTCTCCTGCGTCGAAATGACAAAATAACTACGGTTTGCAGCAATGTGAACCGTTTTTATTCATCGAAGTAATTAAGAAAAACTTAAGTGATATATACGGTTAAAAGATTTTAGTCTTATTTTTGCTCCAAGTTTTCACCAATGAACCAAATCCTCCACAAAAACACGAAAATATCCTATTTCGATTCGGGAAAAGGCAATGCCATTATGTTGCTTCATGGTTTTTTAGAAAACCAAACGATGTGGCAGGATTTAATTCCAGAATTAAGCAAAAAATACCGCGTCATCACCATTGATTTATTGGGTCACGGCGAAAGTGAATGCTTGGGTTATGTTCATTCGATGGAAGATAACGCAGAGGCAGTTCGAGCCGTCTTGTCCAAATTACGAATCCGAAAAGCCATTTTTGTCGGACATTCTATGGGTGGTTATGTGGCTTTGGCCTTCGCCGAATTGTTTCCTGCAACTGTAAAAGGTTTGGTTTTACAAAATTCGACTTCCAAAGCCGATAGCGACGAGCGAAAAGCAAATCGAGATCGCGCGATAAAAGCGGTAAAGAAAGAGTCTACCACATTTGTAAGGCTTTCTATCACTAATTTATTTAGCGAAGAAAATCGAGAAAAAATGACAGATCAAATCGAAAAGGTGAAATTAGAAGCCTTACAAACTCCTTTACAAGGAATTGTGGCTTCACTCGAAGGAATGAAAATCCGCAAAGATCGAGAACCTTTATTGCGTTCTGCAACTTTCCCAATTTTGTTGATTTTAGGAAAAAGTGACGGCGTTTTGAATTACGAAGACAATTTAAAACAAATTAAAAATACTAACATAAAACTAATCACTTTCCTCGACGGACATATGAGTCATTTTGAAAATAGAGCCGAACTGAAGAAAGTGTTATTGGATTTTTTTAAAGGAATTTAACTTTCTTTTCAACCAAATTATTTATTTGAATCTTTTTCGAACCTTGCGAAAGTTTTGTGCTTTGCGGTTAAATTTTCTCCTCAAAAGGTGTTTCCTCATCCAAAATTACATTCAACAACAAAACCATTTGTCCTAAATAATTATTTAAAATTTCTTCATTAATGTGGGTAGTTTCTTCTTTGTTTTCTTTAAAAGTAAAAGGCAGAAATCCCGATTTTAAATTCTTAAACGAGATAATTCCTGCTTCAATTGGTTTACCATTTGCTTCCTTTTCATACATAAAAGCATACGCCAAAACCTGAATAATTTTATCGTTTTTGATCTCTTGCGTCAAACCTCTCCAGGATTTCAAAGTCACGTTCGTCTTTTCAACTTTACCCGTTTTATAATCAATAATCCGAATAATTCCATTGCGTTCTTCGATTCTGTCCACTTTTCCAGCAATTTTTATTGGAAACGGCAAACTCGGATGTTCTAAAATTCTTTCGCACCCTTTTTCTAAATGAAGTATCTTTATTGCTTCACCGTTTTTAATGCTTTCCATTTCCACTTTCAAAAAATTAGAAACATTTCGTTTGGCCACTTCAAAAGCAAACAAATTTCTTCCTTTTTTGATTTCGCCTTCTTTGTAAACCAACTTGAATTGTTTCAAAACTTCGGCGTCCAACAATTTGAAGCAATTTAAAATATCATTTTCAGATAAAAATTTTCCAATAAAAGGTATGTACAATGCTTCCAAAGTTTCATGAATAATGGTTCCCAAAGTATTCAAAGCGATATTTTCCTCCACTTCCTCCACTTCGCTAATGCGCAAAATCTTTTGAAAATAAAAATCAATCGGATTTCGAATATAACTCGTCAAGGCCGATGGCGAAAATCCTTTTTCGGCAATTTCTTTTAATCGAATCATCACCGATTCCGACTTTGGAACCACAATGGGTTGGTAAGCCATTTCAGGTAAAACTGCATTATAAATTTTGTGGGAAAGTGTGTGCTTTGGTTGTTTTTCTACTTCCAGTTGCGTGATGAAGCGGCTTTTTTCGCCTGCATCCAAACCTTCACTTTCAGTGTTATATATCAGATAAATATTCTTGGCACGTTGCAACAAATGGTAAAAATGATAGGTATAAATCGCATCTTTTTCTTTGAAAGTAGGCAAACCCAATTCTTTTTTTACATCATACGGAATAAAGGAATTCATTGATTTTCCCGCAGGAAATTTCCCTTCATTCATTGACGTGACAATCACGGTTTCAAAATCCAAAACGCGACTTTCCAATACGCCCATTATTTGCAAACCATTCAACGGTTCTCCTTCAAAAGAAACCTCAGCTAAATCAATTATTTGTTTGTAAATGGCGTGAAGCGTTTCTATTTTATCAATATGCGAATGTTCAGAATAATAATTAATTAGTTTGTTGATAGTCTTGAAAATAGCATAAACAAAGGCTTTCGCGATTTTTTCTTCTTCGGAGTCGCTGCTTAAATTCGCTTTGATCGTTTGCAACAAATTGGAAATAGTTTGCAAAACTGCCATTGAACCACTTTCCCATTTTTGGAACAACAAAAGAAACAAATCACTTGGATTTGGATTCAATTCCATCAATTTATGATGAGTAATAAATGTGTAATTATTTTGATTAATCGCACCAACTAACACATTGGTTTTGGCAAAAGGCTCTACTAAAGGATGCGTCAAAATATCTAAAACATCTTTGTAATACACGACATAACTTTTAGCATTTCGAGACAAAGCATTCGTGTGCATTTTGAATAATTTGGCAATCAAAATCTGCGCTGGATTATTCTTGCTTGAATAACCCATCGTGATATTTAAAGCACCCACAGTTGATGGTAACGAATATAAAAGTGGCACCAACAGGTTTTCCTCTCCAAGCACTACAGCCACTTTATCCAAAGTGGTGTTTGGATTATCAGTAATGATATTTTCTATAATCCTTCCAGCAATTTTGGCTTGACCAATAGTTTTTGGCGTACCAATAACTTGGATATTTTTGGACTGTGAAAAATCATCCACAATCCATTCAAAAGGATTGGATTTATAATGTTTCCAACTCGATTTGAAGCGTCTTACAAATAATCCAGCGTCGTAAAACGGATCGTTAAGAAAAGTTTGATCAACATCCCAATATATTTTGGCCTGTTCAGAAGCAATCAAATGTTGGATAATTTTTTCCTCGGCAGCATTCAAGGCGTTGAAACCTGCAAAAACAAATTGTTTTTCTTTGATGGAATTCGAAAAATGACTGATATTGTTTACCGCTTCCCGATAAATTAATCCTTGATATCCAATTCCTTTATTCAATAAATGTATATAAAGTGATTGATAGTAATTGGGTAGTAATTTCCAAAAATCAATGTATTTTTCCAGTAATGGGGTTTTATTTTCGACTTCAATTCCCCACTTCTTAATGTCTTCAATGTCTTTGAGATAAGAAAGAACATGGGATGGGTTTAATAAGTAGCGATCAATTTCATTGAAATCTTGTAGAAGCGTTTTAGCCCAATTGGCAAAAAGTTCAAATGATTGATGGTTTGGTTTCTCAGTAATGGAAAGATAAACTTCATAGAACTCGAATAATAATTCTATTGGGTCAACAGTACGAACATTGGCGATTTCTTGAATAAAATCTTCAATACTAATAATCTGAGGAGAAAGAATATTAGTTGAAACTTGTTTTTTTAAAGCTTCTATCAAGAATATTTTTGCTCGCTTGTTAGGCAGAACCACAGTGGTATTGGTAAGTTTTCCTAAATAGTCCTCAAGTAAGACTTTTGCAATTTTATCTAAAAAAGAAGTATTTGTCATTCTATAAATATAAAAAAAACGCCCCGATAAATCGAGGCGTTTTCTTGTAATATTTAAAAGAATTTAGTTTTTAATTAAAGAAACTTCTACTCTTCTATTATTTGCTTTTCCTTTAGCAGTTTTATTAGTACCAAGTGGTTTAGTTTCACCAAAACCAGTAGATTTTAATCTCTCAGTTGAGATACCTTTTTCAATTAAGTAATTTTTAACCGCAGCAGCTCTATTTTCAGATAAAGTTTGGTTTAATTGATTACTACCATCGCTATCCGTGTGACCTTCAATCATAAAGTTTGAATTTGGATATTCTTTTAAGATATCAGCTATTGACTGCAATACTGGGTAAGATTGAGTTTTGAAAGAAGATTTTCCTGAATCAAACAAAATTGTTTTACCATAAGCATTTAATTGTTTAATAGTTTCAGGAGTTACTTCAGGACATCCTCTATTGCTAGCAGGTCCAGCTATAGTAGGACAATCATCGTCTTTATCAAGTACACCATCTTTATCAGCATCTAAGTCTGGACAACCACCATTAGATTTAGGACCAGCTACAGTAGGACATTTGTCATCTTTATCAGCAATACCATCGCCATCTGTATCAGGACAACCTTGGAAAGCAGCTAAACCAGCAGTATCTGGACAAGCATCATCTTTGTCAGCAATTCCGTCTCCGTCTTTATCAGGACAACCGTTTAATGCAGCTAAACCAAATTCAGTTGGACAAGCATCGCTTCCGTCAATGATTCCATCTCCGTCAGTATCAGGACAACCGTTGAATTGTTTTAATCCAGCAACTTCTGGACAAGCATCGTCTTTGTCATAAATTCCATCTCCGTCAGTATCTTTTCCGCCAAATTGGAAAGTAATACCTGCACTATGTTGAAAATGAGAAGGAGCATCTGGAGTATAAGTATTTGTGCTTGCGCTTCTATCACCAAATGATTTTTTATAAGTAGTTTCTAAAGACAAACCTACGTTTTCAGTAAACCAAAAAGTCAAACCAGCACCTGGGTTAACAGTTCCGTAGCTATTGTCACCTAACCAAGTATAACCACCACCAAGACGTAAGGATGGGTCAATTACTTTAGATTTAATAAATGACATAAAGCTGAATCTTATATTGGCGTCAACACCATAATACATCAAATCTCCAGGGTTAGTTACTACATACCCAGTTGAATTATGACCTGCATTACTTGGATCAAAAACAACAAATTTGTCAATTTTATTTATAGACCCTTGAATTCCAACAGAGAAATTATTCCCTACAGATCTAGCAATGCTAAGATAAGATACAGAAGGAAGAATATTCCAGTTTTCACTTACATTGAACGCTTGAGAAAAATGTTGGTCTAACCAATTTTTTCCTCCACCAGCACTAGCTCGTGTGTCAACCGCATTAACTCCAAAAGATAATGCCCATGGATTGTTGTCGTTCTGTGCGTGAGAGCTTACTGCCAGCACCATCATTACGGCAAATAAAAGTTTGTTAAGATGTTTCATACTTAAATTAGTTTAATTACAATTTAGTTAATTTTAGACAAAAGTAATACGTAATTTTTTAACTACAAAATAAAAAGTTAAAAAAAACTCAATAAAAGTCAATAAAACTAACAATTAGAGCACATTTAGACTCATTCCAACTTTTATGAAAGCTTGTATGGCTTTATCCAAATGAATTTTAGAATGTGCCGCTGATAATTGTACTCTAATTCTCGCTTTATCCTTGGGAACCACAGGGAAAAAGAACCCTATAACATAGATTCCTTCCTTTAAAAGTTCATTCGCCATATTTTGTGCCAATTTTGCATCATAAAGCATTACTGGAACAATGGCAGAATCACCCGCAACAATATCAAATCCAGCTTTTTTCATTCCTGCTTTGAAATAATTAGTATTCCATTCTAATTTGTCTCGAAGTGTCGTGTCTTTTTCCAATAATTCAAATACTTTAATCGAAGCTCCAACAATTGCAGGCGCAAGAGAATTGGAAAACAAATAAGGTCTGGAGCGTTGACGCAACAATTCAATAATTTCTTTTTTGGCAGTAGTATAACCTCCCATAGCGCCACCAAGTGCTTTCCCTAATGTTCCGGTAATTATATCGACTCTTCCCATTACTCCTTTGGCCTCAAGCGTTCCTTTTCCAGTTTCTCCTATAAAACCTGAAGCGTGACATTCGTCAACCATCACCATTGCATCATATTTATCGGCCAAGTCACAAATTTTGTCCAATGGCGCTACAACTCCGTCCATAGAGAAAACGCCGTCGGTAACTATTAACTTGAAGCGAGCTCCTGCTTCATTAGCTTTTATTAATTGTTGTTCCAAATCTTCCATATTGCTATTTTCATAGCGAAACCGAGCTGCTTTACACAAACGAACGCCATCAATAATGGATGCGTGATTTAAACTATCGGAAATCACAGCATCATTTTCGTTTAGTAAAGGTTCAAAAACTCCTCCATTGGCATCAAAAGCAGCCGCATAGAGAATCGTATCTTCGGTTCCGTAGAAATTCGAAATCTTTTTTTCCAAGGTTTTGTGAATATCTTGCGTCCCACAAATAAAACGAACGGACGACATTCCAAAACCGTGCGTGTCCATCGCATCCTTAGCCGCTTGAATTACTTCAGGATGGGACGAAAGTCCAAGATAATTGTTGGCGCAGAAATTCAAAACCGTTTCTCCATTAACCGTTATTTCCGCTCCTTGTGGCGAAGTGATGATTCTTTCTTTTTTGAAAATGCCGTTGTCTTCAATACTTTGAAGTTCTTCTTGCAGATATTCTTTTATTTTTCCGTACATATTTTATTTTTTATTTAATTCTCAAAGTTTTTACAAATTTACCACATTGATTTGTTCACCTATATATACAAGTGATTTTTTTATGACTTTATAACCCATCAGTTCAATAGCATTTTGATAATTTTCCAACTGCAATTGATATTTGGCATTATGCGTTCCTGTTTTATAATCCAATAAAAAGACTTCCTTGTCTAGGGTCAAAACCATTCGGTCTGGTTTGATGGTTTTGCCTTGTTGCTGAATAATCGTTTGCTCATTCAGCACTTCATTTCCTTCTTCAAAGCAAACTGACAGTTCTGGATGATTGACAATTTCGTGAATAGTTTTTTCAACCACCTCTTTTTGATTAGTAGTAATCAATCCACTTTCGATGGCTTTTGTGATTGCCAAATCAACATCGGCTTTACTTTTTACAAAGGACAGAATCTCGTGCACCACATTCCCATATTCTATAGCTTCTTGCTGATGCGTTCCCCACATTACCGATTCTCGTTGGGCAATTTTTATATTTTTTGGATTTAGAACTTCACCAACGTATTGAATTAGCTGAACATCGTCCGTTTTGTCACTTTCAGAAGATAATTTAATTGGATTTCCAAATTCGTACTCCAATTTATCTTCGTCAAATTCTTCTTTATTAACCAAATAATCAACAAAAAAAGCCGACATATTATTCTTTCTTGCAACACCTTTAGCATCCAAATTCATATTTGAAATTACGAATAATTGTTCTTCAGCTCTAGTTAAAGCCACGTATAAAACATTAATATTATCCAATAATTCTTCCTGTGATTTCTGAACATAAACCGTTTTTGCTGCGTCTCCAAAACCTTCAACGGCTTTGCTACGATCAACTAAAACTTTGGGTAAACCAAAATCATCCACTTCGGTATCAATCCATAATTTATTTTTTGGACTGCGACTGTAATCTTCATCGGCGAAAGGCATAATCACAACTGGAAATTCCAATCCTTTCGATTTGTGAATCGTCATAATTCGAACTGCGTTTTTTCCTTCGGGAGACGGAATACTGAATTTCTCCGCATTCTTGTCCCAATAATTCAAAAAATCCGAAATTCCTGCTTGGTTGCGAATATCACGTTCAAGCACAATGTCTAGAAAATATTGAATATAGGCGTTCCCGCTTTGTGGATTCAAGAATTTTGAGACAATAAGCTCAACCGATTCATAAAGTGATTTTTTGCGAATGTCTTGAAAGGAAAGTGAAATATCAAAATTCGTTAACCAATTTTCAAATTCAATTTCTTTTCTCTTGTCCATTCCTTGAACGATAAAATCATGAATGGGAAATTGATCCTGAAGGTTCTCTGCGACATAATGAAGGAAGTGAGCTTTCGCATCCAAGTCAGAACTGTTTTTTAAGTATTTCAATAAATGAATAATGAATCGCACTTCGGTGGCATTTTGAATCATCAGGGTTTCCGAAGATAAAAGTGGAATTCCTTGTTCGGTCAAGTAATTGGCAACGGCAATTCCGTGACTGCGTTTTCGGGTCAAAATAACAATGTCTTTGAGTTCAAAACCTTGTTGTTTTACTTTTTGAATGGTATTTAAAGTCGCCAATAAATATAATTCCGTTTTATCCAATGCTTCTTCCTCGTCTTCACTTTCTTCGATTTTTGGAATAAAAGAAATATTGACGTAACCCCCACTTTTCGCATTGATTTTTTGATGGCTCCGATTTTGGTATAAATCTTTGTAATCTTTGTGTTCAAATTCATTGGACAACAATTGAAAAAAGTCATTGTTAAATTTGATTATTTGCGAATAAGAACGGTAATTTGTGTCTAACGTTTTTAAAAATTTCTCCGGATTATTAAACGGATTGTGTTCTTTGCTCAACTCGATAAACTGCTCCGCTTTTCCGCCGCGCCAACGGTAAATAGATTGTTTCGGATCGCCCACAATCATCAAGGTTCCTTTTTCGCCATCAATTTCACTGGAAGTTGCATTGTCAATGAGCGGAATCAGATTTTGCCATTGCATTTCGGAAGTATCCTGAAATTCGTCAATAAAAAAATGACGGTAACGCTCTCCCAATCTTTCATAAATAAAAGGCGCTGGTTGGTTTTGAATCTCCCGATGAATAATGGCGTTGAATTCCGAAATGGAAAGTACGTTTTGTTCACTTTGAATCTTTGCCAATTCATTACTGATGGTATTTAACAAAGATAAAGGCGTGATATTCTTTAGAAATGCTTTGTAAAAATCACGTTTTTCGAAATTCTTATAAATCGTGCCTAGAATTTGCAATAATTCTGGAATAATATTTTCTATTAAAGCGTTGTCCTTTGCCGTTTTATTGATTTTTACATCTTCACATTCGTGATAGGTTTTGTTTTTTGGGTTGAATTTTCCTTCTTGAATGCTTAGCAAATGTTTTGGAAAATACCCTCCAGAAAAAGATTTTGTATCAATTCCGTTTTTCTCAATTAACAGCAAGCAACTTTCGCCAAATGTTGTATTTTCTTTTTCCAAAACGCTACAGATGTCGGTGAGTTTGGTTTTGATTTCGACAAATTCCGCAATAGATTTGTCTCGAAAATGGGTGATTTCATGTCTGTTGTTTTCATTGAGAACCAAACGACCAATTTCGAGAATCTCACGGGAAATATCCCAAGATTTATCGTCATCGGTTTTTTCCATAGTGAAATCGATGAGCAACTTCGTCAAAGTTTCGTCTTCACCAGCCTGAGCAATAAGGGCATCAACGGCTTCAATGAGTAAATTTTCGGTGTCCAAAGTCACTTCAAAAGTCATTGATAGTCCCAGATCGTGAGCAAAAGCTCGGATGACTCGATGTGTGAATTTATCGATTGTAGAAATATCAAAAGCGGCATAATTATGAATAATATGCTTGATGATTTGCTGCGATTTCGTTTTGATTTGTATGACGGAAAGCTCTGTTTCTATGGCCAAATCTTGCATTAAATCCTGTGCTTTTTGACTCGGTTCATCTTTGGCAAATTCGGATAAATTACCCACGATTCTGCTTTTCATTTCGTGAACCGCTTTGTTGGTAAACGTAATGGCAAGAATGTTTCGATAAGCATCATTTTTGGGAGCAACGAGAATAATTTTCAGGTATTCTTTGACAAGTGCATAAGTTTTTCCGGAACCTGCCGATGCGTCGTATATGGAGAAGGAGGGTCTTTGCATTTTGATTTTTTGATTTAAACCCTGTCAGAGTTCAAAACTCTGACAGGGTTGACGGTAAAACTAGATTTTTTCATATTCCAAATCTTCATTATTTGTAATAGATTTGACAATTTAAAAAAGTTGTCAAATCTTGAAGCTCAATTTTTTTCACCTCGAATGCCCTAGCCCAGATAGCAGTGGAAATCCTTTTCTTTTTTTCTTTAAAAAAGAAAAGATTGCAACGAATAGCTGGAAATAGCTCCAAAAAAAACACACTATCAATTAATTTAATAAAACTATAACGAAATAGAATTATCAATTCCAAAGTTAATTGTTTAATTTTGAATAAAATATTTATAAATCATTAAACAACTATATTATGGCTTTTGAATTACCACAATTACCTTATGCTTATGATGCGTTAGAACCACATATTGATGCACGCACGATGGAAATCCATCATACTAAACATCATAATGCCTACATTACCAACGTAAATGCTGCCATTGCAGGAACCGAGTTGGAAGGAAAAAGCATCGAAGATGTTTTGACAAATTTGGATATGGAAAACAAGGCTGTTCGTAACAACGGCGGTGGACATTTCAATCACACTTTGTTTTGGACTATAATGTCTCCAAACGGCGGCGGATTGCCAACGGGAGAATTATTAGCTGGAATTGAAAGTGATTTTGGTTCTTTTGATACTTTTAAAGCTGCTTTTGCCAAAGCTGGTGCGACACAATTTGGTTCAGGTTGGGCTTGGTTGTGTGTAAAAGACGGAAAACTGGAAGTTTGTGGAACGCCAAATCAAGACAATACTTTGATGCCTGGTGTAGGTTGTGGCGGAACTCCAATCTTAGGAATGGATGTTTGGGAACATGCCTATTATTTGAACTATCAAAACAGAAGACCCGATTATATTGAAGCTTTTTTTAATGTAATTAACTGGGGCGAAGTGGCTAGAAGATATGCTGTCGCAAAATAGTTTCTTTAGAGAATAGACTTTTAGATGATAGACGAATAGACTGAAAAGTTTATTCGTCTATTTTTTTTTCCTCTCCCCAACCCTCTCTTGGTTGCTTCATTCTTCGCAATGACAGAGGGAGCCGAAACTGGATTAAAAAAATATCTAATTATTTTCCAATAAAAAAGACTTTTAGATAGGACAAATAGACTGAAAAGTTGGTTCGTCTATTATTTTGTCTTATTCCTAAAGTCTTTCTATATATTCGGTCTATTTTCTATTATCTAAAAGTCTATTTTCTTTTTTTGACTTTATTCCAATAAAAAAGGTGAAATTTCTTTCACCCTTTTTGCCCCAAATCTACCATAAACTTAACCTACTAATATTATGGTGAGTCAAAGATA
>JAAFGY010000064.1 GCA_010365135.1 Flavobacterium sp.
CACTATAAATATACTGATTTTCAGACTATTAAACTAATTATTTGAAAGTTATTTCTTTCTTTTTTTGTCATTTCTCAACCCTTGATTCGCATTAATAATGAATCTAAAGTTTTTGGAGGAGCTGATCTTAAAAAATGGAATGTATTTGAGAACTATTTCAAGGCCGGAAATTACTTCCAAACTCATGATAGTGCAGCTTATGCTAATGTGAAATATTATGCGTTGGAAGTTTCTCACTAAAATAATTTGCTATTTGAGAATTTATTTATCTAATAAATATTTTAGTAACACTTTTTTTGTTTAATTTCGTAACCAATCTGGTTAACCAGATTTTAATCTAAAAAAGTAGCTTAATGGATATAGAACTTATCACTAAAAAAGAAAACAAAGAAAGTAAAGAAGTAGTAAATAGTATCATAACAAAAATAAAAGATTTTATTAATTACAAAAATTTAGAACCCGGAGAGAAGCTCCCATCGGAAAGAATGCTGTCTGAAAAGTTTGAAGTTAGCAGAAGCAGTGTTCGAGATGCTATTCATAAATTAGAATTTCATGGTATTTTAAATTCGATACCTCAAAGTGGGACATTTGTTGCAAATATTGGTGTGATTGCAATGAATGGAATTATTGACGATATTTTAAGACTGGGAGAACCAGATTTCAAATCCTTAGTAGAAACTAGAATTTTATTAGAACTCAAAACTGTTCGATTAGCAGCAACCAGAAGAACAGAACAGGATTTGAAACAAATCTCCGATGCATTAGACGCTTTTTCAAACAAGGTGTTAAATGGGGAAAATGGTGTTCAAGAAGATTTGCTTTTTCACCTAGCTATAGCTAAAGCGAGCGGAAACAGTACCATAAATAAAATGATGTTGGTCATCACACCCGAAATTATTATCAATTTTGAAAAACACCATATTTGTGATTTGGGTCCTGTAGAAAGAGTTATTCAGGAACATCTAAACATTTATGATGCAATTAGGGATCAAAACCCACAATTGGCTAAACAAAAAATGAAGGAGCATTTCAAGGTTTTATATGAATATTGCTATAATGTATAGCTAGGAATAAATCAATAGGATTTCGTGATATTGCAAGAATGTCAATACTAATTTTTGTATTGGATTAAGGTCTTCTTTGGCAAAAAAATAAAGTAATTAACAATAAACAATATGAAAGTTAAAGGATTAAGATGGTGGATTATTGGCTTGATTATGGTTATTACTATAATTAATTACCTAGATAGAGGAACGCTAAATTATATGTGGGTTGCCAACATTGAGTATCAATTAGTAAATGATATTCAAGCAGATTTTGGTGAAAATCAGGCTCAATTTTTAAACAACGACCATGCCTATTTACTTGTTTCTAAAAGAGGTGATACAATTCTACAAAAAGCGACAATGGTCAATTTTAAAGACAATGGTAAAATTGTCGTTAATCGCCAAGGTATTGCTTATGAATTGGGAATTGTTGATAAAAGACAAAACATTGAAAGATTTAGTTCTATGTAATTTTAAAGATAGGCACGAAATAAGAGGCGAAGATTTTTTTATCAGTATTGAAATATTCAAAATATTACAATACCGATACTTCAGGAATAATCAAAGCGTATTTTTTTAGAACTCTCAAAATTAACCTCTCACAAATGAGAGGTTTTTTTATGCTTAAATGAAATGGTTTGGCAGAGGTTTGGCAATTTCAATAAAAAAATCCGTAACATATTGATAAACAATATAATTACGGACTTTATGTGTACCCGGAGCCGGAGTCGAACCGGCACGGTTTCCCACAGGTGTTTGAGACCAGCGCGTCTACCAATTCCGCCATCCGGGCTTCAGCAGACAGAAATAACAACAGTCATTTCACGCAATAAAGAGATATTTAATGGTAACTAAACATCTTTTTCCTTTAACACGCTGCAAATGTAAAAAATAATATTAATGTTTCTAATAAAAATACTCGAAATTTTCCTTTCAGAGTTCGATTTTATTCCTAAATTTGCACCTCGGTAAAACGAAACACACTAACTAACTACATCCGAGACGTATACAAACATGCAGCTTTGACAAAGGACAAAGGCGAATTGTATGGAGCGTAGCGGAATAAAAACAACATACTAAATGTCACACTTAGAACCAGAAGCTAAAATTTTTGCGTGCTCTGAAAGTGTTTATCTTGCAAAGATAATCGCCAAAGAATACGGAATTCCTTTAGGCAAAGTTACAATGGCAAAATATAGTGATGGAGAATTTCAGCCATCTTATGAAGAGTCAATTCGGGGTTTACGTGTATTTATTGTTTGTTCTACTTTTCCAAGTTCGGACAATTTAATGGAATTATTGCTTATGATTGATGCTGCAAAACGCGCATCGGCAAGACATATTACAGCTGTAATTCCTTATTTTGGTTGGGCAAGACAAGATAGAAAAGACAAGCCGAGAGTTCCGATTGGAGCTAAATTAGTGGCTAAATTATTAGAAACTGCCGGCGCAACAAGAATCATGACGATGGATTTGCATGCAGACCAAATTCAAGGATTCTTTGAAAAACCAGTGGATCACCTTTTTGCATCGACGATATTTTTGCCTTATGTGAAAAGTTTAGGATTGGATAATTTGACTATTGCATCGCCAGATATGGGAGGTTCCAAAAGAGCTTATGCGTATTCAAAATTCTTAGAATCGGATGTGGTAATTTGCTACAAACAACGAAAAGAAGCCAACATCATTGACACAATGGAGCTCATTGGAGAAGTGAAAGGCAGGCATGTAATTCTGGTAGACGATATGATTGACACCGGAGGCACATTGGCGAAAGCCGCAGATTTAATGATAGAAAAAGGAGCTTTGAGTGTGAGAGCGATTTGTACACACGCAATTTTATCAGGAAACGCTTACGAAAAAATAGAAGATTCGAAATTGCTTGAATTGATAGTGACCGATTCGATTCCGCTAAAAAAGCAATCAAACAAAATAAGAGTGGTAAGTTGTGCGCCTCTTTTTGCCGAAGTTATGTACATGGTACACCACAACAATTCCATTAGCGGAAAGTTCTTGATGTAGAAAAAGCGTTTAGCTATTGGCTTATAGCCGTTAGCTTTTTAACTAGACTAAAAAAAACTGCAATGCTAATTGCCAAAAGCTAATTGCCAATGGCCTAAAAAAGAGTTTAATAATTAACTATATAAATTTTTACAATGAAATCGATTACAATTAAAGGATCAGAAAGAGAAAGCGTGGGCAAAGTTGCGACTAAAGCCTTACGTAATGCTGGAGCGGTTCCTTGCGTGATATACGGAGGAAATCAACCAGTGCATTTTTCAGCAGACGAAAGAGCATTTAAAACCTTGGTTTACACCCCAAACGCACACACCGTTGTGATTGAACTTGGAGACAAATCATTCAATGCCATTTTACAAGACATTCAGGTACATCCGGTGTCTGACAGAATTTTACACATAGACTTCTTTCAGTTATTTGAAGACAAAGAAATCACTATGGAAGTTCCGGTAAAAGTTACTGGTGTATCTCCAGGCGTACTTTTAGGAGGGGTTTTACGTTTGAACACTCGTAGATTGAAAGTGAAAGCATTACCAAAAAATCTTCCAGATTTTGTTGAAGCTGAAATTTCTGAACTTGAAATGGGAAACAAATTGTATGTTACGAAACTTGTTTCAGACAAATACAAATTATTGCACCCAGACAACACTGTTGTTGCTCAAGTAAGAATTTCTCGTGCAGCTATGAAAGCAGCTCAAGAAGCAGCAAAAGCAGCAAAAGCTCCTGTAAAAGGAAAGAAAAAATAACAGTTGTACAACATTCAAGAAAGCATCAGTTGCAAAACTGGTGCTTTTTTTGTTTTATAAAGCTTCCAGTCTTTTGAAGGCTGGAAGTTTTATAAAAGTTAAAAAATTAAGTTTACTTTTGTCTTATGATAAAATGGTTGAAGACACTGTTTTCCAAAATAAAAATAGAAGACAACACGGATAAGAAACCGAAAGTTCACGAATACAAACCAAACAACATAGAAAAAGTGAGTGCTAAATTTTTAATCGTTGGACTCGGCAATATTGGTAGTGAATATGTTAATACAAGGCACAACATTGGTTTCAAAATCGTTGATTTTCTCGCCAAAAACGAAGGTATTACTTTCGAAACTGTGAAACTTGGAACGCTTGCGGAATACAAATTTAAAGGAAGAACTTTTTTGCTGCTGAAACCCAATACTTTTATGAATTTGAGCGGAAAAGCCGTAAAATATTGGATGGAAAAAGAAAATATTCCACTCGAAAATATTCTAATAATTACCGATGATTTGAATTTGTCTTTTGGAACCATCCGCATCCGTAAAAAAGGCAGCGACGGCGGGCACAATGGACTAAAAAGCATTCATTCGCTTTTAAATACAACTGATTACACCCGATTCCGTTTTGGCATTAGCGACGAATTCAAAAAAGGAAAACAAGTAGATTATGTCCTTGGAAATTGGGACGAAGATGAAAAAACAAAACTTCCAGAGCGATTAGAATTGGCTTCTGAAATTATAAAATCTTTTGGAACAGCAGGACTCGAAAACACAATGACTACTTTTAACGGAAAATAGGACATTAATGAATATTTTTGATTTTTTGATTTAACTTTCAAGGAATCGCAATTAGTATGCCTCTTTTTTATCCATTTATTTACACTATCCATTTGGAAAAAACATTAACTTTGGCAAAATTTTTTAATACAATGAAAAAAGCTACAACCCTTTCTATCAGGTTAATCCTCATCATTTTTTGCTTGTTTATCTTTGGCAACACTTATAGTCAACACAAAAAACAAACAAACAAAATGCTGTTTGGCAAACTTGTTAAGACAGAAGTTATAAATCCAAACAATGGTCGCATTCGATGTGCCACAACGGAATATGAGCAATTTCTTCAAGCAAAAAATCCTAAGAGAATGTCGAATACTCAGTTTGAAGCTTGGCTAGCTCCTTTAGTTAAAAAATACAAAGTTATGCGAGCCACCTCCAAAACAGCTGGAACGGTTACAACAATTCCAGTGGTAGTTCATGTTATATACAATGGGCAGCCATTAGGAGTTGCTCCAAATATAACCGATGCTCAAGTACAATCGCAAATCACAGTATTGAATCAAGATTACAGAAAAATGTTAGGAACTCCTGGAGGAGAAAGCACCAACCCTGTTGCAAAAGATACCGAAATTCAATTTGTTCTCGCCAAACAAGACCCAAACGGAAACCCAACAAATGGAATTGACCGAGTAAGTCTTGATCAATCTTCTTGGTCTGATATTGATATTGAGGCAACCCTGAAGCCAAGCACTATTTGGGATCCCACATCATATATGAATATGTGGAGTGTCAACTTAACCGATTCCACTGTTTTGGGCTATGCCCAATTTCCCGATGGTACAGGATTACCAGGCCTCGACGCTTCTGGCGGCACTGCAAATACAGATGGAGTTGTATCTAATTATAGTGCGTTTGGTACTATAGCTTATGATGACGGATCTTTTTTACTGGATGCAACCTATAATAGAGGAAGAACAATGTCTCATGAAGTCGGGCATTGGCTAGGGTTATTGCATATTTGGGGTGATTCTAATTGTGGTGACGATTATTGTGCAGACACACCTGTTCATCATGATGCCAACTATGGTTGTCCTACAGTTGTAAATTGTGATGCCTCCGGAAATGAAATGGTAGAAAACTATATGGATTATACGGATGATGCTTGTATGAACATTTTTACACAAAATCAAAAAGACAGAATAGTAACCATTAATACCAATGCAACTAGAAGAAGTTCGCTAAAAACCTCAAATAAAGCAAATGCAATTCCTTTGTTTGCAAATGATGCCGAAATTAAACTCGATATTAATTATGCTTCTGATATTTGCGGAACAAACCCCAATCAGACCACTCAGAAAGTATCGATTTATAACAGAGGCACAAGCAATTTGACCTCCGCAATACTAAATTATAATATCAATGGGGGAAGTAATACTGTTTACAATTGGACAGGTAATTTAGCATCTAATAAATACGCCACCTTTGACATAATCATTAATTCCGCTTCAAATGGAACCATAAATGCTAGTATTGGTGGTGCAAATGGAGGAGCCGACCAAAGATCTACAAACAATACATCGTCTAGAACTTTTATTATGCCGGTATCTCCTGCAAATTATAGCTATACTAACTATGTCTTTAGTTTGCAAAAAGATTTGTATGCAAGTGAGATTTCTTGGAATTTAAAGAATAGCTCAGGAACCATTTTATATAGTGGTGGTACAGGAGGGACTGGCGGGGCTTATTCAGACGCCAAAGGCACAACCTTGCCCGCATTAATAACCAAAAACTGGACATTAGCTAGTAATCAATGCTATACTTTTACCATAAACGACTCTGCTGGTGATGGTATTTGTTGTGGCGGCGGGGATGGGTATTATGATATTACAACAAATAGCGGAGCAATAATTGTTACTTCGGGTTCGTCTTATACAACCAAAGAAAGTAAAAATTTCTCAACTAACACCTTGTCGACTACCAAATTTGAAGCATTAAAAGACATTTATCTTTATCCAAACCCTACAAAAGGAACCTTAAATGTTCGCGTTCCAAATAGTATTGGTTTGCCAAATAGTTTTACCATTTCTAATAGCTTGGGTCAAATTATTAGCCGGAAAGAAATTTCAAAAGAAACTGATTTAACTGTAAATACCGCCTCTCTAAGCAATGGGGTCTATTTTATTACTGTTGCAAAAGAAGACCAAACGAAAACACTGCAATTCATTAAAGAATAATTCTAACTACCATAGATTTAAGAGGGTTGATTTATCAGTCCTCTTTTTTTTATCTGTTTTTATTAGTATAAATTTGCAACAACATAAAACAAATGCTTTGACTATTTTCAATTCTATAAATGATTTCCAGTCCCCAAAAAAGACGATTCTAACGCTAGGCACATTTGATGGTGTGCATCTTGGTCACAGAAAAATTCTAGAAAAATTAACTCTAAATACAGAAAACGGAAAATATGAAAGTCTTGTGCTTACTTTTTTTCCACATCCAAGAATGGTTTTACAAGGACAATCTGACGTGAAATTACTTAACACCATTGACGAGAAAGTAGATTTATTAGAAAAAATAGGCATTCAAAACCTGGTTATTCATCCTTTTGACGAAACATTCTCTCAATTATCTGCCGAAAATTTTGTCAAAAATGTATTGGTTGATCGCTTCCACATTCAAAAAATAATAATTGGTCACGACCATCGATTTGGAAGAAACCGAACAGCCAATATTGACGATTTAATCGCTTTTGGCGAAAAATATAAATTTGAAGTAGAACAAATTTCGGTTCAAGAAATACAGGATGTTTCAATAAGTTCAACCAAAATCAGAAAGGCGCTAACGGAAGGAAATATGGCTTTGGCCAATGAATATTTGGGCTATGATTATTTCTTATCTGGAACTGTTTTCAAAGGAAAACAATTGGGAAGATCCATTGGATTTCCAACAGCAAATCTAAAAATGGAGGAAAATTACAAACTTATACCTCGAAATGGAGTTTATGTGGTAAAAAGTAGTATCAATCAAAAGACCGTTTTCGGCATGATGAATATTGGATTCAATCCAACCGTAGCGGGAAAAAATTTATCTATTGAAGTTCATTATTTTGACTTTGATGCCGATTTATATGATCAGAAAATACGAGTTTCTATTCTGGAATACCTGCGTCCTGAACAAAAATTTGAATCTGTCGAATTGTTAAAAGTGCAATTGGAAAAGGACAAACTAACGGCAATGCGGCACATAGCTAATCAGTAATAATCAATTAAAATTCAGAGTGTTACGTAAAAAATAATAATTTTTTACGTATTTTTGTTATGTATTGAGTTCTTCATCATTAAGAAGTATTGTTTTTTAACCTTTTAAAAACCAATCACATGAAAATATCAAAAGAATTTTACAATGGAGGTATAATCTTCGTTGCAATCGGAGTTTATTTTTTATTAATGTCCGCTTTGGGATTTGCAAATGTGTATTACTTACGTCTCCTGAATATTGTATTCGTCTTTTACGGGGTCAACAAAACAGTTCAAATGAATATTGCGGAAGGGAGAACGACCTTCGTTCATAATTCCGTTTCAGCAATGATGACCTCAATCATAGGTGTAGTGCTAAGTGTTGTGGGATTAGTTATTTACAGCTATATGAAAGGCGGAGATGACTACGTACAATCATTGTCTAAAATTTTCTTGTTTGGCGGTAACCCATCTGTCGAAACCTACTGCATCTGCTTGCTTTTTGAAGGAGTTGCTTCCTCAGTAATTGTTACTTTGTTTGCCATGCTGTATTGGAATAATCGATTTACGGTAGATTAGCACTAGATTCTTTAAATTTTGCCTGGAATCCGTTTTTCAGTTTCACATCTTTGTCCGATTGGAACAATTTGATTACTTTTGACGCACCAAAAAATCACATCAATGAGCATCACAAGACACGACTGGACAAAAGAAGAAATAATCGCCATTTACAACAAACCTTTAATGGACTTGCTTTATGAAGCAGCCACAACTCACAGGGAACATCACGATCCAAATGTGGTTCAAATATCTACATTAATCTCGCTAAAAACAGGAGGTTGCTCCGAAGATTGTGGATATTGTCCACAGGCTAAAAGATATCACACCTCTATTGAGACCAATCCTTTTATGAGTGTTGCCGATGTTAAAGAGCAGGCTACCAAAGCAAAAACGAATGGATCGTCTCGAGTTTGCATGGGTGCTGCTTGGAGAAATGTAAAAGATGGCCCTGAATTTGACCAAGTACTAGAAATGGTTCGTACCATCAACAAAATGGATATGGAAGTGTGCTGTACACTTGGAATGATTACCGAAAATCAAGCACAACGATTGTCCGAAGCCGGTTTATATGCATACAACCATAATATTGACACGTCCGAAGAATATTATAAAGAGGTGATTTCCACTCGCGGTTTTGAAGACCGTTTGGAAACCATTGCCAATGTCCGCAAAACCAATATTACCGTTTGTAGTGGTGGAATTATTGGAATGGGCGAAAGCATCGAAGACCGAGCTGGAATGCTAGTAGCGCTTTCGACCTTAGATCCACAACCAGAATCGGTGCCAATAAATGCCTTAGTTCCGGTTGAAGGAACGCCACTTGAGGCAGAGAAATCAGTTGAAATTTGGGAAATGATTCGAATGGTGGCTACCACCCGAATAGTGATGCCAGAAACTCAAGTGCGCCTTTCGGCGGGAAGAATAAATTGGAGTCGTGAAGGACAAGCAATGTGCTTTATGGCTGGAGCTAATTCTATTTTTTCGGGCGATAAATTGCTTACCACTCCTAATAATGATTTGAACGAGGATATGAAAATGTTCGAAATATTAGGCTTAAAAAACCAAGCTCCTTTTGCGAAAGTTCACCAACGCGAATCCGTTGAGGCCGCAAATTCAAAGTTTGCACCACTAGGTGAAAAACCAAAATGGTCGCGTCCTGGACATACAATAGAAAGAAATGTAGAGGCTACAGTAAAAGGAAAATAAAAAGGGTTCCTCTTTGTTTAATTTAAAAAAGCATCTAACTTTCAAGATTAGATGCTTTTTTTTGAAGGTTATATAGCTTTTTATTATCTAACAATTATTTTTTTGTTGCTTTCGCCCTTCGTCGTTTTAACTTTTACAATATAAATACCCTGACTTATGTTTTTTATTGGAATCTGAATGTTAGTCTGCTCACTGTCATTAAGCTCCCAATTAGTAATGTTCTGACCGGTAATGTTGAAAAGTGCTACAGAATTTACCGTTGAAAACATTTCGTTGTTATGGATGATTAGTGTTTTATAATTGTTAGAATACAAGACTAAGATTCCGTCCTCTTTCTCCGTTTCATCTATGCTTAAAGTTTTATTGGTATAACGCAATACAAAACGGTCGTCGAAGGTTCCCGCTGCGGTGCTGAAGGTATAATTGCCAGCTTTTAAATCCGTTATGATATTGGTCAACTTGTCCTCAATAAAAATTTGTTGACTAGTCATTGAACCATCTACTTGGTCTATACTTATAGAGAAAGGACCTTCAATTGTAGATCTGAATCCTAATGAAACCGTATCATTTTCGTCAAATGGCAATGCTCTTCCTTGAATCGTTAAATTCTTATCTTGGTTTATGCTATAAAAATCTATGAATTCCTGACCATCAAAACTTTCACCGTCAAAGGCATTATCAATATCATTTGTAGCTCCAGTAATATAACCCACTAAAGTTTGTTTGAAAGCGCCTTGAGTATTTGTCAGGTTCAACCATATTCTATTTTTTTCGACAGTATTTGTTGTTTTAGCAGGGCTTTTGGTTTTGAAGAACTGGGAATTATTACCAGACGTGCCCGATATTCGCATACTATTATTAAATAGTATTGAGCCAGAAGCAACAGTACTTGTGACAAAGAACCCTTGACCAGCAGCAATTTTACCAGTAGGTATTTTACCGCCTGGATAAGATATATCACTTAATGCTGAAGCTGTACCTCCAGTTTTATTATAAGCAGCATAATCATTTGAAGTGTAAGCCGACGCTCCAGTCCCTGCATCAGCTCCACCTGAAATAATAACATTACGGTCTTGAATACCCGTATTGTGAGTCCAAAAATAAAGAGTCCCATCTAGAACACTAGCATTATTTATATTTGCCAAAAATTTATCTGCATCAATAGCCGATGGATAGGGATTCCCTACAAGATAGGAAGCGTATGCTTTAGCTATTGCAATAGAATAATCTCCATTATTAGGAACACCTGTAAATTTAACGTCTAATAGTCCTTTTGGACTTGCAGATATTGGCCCGGGTCCTCGAATACTATATCCATTTCCTGCAACCATTAGTGTTGACGCAGTTTCACTTTTCCAATCTTCAGTAGTTGATGTAACTAAATAAGAGTAAAAAATGCTACCCGTAAGAGCCAATGAGCTATATGAAATACCTCCTGCACCTGCTAGCTTAAGAGGTGATACTGGTGTAGACCAATAGGTATAATCCAAATTTCGAATCGAAGTATTGGTTTGTCTCTTATAGGTTATATCCCCTGAATTATCCACATCATTTATTTGTACTAAACTGGCTGTGTTTTCGAAAGTTAAAGTTCCTGCTGTAACTTTTAAATCATGGGTTAGCGTTAAAGTATGTTCGGAATTAAAAATTACCGCTCCTGAAGTTACAATACAAGAACATGCTGTTACATCCCCAGTTGACGAATAATTAGCAGCAAAAACAATCTTTTGATTTGGGGTAGGTGGTGTTCCTTGTGACCAAGTTCCGGTCCAAGTATTGGTCACAACAGCATTAATGACTACATCTCCAGTAATTGACGAAGTACAAGTTCCGTTAGAGGCTGCAAATTTATAGGTTCCTTCTGCTAATCCTGAAATAGTCATTGTTGTTCCAGTAATGGGATAACTGGTGACCACGTTTCCTGTTTGATATATAGTTCCTGATGCTGGTAAAGCACTTAAAACGACGCTTCCTGTTGATTGGACACAATTAGGTTGTGTTGGTGTAGCTGGAATTGGAGCAGATGGCGTTGTATTTGTAGCTCCTATAATTGCCGGAGCACTTGCGGAACATCCCTCTGCATCTGAATAATTTAATGTGTAAGTTCCCGAATCTAATGCGGTACGGTTTAAAGTTGAAGCGCCATCTGCCCATGATACATCTACAACATTTAAATCAATTACATTTGCTCCTGATTGATATAAATCTATTGTTTTTGAATAAACCAAATTATTGGATGTATCAAAAAGTTCCAACAACATATTCTGTCCTCTTGTAGAGCAACAATCGGTCCGATTATAAATTTTTAAATAATCGATGTTTTTAGCTGATTGCAAATCAATCTTGACCCACTCATTCAAATTATTTGTTTTACTATGCCAAAAAGTATCCCCAGTCGTAACTCCATTATTAACGTTTGAAGCAATGTAGTTAGGACCTGCACTGTCTAACCATACTGATGATCCTGTTGCAACTGCTCCTGAAGTTGAGAGTGCGATATTTGCTCCTGTGAAAATTTCAAAAGCCTGAATTTCAGCAACCTGTTGATAATCAGCATATTTTTGCGTTAATTTTATATATCTAATATTAGTTAGTCCTCCCGAAAGTACTGGAGAAATTGTTCCATTATTCGATGTTGGACAAGATTCGTTCACTTTGTTTGGCGTAATTGTTGGAGTACTATTTACTGTAGCTGTTACATCAAATCTTGTTGTACTTTCACAACCGCTTACTGTTTGCGTAGCATAGTAATGTGTAGCATTTACCAAGGCTGTTGTCGCCGCTAATGGACTTCCTCCACTTGATGCTGCATACCATTTTATATTTGACCCAGTTGCAGTTAAACTAGCTATTGTGGTGCCTGAACAAAATGATTGCGTTGATGTACCAGTTGGTGTTGATGGATTGGTTATTGTAGCCGTTACATCAAATCGAGTTGAACTTTCACATCCAACTGTTTGTGAAGCATAATAATGGGCTCCATTTACTAAGACTGTGGTAAGTGGCAAAGCAGTTCCTCCAGCTGCGGCCGCATACCATTTTATATTAGTTCCTGTCGCAGTTAAATTAGCTACCGTTGGAGATATAATTGCACAAAATAATTGTGCTGTTGTTCCCGTTGGAGCTGCTATAGTAGGCTGTGTATTAATAACAATTGGGGTTGTAGCAGGAGAGGGAGAGGGATAACTACCAGTTGAAAATAAGCGGGTTGTTGGAATAATTTGTAAAGCCTGACTCGCACTAGACCAAGATAATGTTGAAACAGCATCACCCCCATTTTCATAATATTCTAAAACGATATCATATCTTACTCCTGCAGTAAGTGCTATTGTTCCTGAATTATTTATAGCTCCGTGATCGGTCCAATTAGTAATAATTTCGACTCCATTTACCGAAAGTTTAATACCATCATCACTTCTCGTAGTAAAAGTGTATAATTCGGTGTATTGAGGTTGTACATATCCCGACCATCTTACCGAAAAACCATCCGTATTAATTGATGGGTCTGGGCTTCCAGTTCCCCACAAATTGAAATTGACTGTAGCGTCAGTACGTGTTAATACAGGAGGATCGGAAAGGGTCTTATTATTAAAATATTCTCCTTTTAAACCATTACTCAAACCATTTACCGAATAGGTATAGGTTCCTGCGGCAAGTCCTGAAATGGTGGTGCTTATTCCTGTCCCTGTTGTTACGACACTTCCTGGAGTTCTGGTCAATTCCCAAAAACCTGAAGGCAAACCATTTAAAACAACACTAGCTGTGGCTGTCGAACAAGTGGGTTGTGTGATAGTTCCAATTGTTGGAGCAGTTGGAGTTATAGGTGTAAACGTATATGATTTCCCAGAAGAAATAGCTGTAGATTGAGCACTATTGGGATCACTCCCATAAGATGCTGTATTAGTAGCTATTGCAATACTTGCCAAATTAGTTGTTGAAGTAGCGAGTCCAATCGAATATCCTTCGCCGTTTGCTGCCATTGCTGATCCGTATATAAATTGAATTTTCCCTGTTGTTTCTGAAAGTAGAACTTGAAAGGTCATTACAGAGGGATTCGTCAAAGCAGACGTAGTGTATACATTGGTTTTCCACTCAACAACAAGCGTCCTATTTGGAGCGGTGCCATTTAAACCATATTTGACATACCCGTCAGAACCCGTTGTTAAATCACTAAAAAAAGGGGTGATTTTTGGGTCATCAATAGAATTACTCAATTTGGGAGTAAAGACTGTATTAGTGGATACTGATCCTAATCTCAAATATCCATTAGCACTAACCCCAAACTGGGTATATCTAGTTCCGTTAAACCAAAAGTCAAAACCAATATTTGCCAATACTGAATTTTGATCATCTTTTCCAAGTCCTAGTAACGTACCTAGACTGGTATAAGAAACTCGACTAGCACCAGTTGTAGAATTGACTGGATATGTAGTTGCACTAATAATTTGCGCGCTCGCAATATTCGATGTCATTAAAACTAAAAAAACCATCAACAGCAAACGAATTGCTTTTGATGGTTTTGAGGATGTAATAGTATTTCTTACTGAACTTAAGTAGGATGAATTCATGATTTTTGTTATACTTTTTTGATTGTGCTGAAAATCTATACTTTACAACTCGATGGGGCGAGTAAAGTAAGGTTTTTCATGCCGCAAAGCTATATATTATTAACTGTGAAAAACAATAAAACCGATAAACTGCATTTTTTATCGGTATACTGCCATTTTATATGCATGCATACCCTTTTTTTAACAAAAAAATTGAATTTAAACAAATAAGTGTCGTTTTATAAACTGCATTAACACCATTAACTATTTCATTAACAATGTATAATAAAGTGCTGTTTTTAGGACTCGTTCGGAAACAGAGTAGGCATAAAAAAAGACCTTCTTATTTGAAATAAGAAGGTCTTTGGTTATAAATAATAGGTTTTAATTAATCATTTATGAGTAACTATTCTTCCGCTTTGCAAAGTTTTTTTAACCAAAATTTTATGAAATTCAACTGAAATATGCCGTCCGTTTTTATTATTTAATGACAATTTTTTCACTGCTTTCGCCATTGGTCGTATTGATTTTCACAATATAAATTCCAGAACTTATAGCCTTAATTGGAAATTGAATATTACTCTGCTCGCTATCTTTAACGTCCCAAGTTGCAATTTTTTGACCTGAAATATTCAAAAGAGAGACCGCATTAACTGTAGAATCTACCTTGGCATTGTGGATGATTAATGTTTTATAATTCTTTGAATAAAACACCAAAATTTTATCCTCTTTATCCATTGCATCAAGACTTAAGGTCTTGCTGGAATTTTTATACTTCAACACAAATCGATCATTAAATGTTCCTGCAGCAGTATTGAAGGTATAGTTTCCGCTTTTTAAATCAAAAACAGTATTGGTTAATTTGTCCTCAATAAATATAGCTTGGTTCGCCAATAAACCGTCGGCTAGATCAATATTTATGGTAAAAGAACCCTCAATTGTAGATCTAAATCCTAATGTTATTTCATCATTTTCGTCAAACGGCAAAGCACGTCCTTGAATTGTTAGGTTTTTATCTTGATGAACACTGTAAAAATCAACAAATTCCTGACCATCAAAACTTTCTCCATCAAAACGGCTGTCATAGTCATTGGAAGCATCCGTAACATAACCGATTAAAGTTTGTTTAAAGGCTCCTTGTGTATTGGATAAATTTAACCAAACACGACTTTTTTCGATTTCGTTTGCTGTTTTTGAAGAGCCTTTAGTTTTGAAGAACTGCTGATTAGTTCCTTTTCCATTTGCCAAATTTGTTCCTTCAACTCGCATACTATTATTAAAAACCACATTACCTGATGCAATACTAGTTGCAAAAAAACCTTGTCCTGCCGCAATTTTTCCTGTAGGAATATCTTTAGCAATTGCTCCTGACCCTATAGTTGGTGCTGCATATCCAGTTCCTGACACACCTCCTGTGGAATTATATGAAGCATAATCATCTGAAGTATAAGCCAAAGCTCCAGTTCCTGCATTCGCCCCACCAATAACATTACGGTCTTGAATAGCCGTATTATGAGTCCAAAAATAAAGAGTCCCATCTAGAACACCAGCATTATTTATACTTCCCAAAAATTTATCTGCATCTATCGCTGATGGATAAGGATTCCCTAACAAATATGAAACGCCATAATTAGGATCCGTTGGAAGTAAATTTAAAGGGTTTGTAAATAGTACAGGCATAGTTACAATTCCGTTATTTGGCACTCCTACAAAAGTAGCTGAATAGGGAGATCCTGCCATTGTACTTGGTCCTTGAATTGCATACCCTACTCCTTTTGTCATTGGTGTAGAAGCATTTTCGTAAATCCAATCTTTTGTTACATTGGAATCATACGAAAGATAATATTGCGAAGTCGATATACTTCCTAAAAGGTAACCTCCTCCAGCAAGTGGTACGACAGGCGAAGACCAATAGGTGTAATCCGTTTGACGAATAGGGGCAGTATTTCGTTTGTAGTTTATAACCCCTGAATTTGTAACATTATTTATTTGAACTAAACTAGCTGAATCTTCGAAGGTTATTGTTCCATCATTATCTACTTTGTCCGTAACTTTTATTGTATTACCACTATTCACTGTCAAACTTGACCCTACTGATACGGTGAGCGTATTGGCTAATGCTATTGTACTACTATTATCAATAATTGGTTTTCTTGTTACATTTGGTATTGTTATATCAGACGATGCCGTAGGAACGCTACCGCAAGACCAATTAGTAGCTATAAACCAACTAGAACTCGTCGTGCCTGTCCAATTGTTTGTTGTTACAATTGCAGTTACATCTAACCTTGCCGAGCTTTCACATCCACTTGTTTGGGAAGCATAATAATGCGTACCATTTACTAATGCTGTTGTAGTTACTAATGGACTTCCAGCACTAGAGGTCGCATACCATTTTATGTTGGTTCCGCTTGCTGCTAAATTTGCAACTGTAGCACCTGAACAAAATGATTGACTTGAAAAACCTGTTGGAGCAGATGAACCTGCATTTACTGTTAAGGTTCCATAATTACTACTTTTAGAACAAGATGACGACGATGTTACTTTTGCTTTGTATTTATAATTATTCATTGTCGCAGTGACTCCAGTTACAGTGAGAGAAGAAGTAGACACTCCAGAATATGGAGCAACATTAGTTAAATCTACCCAGCCTGTTCCATTATTAACCTGCCATTTATACGTTGGTGAAGAAGTTCCCGAAGTAGTTACTGTAAAAACTGCATTAGAGCCAGCAGAAGTGTTGGAAATGTCTTTTATGGTAAAAGGACAGTCTGCTCCATAGATCACGGTATTAGCTAAACTAATCAGAGCAGCAGTTTCTGGTGGAGCGGGGAAAGTTCCCGGAATCACATTATTGTCAATAGTTTGGGGATCAATTATTACCGTTGCATTAGGGTTTATAGCATAAATTTGACCAGTACCACTACCTCCCGTCGTATCAAATGTTCCTATTATATCACCCCCTACAATTACGTTCCCATTTTTTTGCAATGTTGAGGTAGCTGGCGAAATTAAATCCCCTCTTATTATCACATTACTTTTCCAAAAGATGGTTTCTCCATTATTGGTATAGTTACCATAAACAATAACTGTCGACTGGTCAGTGCCTGATCCCAATGAAAATTTTCCTCCGCTGTTAACTGTAAAATCCCCTAAAACAGTGTCACTCCCTACCGTAAAAACCAATCCGCTGTTTACATCCAAAGTAGCCCCATCGCTAACGATTATACTTATCATTCCTGCATTTACATCAACAGTTACTGTTTTGCCATCCGTAATCGTCACACTATCATTAGAGGTGGGAACAACCTGTGCCTTATAACTACCATTATTTATGGAAGCAGCATTAGCAACTAATGTCAAAGAAGTATTGCTCGATATAGTTGCGACGGTACCAATAGTGGTTCCTCCCGATGTTTTTAAAATACTACCAACGGCTAATTCGGTTAAAAAAGAAGTGCCAACCCCAGTAACAATTTTACTGCTGATTGAACTTGTAATTGTACCGGTCCGAGAAACTGCACTCCAAGTTGAAGCGGAAGACCAATTCCCAGTTTTAGCACTAGCAATATTGGCGGCTTTAGCCACTCCAAAAAAAGACAAAAACAAAACTAGCAACAAAAGTCGAACTGACTTTGAGTCTTTTAGTAACACCTTTGCTTTTCTTTCTGAATTAAAGTAGGATTTCTTCATAAGTTCGCTGTTTTTATATTGTTTTTTAACAATCCTGTCCTAAATAAAATTGGAGCATATTAAATCCGACCATTTCATTGAGTTTAGGTAATGAAATCGTAGTTTTTTAAAATAGAACCCCTT